>NZ_JXQS01000075.1:0-207 GCF_000834565.1 Rhodococcus sp. MEB064
GGGCGTCGATCAAGGTGTGCGAGCGCATGACGGCCCCGTTGTCGGCGTGCAGCACCGTCGGGGCGCCGTGCGCGGCGATGGCGTCGGTGAACATCGCCACCGCCGATTTCCGGTCTTCGGTGTACTCGATCCGCCATGCGACCGGGTAGCGGGAGAACACGTCGATGGCGAGGTAGAGCTTGTACCGATCCTGGATTCGAGGGCCGC
>NZ_JXQS01000076.1:0-210 GCF_000834565.1 Rhodococcus sp. MEB064
GTCAGGACAGTGCGTTGCGCTCGAGCCACCGCGCGTACTCGGTTGCGCTCATCAGAGCCGGTGGGATCTGGTCGTCGGTCTCGGTCGAGCTCTCGGTGATCCCTTCCAAGAGCTCGTATGCTTTTCCCAGGATCTCCTGGACCGCTTCGCTCTGCGCCACCTTTTTCTTGAGGGCGTCGTTCTCCTTGCGTAGTCGTGCCAGTTCGGCGC
>NZ_JXQS01000077.1:0-18739 GCF_000834565.1 Rhodococcus sp. MEB064
CCCTCGGGGAACACGGCGACGACCTCGCCGCCGCGCAGCAACCGCTCGGCGTCGGGTTGGCACGCGAGGGTATGACCGGCACGACGTGCGATGCTGCCGACCAGCGGCGTCTCGAACGCCAGATCCGCGGCGAGCATGCGCAGCGCGCGATGCTGGGGGTGGTGATCGCGCATGGCCACCGACGCCATCAGACCGTCGACGGGGATGACGCCGGCGTGGTTCGACACCACGAGCGCGCCGCCCTCGGCGGGAACGTTCTCGATGCCGCGGACCTCGACGCGGAACCACTTCTCGAAGAGCGGTCGGAGCGCCGGCAGCCACACGGAGTCGGCGAAGTGCGGGTCGTATCCGAATTCGTCCACCTCGTAGTCGCCCGACAGACGGGTGCGCAGGAAATCCGCTCCCTCGGTGACACGCTCGACCAGGCTGCGACGCACGGACTCGACCGCCGACGAGGACTCGGCGGCCGGCTCCTTCGTCGGCAGATCGGACGCGGCGTCGTCGGTCGACGTGACGTCCGGGAACACCAGCGGCGTCGGGACGTCGACACGCGGCCCCGGGATCAGCGGATTCGTCGCGGGAGGCCGCTCCGCGTACGACGACGGGTGTCGTCCGCGAACGTCCTCCGGAGCACTGGCGGACATGCGTAGACGATCGTTCGCCTTGCCGTGCAGGGGAATGACTTTGGCCACGTCGCTCACTTCCGTCCCGTCCCGGCAGCGAGTTCGACGGGACCGCGGGGCGGTACGCCGCCGAGGACAGCCGTGAGCCTGGACTCCACGGCGTCGACCCATTCCCGGCGGATCACCGGAGTCAGGGCGACACCGCGGACGAAGTCGTCGAACGCCTGGACGGTGGTCCAGCGCGGCGTGAAACTCAGGTCGTTCTTCATACGCGTCGTGTCCACCCCGCATCCGAAGTTGAAGTAGTCGATCTGCTCGGTCGAGAAGCTCCGCATCAACGATCCCATCACCGCACGACCGGTGGTGCGGAACAGCGCCGACGGAACCGGGAGTTCCACGCGACCGGCCCGTCGAATCGCCTGGGACAGCATGATGATGCCGTCGGCCGCGATGTTGAAGGTTCCGGCCGGCCCGGAAAGAGTGGCCCGTTCCAGAGCGGACAGGGCATCTTCCTCGTGCAGCAGTTGCATCCGGGCGTCGCGGCCGAGAATCGACGGGGTGACCGGTGAGGTCAGGTAGCGGGACACGGCGCCGTTGAGACGTGGGCCGATCATCGGAGCGTTCCGCAGGATGGTCACATCGATGTCCGGCCGACGACGGCCGAGCCCACGTGCGTAGCCCTCGGTCTCGATGGCGTCGCGAGCGAACCCGCCCTTGGGCCGCGACCTGGCACCCATCTCCTCCGTGAACTGGGCGGGGTCCTTGGCGCTGCATCCGTAGACGGCGGTGGACGAGCGCAGCACGACGTGCCGCACGGTCGGAGACTTCTGGCAGACGGCGAACAGCTGCATGGCTCCGAGGACGTTCAGATCCTTCATCACCGTGCGACCGCCACCGCTCGGAGGCCGGGAGATCAACGATGCGTGCACGACGGTGTCGACGCCCGCATTGCGAATGACCTTGCCGATCAACGGGTTACGGATGTCGGCGCGCACGAATTCGGCGCGGCCCATGCGGCGGATCATGTCCTTCGACGGGGCCACCTCGTCGACGGCGATCACGCGATCGATCGACGGGTTCTGCGCCAGACGCATGGTGAGGTACCCACCCAGGAACCGACTGGCACCCGTGACGAGCACGACTCGCGGAGCGTCACGCTCCACTCGGTCTTGGCTCACGTGACCCCCGTTCGTCTCACCGTGCACCGCCATGGTGCCACGAAGCCGGCGTCACCGCTCCCGGTCGCACCGGATACGGCCGCTCCGGATACGACACTGCCCGCGATGGTCGACAAACGACCGTCGCGGGCAGTGGATGCTTCGCGGGCTAGTGGATCACTTACCCAATTTCCTGCGCTGAACGCGAGTGCGGCGAAGCAACTTGCGGTGCTTCTTCTTCGACATGCGCTTGCGACGCTTCTTGATCACTGAACCCATGCGGGTGTCCTCGCGTTCTTTCGTATCTGTACAGCTGCACTGCTGATACCGCTGCTGATGCTGTTCGGTTGTCGGCGGACACGGCAGTATGGGGACTGCGCGCTCACGCAACTCAGCCCCATCATACCCAGCTCACACGACGACCGATGACCGGCCCACCGACCAGCGGGAGTCGGACTCGCGCCGGATGACGACGCGCGGAGGATATGCCCTTCCCCGGGCATTCGACTCGGCGCAGCGAATCCGGACGTCGAGTGCCCGGACGTCGAGTGCTCAGCCCGCGTCGAAGTACGAAGTCTCCAAGTAGTCGTGCACCGCCTTCGCATGCACTCGGAACGAACGACCCACACGAACAGCGGGCAACTCGCCACCGTGCACCAAGCGGTACACGGTCATCTTGGACACCCTCATCAGTGAGGCCACTTCGGCCACCGTGAGGAACTGGGTTCCGGCCACAGCCGGTTGACCGTCGTGGGACGAGCTCTTGCTCGACCCGGACGGCTTGTTGACGGATTCCATAGATCCACATACCTCCGGCACGCCCGCGCCGCCGGCTTCCCCTCCGGCGGAACAGACACGCACGTGCTGCAGCGAGCTTAGCGGGACTCGAGTGACTTATGCGACGGGTGGGGGTGACCAATATTTATTCGGTCGTCGAACCCAGGGCGGTACTGCGGCTCTTCGCAGCGTCGATCGCGTCGAGAAGCGCAGCTCTGAAGCCCTTTCGCTCCAATTCGGCGATCGCCGCGGCGGTCGTGCCGCCGGGAGAGGTCACACCCGCACGGAGCTCCTGGGGGGACTCGTCGGAGCGATCGAGCATCGCGGCGGACCCCACCATCGTCTGCACGACGAGCGTGGTGGCTGTATCGCGGGGCAATCCGAGACCCACGGCGGCGTCGATCATCGCTTCGGCCATCAGGAAGAAGTACGCCGGACCCGAGCCCGAGACGGCGGTGACCGCGTCGATCTTCGTCTCGGACACGACGGCCGTCTTGCCGACGGTTCCCAGCAGTTTGCGCACCGTCTCGATGTGCTCCGAGCGGGCGTGACGGCCGGGCGCCAGCACGCTCATCGCCTCGCCCACGAGCATCGGGGTGTTCGGCATGACCCGGACGATGGGAATGCCCGCCGGCAGCTTCGGCTCGTACCGCGACGCCGGAACGCCGGCCGCCATCGACACGATGATCTGCTCGCGCTCACCGTTCAGCTCGGCCTTCGACATCTGTGTGATCACCGAGTCGACGTCGTCGGGCTTGACGGCCACCACGATCACGTCGGCGCCCTCGATCGCGTCGGTCACGCTGGTGGACCGGATACCGAACTGAGCGGCCACCGCATCCGCGCGCGCCGGGTACTTCTCCGACAGCACGACGTGCCCGGCCGGCATTCCGCCCTCGATCAGTCCTGCGATCAACGCTTCCCCGATACGGCCGCCGCCGATCACCGCAATTCTCGTCATGCGCCCCAGCGTGCCATGTCGGTCCGAGCGTGCTGCACCGGTCCGTCAGGGAGCGAGCGGCACCATGGCGAGCTGCCGGCTCTGGACCACGACGGCTCCGGTCGAGTCCACGACCGTGTGGTCCTCCTCGAACCACGACCCACCCAGCACGGTGCTCGACGACTTCACGCGCAACCACCCGGGAGCGGGGCGTCTGCGGAGATAGGTGGTCAACTGCACCGTCGGCGCCCAGCCGAACAGGCCGCGGTTCATCGTGACCGGGGGACAGATGTCGCCGGTCATGATCGCGAAGAGGGCGGCAGTCGCGGGATCGTTCTCGTCCTCCGGGCGCGGTCGGACCCACATCCGGATCTCCATCGACCCCTGCTTGCCCGTGAGGAAGTGCGCCGTCGCCGGGTCGTGTCGCATGTCGCAGCCCGCCGCGATGTGGACGATGTCGGCCATGGGGTGACCGGGCACGATCTGCGGCGCGGACGTCGGCGGCTCCACCGACATGTCCAGGACCGAGGCGAGTGTCGAATCATGCTGCTGATGAACAGGTTCGCCCTCGTCCGGCGTTCCCAGCGTGACGACGCCGCGCACCGCCGGCTTACCGTTCTGCATCAGCACGGAGTCGACGTGGACGACGCGTCGACCGCGCTTGAGCACCGTGGTCTCGATCGTGACGGGGCCGGGATCGGGGGCAGCGAGGTAACTCGCGCTGACCGCCAGAGGAGCCAGGTCCACCGGGTCGTCGTCGAGCGCCAGCCGCTGCACCGCGGCCGATGCACAGACACCCATCAGCGCTCCGCCGTGAACCTTCGGTCCGATGGTCCACGTCGGGTCGACGACTCCCTCGAACACGTCGGGGCCGACTCTGGTCAGAGTCGTCAGGGTGCGGAACGGTGCGTCGGTCACGTGTCACTCGAATCTGTCGTGGGGTTCTCTGAGGTCGTATCCGGTGTCGAATGCAGGCTGTCCGCGCGGGCGAGGTCCTGGTGGGCCAGACGGCGGAGTGCAGCGATGACAGGCTCGTAGAGGACGGTGCCGAGGACTGCGAAGCGAACCGCGCTGCGCGGATCACCCTGCTCGGCCACCCTCGCCCACTCCCCCTCGGCGATGACGCGGACGGCGCGGGCGTAGTTCACGACGTCGTCGTCCGACAGCGGAACCCCTGCCGCATCCGCCGCGCGCAGTGCGTGCTCGAGCTGCCGCGCAGCCGGCCCGTCGACGGTCTGCCCCGATCGCTGGAGGATCCGCAGGGCGCGAAGTGGCTCGTCGGACTCGTCCAGATAAGGAGGCAGGGCGCGCAAGGCTCGACCCATCGCGGGATAGAGCGTCTCGGATGTCGCATCCAACGCGTCGAGGACCGTTCGGATACGACCGATCGGCAGGGAGGCTCCGGTGAGGGCCCTGATCAACTGGACGCGCTCGAGGTGGTCCTCGGTGTAGTCGGCCGCGGCAGTGGGTGCATCGGGCGTAGGTCCCACTCCGGGCGTCAACAGGCCCTCACGCAGGTAGAACTTGATGGTCGCGCGCGGAACTCCCGCTCGGTCGACCAGCTCGGACATGCGCACGAAGCGACTCTATCCGAAGGTGGATAGTGACACTATCCAGCACCGTTCAGGCCGGCGCGAGATGCTTCCGCGCGAAGGCCAGGGACCGTTCCAACGCAGCCGAGCGCTCGGTGGCCGTGCGCGCGTTCTGAGTGTTGATCTCGAGCACCGCCTGCCCCTGGAATCCGCGCGCCACCAGTGTGTGGCAGACCTCGGCGACCGGTTGAGTTCCGTCGCCGGGCACGAGGTGCTCGTCGACCGACGCCCCCCGGCCGTCCGCGAGGTGCAGGTGCCGGAGTCCGTCGCCCATCCGGGCGGCGAGCGTGACGGCGTCGAGACCCGAGGTCGCCGTGTGGGAGAAGTCCAACGTGTAATGCCGGTGACCGACGTCGGTCGGGTCGTACGACGGCGCGAACGCCGTGAAACCGAGCCCCGGCTTCCCGCCTCGCTTGGTCAGCCGCTTGACCGAGCCGCTGCCGGCTCCGAACAACCGATCGGCGCGCATCGGGAACATGTTCTCGACGGCCACGACCATGCCCTCGTTGTCTTCCTCGAGTTCCGCCACCTGGTCCGCGAAACCGTCGGCGTAGATGCGCTGCCACCGGAACGGCGGGTGCACGACGACCGTGTCGGCGCCCAGCGCTTCCGCCGCGTGGACCGACCGCACCAGCTTGGACACCGGATCCGATCCCCACACGCGCTGCGTGATCAACAGGCAGGGCGCGTGGATCGCCAGGACCGGAACGCCGTACCTGCGGCTCAGCTGCTTGATGGCGCCGATGTCCTGGCTGATCGGTTCCGCCCACACCATCAACTCGATGCCGTCGTAACCCAGGTCCGCGGCGAATCGAAAAGCTGATTCCGTGTTCTGCGGATACACCGAGGCCGTCGACAGGCCGACGGGAACGTGGCGGGGTGTCACGTGGTGCTGAGCATGAAGGCCAAGGGGCCCAGCGTGACGAACCCACCGACGACCACCGCCAGCAGGATGGACACGATGTCGTCGGTACGGCGCAGCACACGCACCACGGCGACGAGCCCGACGATCACGAAGAACGCCAGCACCAGCGCCACCCACGGGAGCATTTCCCAGAGGCGCTCGAAGCCCTTGAACAGCAGGGCTCCCAGCACGATCGCAATGACACCCTGGCCGAGCAACGAGAGCCACTGGCGAACCGGGCTGCGACCCTTGGCCGGTGCCGACGGGGCGTCCTCGGTTTCGGCCGGGGTCTCCGGGGCCTCGTGGTCGGTCTCGTGGTCGTGGGGGTCGATCGCGGGAACGATGGTCGTCTCCGCGCTCGCGGTGTCGACGACGTCGTTCTCGCTCGTCACCTCGTCGTCCGCCTCGACGGGCCGGGGGTCTACGGGACGGGAATCGACAGGGCGCGCTTCGTCCGCACGATCACGGGTGTCCGCACGCAACTTGTCGACAGCCACCGACGGGGCGCCGGAGAACAGCGCCGGTTCCGGACGTACCTGCCGAGCCGGCCCGAAAGCCGGTGTCGGACGTGACGGGCGGACTACCTGCGCAGGCGTCGGTCGGACGGGTTCGGGTCGCTCGTCGCGTACGTGCTCGTCGGCTGCCGTCTCGTCCGGTGCGACCGCAGGCTCGTCGGCCTCGGGAGCCATGTCCTCGGGTGCTTCAGCCTCGGGTGCTTCAGCCTCGGGCGCTGCGTCTTCGGGTGCTTCAGCCTCGGGTGCTGCGTCTTCGCGGGCAGTGTCCTCGGGAGTGGCGTTCTCCACGGGGCGGACGATCGGGATCTCACCCGTCAGTTCTGCGACGGAGATGCCGCCCGCCATTCCGCGGCGGCGGCGACCTCCGCCTGCCTGTGTGCCCACCTTCGCGCCGTTGCGCGCCAGCAGTTCGGCCACCGACACCTGTCCGGTGTCCGCAGCGCCGTCGTTGTTCTCGTCGCTCATGTCTCTCGACTCTCCACCACTTCGCCGAACGTCTCCGTGTCCAGCTTGCGCAGGATCAGTCCCTCACGCAGAGCCCACGGACAGATCTCCAGCGAATCGATCGACAGTGCGCGCATGCTCGCCTCGGCGACCAGTGCACCGGCCACCATCTGCCTCGATCGATCCGCGCTCACACCTTCCAATTCTGCACGGTCCGCCGAGGTCATCCTCGAGATGAAGGAGATGACCTGGCGAAGTCCGTCGGCGGTCAGGGTTCTGACCACCCGCGGACCGGCGGCCGACGGTGCGGCTCCGGTCAAGCGTGCCAACGAGCGGAACGTCTTCGACGTTCCCACCGCACGGTCCGGGACGCCGGGCTCGAGCAGCTTGCGGGCCGGCTCGACCAGTTCCGCGTCGAGCCAGTCGCGGAGAACGGCGACGCGTCGCTTACCCGGCGGGTCCTCGGACAGCCAGTCCCGCGTCAGCCGGCCTGCGCCGAGCGGAAGGGACATCGCGACGTCGGGGTTCTCGTCGATCCCGGTGCTGAGTTCGAGGGAACCGCCGCCGATGTCGAGGTCGAGGATCCGGCCGGCGCTCCATCCGTACCACCGACGCACGGCGAGGAAGGTCAGACGCGACTCGTCCTCACCGGACAGAACCTGCAGGCTGACACCGGTTTCGTCGCGCACTCGGTTCAGCACGGCGGTCGAATTGCGGGCATCACGGACGGCGGAGGTGGCAAAGGCCATCAACTCCCCGCAGCCCGAGGACGTGGCGATGGACGAGAAGTCGGCGACCGTGCGCACCAGTCGATCGGAGCCGGACTGGGTGATGTCACCGGCGTCGTCGGTGTTCTCCGCCAGGCGCAAGGCAGCCTTGGTGGAGCTCATCGGTGTCGGGTGTCCGCCGCGATGGGCGTCGACCACGAGCAGATGAACCGTGTTGCTTCCGACGTCGAGCACCCCTAACCGCACAGGGAACACCGTACTGGGTCTAGCGTCGTGGCTTGTGACACGTGCTGACAAGGCGGGTAGGCCGGAGGCCGGGCGACGGTCGGGCGAGGCCACCGGACGGCCCGCGGACGTGCTGGAACCCGCCGCGACCCGCAAGCTCGACCCGGCCCCGGAAGTCTCGCCCGACTTCCCGCGAGAGTGGATCGAGTTTCCCGATCCCACCAACTCCGAACACGTCATCCGCGCGGATCTGACGTGGTTGCTGTCGAGTTGGACGTGCGTCTTCGGAACACCCGCGTGCCAGGGAACGGTCCCCGATCGGCCGGACGACGGGTGCTGCTCGCACGGCGCCTTCCTCTCCGACGACGACGATCACGCCAAGCTCACCGCCTCCGTCGAGATGCTGACGCCGGACGACTGGCAGTTCTTCGACAAGGGACACGGCAAGAAGGGCTTCGTCGAGGTCGACGACCTCGAGGGCGAGCAGGCCCTGCGCACCCGCAAGTACAAGGGTGCGTGCATCTTCCTCAACCGTCCCGGATTCGAGGGCGGTATCGGCTGTGCACTGCACCGGATGGCGCTGCGCACCGGCGTCGAACCCCTCGAGGTGAAGCCCGACGTCTGCTGGCAGCTGCCCATCCGCCGCACCCAGGACTGGGTCACCCGCCCGGACGGCGTCGAGATCCTGCAGACCGTCGTCGGCGAGTACGACCGACGCGGGTGGGGTGAGGGCGGCGCTGACCTCAGTTGGTACTGCACCGCCTCCCCCGACGCCCACGTGGGCACCGAGCCCGTCTGGCAGTCCTACGCGCCGGAGCTGAAGGAACTGCTCGGGCAGGACGTCTACACCGAGCTGGCCGCGCTGTGTCGGCGTCGGCAAGGTTTGGGGTTGATCGCCGTGCACCCCGCGACCCGTCAGGCTCAGCGCACGTAGGGAGCGGGGCTCACTCCTCGAGCTTGTACCCCAGCCCGCGGACGGTCACGAGGTGCACCGGCTTGGCCGGGTCGGCCTCGATCTTCGAGCGCAGACGCTTGACGTGCACGTCCAGAGTCTTGGTGTCGCCCACGTAGTCGGCGCCCCAGACCCGGTCGATCAGCTGCCCGCGGGTAAGGACTCGGCCGGAGTTGCGCAGGAGGTACTCGAGCAGGTCGAACTCCTTGAGCGGCAACGTGATCTGCTGTCCGCCGACCATCACGACGTGGCGTTCGACGTCCATGCGCACGGGCCCGGCTTCGAGGATGCTGTTGTCGTCGATCTCCTCGGTGTCGGATCCGCGGCGCAGGACCGCGCGGATGCGGGCGATGAGTTCGCGCGACGAGTACGGCTTGGTGACGTAGTCGTCGGCACCGAGCTCGAGGCCGACGACCTTGTCGATCTCGCTGTCACGGGCGGTGACCATGATGACGGGCACGCCGGACCGGCTGCGTAGGTGCTTGCAGACGTCCGTTCCGCTCATGCCGGGCAGCATCAGGTCGAGCAGCACGATGTCCGCGCCGACGCGATCGAATTCGGCCAGGGCCGAGGGGCCGTCGCCGACGACGGTCGCGTCGAACCCTTCCTTGCGCAGCAGGAACGCCAGCGGGTCGGCCAACGATTCTTCGTCTTCGACGATGAGCACGCTCGTCATGGGGTGTCCTTCTCGGTCATGACGGCTCGCCGTCGTCTTCGATGTGAGCAGGTACGAGGAGCGTGAAGGTGGAGCCCGTTCCGGGCTTGCTCCACAGCTCGATGCGGCCGTTGTGATTCGCGGCGACGTGTTTGGCGATGGCGAGGCCCAGTCCGGTTCCGCCGGTGGCGCGCGAGCGGGCCTTGTCGACGCGGAAGAAGCGCTCGAACACGCGCTCCTGGTCTTCCTTGGCGATGCCGATTCCACGGTCGGTCACCGACAGCGCCACCATGCTGGTCATGCTGTTCTCGTCGTGACGCAGCGACCGGGTGACCGACACGGGTGACCCCTTCGGCGAGTAGGCGATCGCGTTCTCGACGAGGTTGGACAGCGCCGTCACGAGCAACGTCTGGTCGCCGAGGACTTCGAGACCGCTGGGACGGTCGACCGTGACGGTGATGCCGGCGACCTCGGCCTTCATCTCCGACCGCGCCAACGCCTGCTTGACGACGCTGTCGACGTCGACCACGTCCAGATCGGGGAGCTTCTCGGCGCCCTGCAATCGGGACAGCGCGATGAGCTCGCTGACCATGTTGCCGAGGCGGGTGGACTCGTCGAGCATCCGTTCGCCGAAGCGCTGGACGGAGGCCGGGTCGTCGCGCGACTGCAGCAGCGCCTCGGCCAGCAGGCTGATCGCGCCGACCGGGGTCTTGAGCTCGTGGCTGACGTTGGCGACGAAGTCTCGTCGGGTGGCCTCCATACGGACCTGCTCGGAGTCGTCGTCGGCGAAGAGGACGACGAAACGGCGGTCCTCCCGGCTGAGCAGCTGCGCGGTGCCTTTCACGGCGATGCCGGCGCGACCTCGGGCGTCGAGGACCGTGAGGTCCACCTCGACGTTCTCACCGGTCTCGAGAACCCTGGTCGCGGCCTTCCACGCGCGGTCGTCGAGCGACCGTCCGCGCACGAGTCCCAGTTCCTGGGCACGCGGATTGAACAACACGACATCGTGGAACTGGTCGACGACGGCGATACCGCTGTGGGCAGCGAGCACAATGAGGTCGAGCACCTGGGACATGGTGAGCCCGCTGTCGCGACTCTGTCGGCGATCGTGCCGTGAGTTCAGGTAGGGGATCAGAACTCCGGCGACCAGGTATCCGCCGATCGCCGCGACGGCGGCGATCAGGACGACGGTCGGTGTGGTCACGGGCCGATCGTACGGTCACACGAACGTGCACGAACGCACGGTCGGCCGGGTTTTCCCGCCGTTACCGCACGTCCGGCACACGTTCGCACCGTGTTCACCGATGCGTTACTTCTCGCCCTGGTTCGCCACAGCCTTCGCGCCCGCAGCGGCTGCCTCGGGATCGAGGTAGGTGCCGCCGTGATTGGTCGGCACCAGCTTGCCGTCGGACTCTTCCAAGTCGTAGCGCAGCGGGATGCCGGTGGGGATGTTCAGCGCGGCGATCTCGGAGTCGGAGATGCCGTCGAGGTACTTGACCAGCGCGCGCAGCGAGTTGCCGTGCGCAGCCACCAGGACGTTCTTGCCCTGCTTCAGCTCGGGGACGATGGTTTCCTCGTAGTACGGGATGAACCGTTCGACGACGTCCTTCAGGCATTCCGTCAGCGGGACGTGACCGATGTCGGCGTACCGCGGGTCGGCGTCCTGGCTGTACTCGCTGCCGACCTCGATGGGCGGCGGCGGCGTGTCGTAGCTGCGGCGCCACAGCATGAACTGCTCGTCGCCGTACTTGTCCTTGGTGGCTGCCTTGTCGAGGCCCTGCAGCGCACCGTAGTGCCGCTCGTTGAGTCGCCAGTCGCGGACGACGGGGATCCAATGGCGGTCGGCAGCATCGAGCGCGATGTTCGCGGTGCTGATCGCACGACGCAGCATCGAGGTGAACAGCAGGTCGGGCAGGACTCCCGCCTCGACGAGCAGTTCGCCGGCGCGCTTGCCTTCGGCCTCGCCCTTCGCGGTCAGGCGCACGTCCTGCCATCCCGTGAACTGGTTGGACGCGTTCCATTCGCTCTCGCCGTGGCGGAGAAGGATCAGGGTTCCGATGCTCATGCCGCCCAGTTTCTCACGAGGCCGTCGACGACACGACCCGTCGGACGCGGCGGTGAGACCGGCACTGGCGAGAACTGCGCTTCCGCCGGGCCGAGCTGGCGTGACCGCTAGCCTCTGCGGATGAGAACCCGCTGGACAGTGGCGCTCGCGGCGTGCGCGTGGCTCGCGTGCGTCCCGACCGCCACAGCCGATCCCCTCCCCGTCGACTACAACTTCTTCGGTGGCTTCCCGGCGGAGATCGCGAACCCCGGAGGATCGCTGCCCGGGACCAACGATTTCTCGTGCGTGCCGACGGCCAAACACCCGAACCCGGTGATCCTGGTGCACGGCACCGGAACCGGGCAGCAGACCGGGTGGGGTGTGTACGGACCGTTGCTGAAGAACGAGGGTTACTGCGTCTTCGCGCTCACCTACGGAGCCCTGCCGGGGCCGTGGCCGATCTCCGCGATCGGCGGCCTCGGGCCGGTTCCCGAGAAGGGTGCGCAGTTCGCCGCGTTCGTCGACGAGGTGCTGTCGGCGACGGGTGCCGAGAAGGTCGACATCGTCGGACATTCGCAGGGCACCGTTCTGCCCAACTACTACGCGCAGGTGCTCGGCGGAGCGGACGACATCGACAAGTACGTCTCGCTGGCTCCGCTGTGGAAGGGCTCGGGCCCGTCGCAGGTCGCGTGGCCCGCCGCGTCGTACCGCTACGCGCCGGGCATCACCTACACCAACATCATGACGCGGTACGACGAGGTGGTGGTGCCGTACACCGACGGCTACGTCGAGGCTCCGAACGCCACGAACATCGTCGTCCAGGACACCTGCGATCTCGACTTCTCCGAGCACGCGGGCATCGTGGGTTCGCCGAGAGCCGCCGCATTCGTCCTGAACGCGTTGGACCCGGCGAACCCCGATGCTGTTCCGTGCGAGTTCGTTCCGCCCTTCACCGGCTAGCGGACGCCGTCCCACACCGTGCGGGTGTCGGGCCGCGGGTCGTTCACCACGGACGACTCCGTCCCGAACATCTTCACCGTGCGCTCGGACCCGTACTGCGCCCAGCCGGGGTCCCCGTCACGCACGAAATCGACCCACGCACGGTGCATCTCGTCGGCAAGGCTCTGCGGCGGGTTCGGTCCGGTGATGCGCGAGGTCTCCGGCTTGTGCAGCACGTCGAACACGAACGGGATGTCGAGCGCGTGACAGGCTCCGAGTTTGCCGTCGAACAGCGATGAGCGCCACGTGAATTCGTAGACGTGAGCCGGATGCGCCTCGACAACGCGGACCGCGGGGATGCGGAAGAACCAGTCCGTCATCACGGCGATCATCAGGTCGCCGGGTGATGCGTCCGGGTTCTGCGCGCGATACGAGTCCAGGACGGACGGGTCCAGCCGGTACCCGGCCAGCACCAGGCGCAGGTAGTCCTCGGTGATGTGGGGAACGATCCCGGCGGGAACCAGGAAGAAGGCATGCTCCTCGCTGGTGGTCCCGATCATGAGCTCCACGTCGGCGCCGGCGCCGGCCTCGATACGCGAATAGGGAAGCGCGGGTACGACTTCCCCGTCGATGTACGGCTCGAACGCCATCATGTTCAGCGCTACCTCACCCCACGCACCGCTCGAGGCCTCGGCAGCGATGCGATCCGACAGCGTGCGCTGCGCATCGACGAGCGCGTCGACAGGCACGGACGCGAGACCCTCGACAGTCGACTCGACCCCCAGCGACGTCGCCAGTGCGGCGGAGATGGTCGACGCGGTCTCGGCTCCGATGACGTGGTGTCCGGCGCCGCTCTGCAGGATCGCCCGATGGAACAGCCCCTCGGCCAGAGGCATCGACAGCAGGGTGCCGATGCTCATCGCGCCGGCCGACTCTCCGGTGATCGTCACCCGGTGCGGATCGCCGCCGTAGGACGCGATGTGGTCGCGCACCCACTGCAGTGCGGCGACCTGGTCGAGCAGACCGCGGTTGGCGGGCGCTCCGTCGATACGGGCGAAGCCGTCGACACCGAGTCGGTAATTGATCACGACGGCGACGACACCGTCCCGCGCGAATGCCGTTCCGTCGTAGGCGGGGACGGCGTTGCTGCCGTTGACGAAGGCGCCGCCGTGGATCCAGACGAACACGGGCGCGGAGCCCGTGACGTCGGGGCTGTAGACGTTCACGTTCAGGCAGTCCTCGCCGGCCACGACGGGCTCGCTGAGGATCTCACTGGTGGGCGGTCGGTAGCCCACCTTCGGAACGGTGGCGCCGAACTCCAGCGCGTCGCGGGTGCAGGACCAGCGCGGCGGGGCGGTGGGTGCCTGGAATCGGTTGGCGCCGAACGGCGCCTCTGCGTAGGGAACTCCGAGGAACGTGGCGACGCCGTTCTCGGTACGTCCGCGTACCTGGCCCTGGGGTGTGTCGACGGTGATCGTGTCCATGGCTCATGAGTACCACCCCGAGCGACCCCACACCCCCACGATGACGCGAACACCCTCTCCAGCACGCTGAAGAGGGTGTTCGGGTGGGGCAGGGAGTGTCAGCTCGCGGCAGGCTCCGCGGACCGCAGGTCCTTGCGCAGGATCTTGCCCGACGCGGACTTCGGGACCGTGTCGATGAACTGCACCTTGCGCACCTTCTTGTGCGGCGAGACCTTCTCGGACACGAACGCCATGACCTCGTCGGCGGTGAGCTCGGCGCCCTGCTGCAGCACGACGAACGCCTTCGGCACCTCTTCGCCCTCGTCGTCGAGCACGCCGATGACGGCAGCGTCGGCGATCTGCGGGTGGGTGAGGAGCAGCGACTCGAGTTCGGCCGGCGGCACCTGGTAGCCCTTGTACTTGATCAGCTCCTTGAGCCGATCGACGATGCTGACGCAGCCGTGGCCGTCGACGACCGCGATGTCACCGGTGTGCAGGTAGCCGTCCGCGTCGAGGGTCTCGGCCGTCGCGGCGTCGTTGTTCAAGTAGCCCACCATGACGTTCGGGCCCTTGATCCACAGCTCACCGGGCTCGCTGACCGCGTCGGAGCCGGCTTCGGGGTAGGCAACTTCCTCGCCGGTGGCCGGGTCGACGAGCTTGTTCTCCGAGTTGGCGACGGCGGTGCCGCAGCTGCTCAGCGGCATGTCGTCCCCGTCGAACGGGATGGCGTGCGAGACCGGGCTGAGCTCGCTCATGCCGTAGCCCTGACGCACCTTGGTGTGCAGTCGCTTCGCGACGGCGTTGCCCAGGTTCTCGTCGAGCGCGGCCGCACCGGAGAAGACCATCCGCACGCTGGAGATGTCGTACTGGTCCACCATCGGGTGCTTGGCCAGCGCGACGGCGACGGGCGGCGCGATGAAGAGGTAGGTGATCTTCTTCTCGGTGGTGAGGCTCAGGAACTGCTCGAGGTCGAAGCGCGGCATCGTGACCAGCGACGCGCGCACCTTGAGGCCGAGGTTGAGCAGCACGGTCATGCCGTAGATGTGGAAGAACGGCAGCACGGCGAGTAGGACGTCGTCCCGGTTCGCGCCCATGCGCGGCTCGATCTGCGACACGTTGGCGACGAGGTTGCGGTGCGTCAGCATGACGCCCTTGGGACGCCCCGTCGTTCCCGACGAGTACGGCAGCACGGCGAGGTGCGTAGAGGGATCGAAGCTGACCTCGGGGGCCGACGCGCCTTCGGTGAGCAGATCCTTCAGCGACTGGTGACCGTCGGCTCCGTCGAGCACGATCACCTTGTCGTCGGCGAGGCCGACCTTCTCCGCGGCGGCCTTGGCCTGCGGGAGCAGCGCCGACACCGTGAAGATCATCGTGGCCGACGAGTCGGTGAGCTGCTTGGCGATGTCGTCGGCGTTGTAGAGCGCGTTGATGGTCGTCGCGATGGCGCCCGCGCGCAGGATGCCGTGGAACACCGACGCGAAGGCCGGGACGTTGGGCGAGTGCAGGGCGACGACGTCGCCGACCTTCACGCCACGCGATGCGAGTGCGCCGGCGACGCCGCCGATCTGGGCGACGAGCGTGCGGTAGTCGGTGACCGCACCGCTGGGGCCGTCCACCAGAGCGGGACGAGCGAGATCGTCCTCGGACAGGTCGCCGAAGAGGAAGTCGTAGACGGACTTCTCCGGGATCTCGACATCGGGATACGGGCTGCGGAAACTCATGGAACTCCTCTGGACAGCGCGAGACAGGGGACTGCTGGCACGACGTTACTGTGTCGAGTTGTCACACCAACCAGCACGACGCCGTGGGTGACAGTCGTCACAAGCATGACAGTACCTGCCGGGTGTCCGATTCAGAGGCGCTACTCGGCCGACTCGTCGACCTGTACCCATGAGGCAGGACCGTTGTCCGGGCGGCCGTTGACCAGGTGCTCGAACGCTTCCAGGTTCTTCAGCGATTCCCCGCGCGACACCCGCCACGCCCACTCGCGCTTGATCGACTCGGCGAATCCCAGTTCGAGAAGGACGTTGAAGTCGCCGTCCGCAGCCTCGAGCACCTGGCCGAGCACTCGGTCGATCTCGTCGCCCGTCACCGCGTGCGTCGACATCTTGCCGACGAGGTAGATGTCACCGATCTTGTCGATCGTGTAGTGGACGCCGTACAGACGACGGTTGCGGCGCAGCAGGTATCGGTAGACACCCTCGAAGTTCTCGTCCGGCTTGCGGCAGACGAAGGCCTCGATCTTCAGTCCGTGATTGCCGACGGTCAGCAGTGTCGACGTCTTCAGCTTCTTCTCGCCCGGAAGGTCGACGACGAACTGCGCGTCCGACGGTCGCGTGTAGTCCAGTTCCCGATCCCTGAGAACCGAGTCGATCAACTCCGCAGTGCTGCTCACAGCGCTCCCACCGATCCTGTTCGTCGTAGTCGCCACAGACCCCTCGGCCTGCGCGGCGAGAACTCGCCCGTAGGACGTTGCCCGGTCGGTCCACGTCCGAACCTCCACGCCGCACGGGCGTAGGTGTCCAGCAGTGCCTCCGCGGTGTGCTCCCACGAGAAATTCTCCGCATGCTGCGAAGCATTCGACGCCATCAGCGCTCGCAGACTGTCGTCACCGAGCAACGACTGGACCGCCGTGGCCCAGTCGGCGGGGTCGTGACCCTGGACGAGCAGTCCGGTCACCCCCGATCGCACCGCCACGCCGAGTCCCCCGACATCGGCGGCGACCACCGGGGTTCCGCACGCCTGAGCCTCGATCGCGACCAGACCGAACGACTCCGAATAACTGGGCACCGCAACCAGATCGGAGGCGCGGTACACCTGCGCCAACCGCTCCGGCGGCTGCGGCGGAAGGAAGGTGACACGGTTCTCGATGCCCAGGGACCGCGTCAGGTCGATCAACGAATCGGGACGCTCGAGACCGGTTCCCGACGGGCCGCCGACGATGAGCACCCGTACCCGCGTGTGCGGATCGCGGCGAACCATCTCGGCGACAGCGGCGATCAGGACGTCGGGCGCCTTCAACGGTTGGATACGGCCGACGAACGTCACCACCGACTCGTCCGTGTCCAGTCCCAGTTCGCGACGGGCAGCGGCCTTGTCGCCGGGACGGAACATCGCGAGATCCGCACCCGGGGCGACGATGTCGATCTTGTCCTCGGCCGCGTCGTACAGGTCCACCAACGCGCGCGCTTCGTCGTCCGTGTTCGCAGTGAGGCGGTCCGCTTCCTCCACCACCTGCTTCTCACCGATGCGTCGGGCAGCGGGCTCCGGCTTGTCTCCGGCGGCGACGGACAGGTTCTTCACCGCGGCCAGCGTGTGCGCGGTGTGGACCAGCGGCACCTTCCACCGGTCGCGAGCGAGCCAGCCGACCTGGCCTGACAGCCAGTAGTGCGAATGGATCATGTCGTAGTAGCCGGGATCGTGCCGCGCTTCCTCACGGAGGACACCGGCCGCGAACGCACACAGCTGCGTAGGGAGATCCTGCTTGTCCAGGCCCTCGAACGGGCCGGCCGCGATGTTGCGCACCAGGACCCCGGGCGCCGCCTCGATCACCGGTTCGTCGCGTGACGACGTCGCCCGGGTGAAGATCTCGACCTCGACCCCGCGAGCGGCCATCTGCACCGCAGTCTGCAGGACATAGACGTTCATGCCGCCCGCGTCCCCCGTCCCTGGCTGTGCCAGCGGAGACGTGTGCAGCGACAACACGGCTACCCGATGCGGGCTGTGACGGCGGACCACACTCCCAGTGTGCCCTGTCCGATTGCGCCGCAGGCCCCCGCCTACCCGGCCATCCCCCTACGAGCGTGCCGACACATGCGCGGGAACCCGCCGACATTCACAGCGCCGGGAACACGTACGCCACTGCCCCGCGGGAGTCATGGGAACACGTCGGAGGGCGCTGTTACCTTCGCACACATGTTCGAACAGGGGTGGGCGACGCGGGATCCGGAGGCCATGGGCCTACCCGGAACACTCCTCGACGCACCCGTGAACACCCTCCTGTCCACGATGTCCTACGCCGCGGCCGGACTGTCCTATCTCGAATGGACCCGATACCGGGCCGCAGCGGAACTGCACACTCGACTCGTCCTCCCTCACGAGATGTCCGATCACCGCCTGATGGACGCGACGACGCACTGCGCCGCCCGCATCTCGGCCGTCCTGTCGATCAGCCAGGGCGCCGGAGAAGGCATCGTGACCCGCGCCGTCGCACTCCGCGACCGGCTTCCCCGTGTGGCCGAGTGCCTTCGCGACGGCCTCATCGCCCCCAAACACATCCACACCATCATCGGCCGAACCGACCTCGTCGACGGCACCACGTACGCGCGGGAGGTCGACACCGAGATCGCCGCGGCCCTACAACGCCGCGGCTCGTGGTCGGACACACGGATGCGGGACATGATCGACCGCATCGTCTACCGCCACGATCCCGACGCCGTCAGGGAACGCCGTGTCCTCGCCGAGAAGAACCGCAGCTTCTGGATCGACGCAGGACCCGACGGCATGGCCTACCTGGGCGCAACCATGACAGCCGAAAAAGCCGTCGTCCTCGCCGCCGCTGTGCAGGAGTTGGCCGGACGCGTCTGCCGCAAGGATCCTCGCAGCACAGGCGCCCGTTCCAGCGACGCCCTCTTCGCCCTCGCCACCCGCACAGCGTACGAATGCCAGTGCGACGACCCGGACTGCTCCGCGCCCGGATGGACCGGCGAGGACGGCCTGCTCACCTCCGTCATCGTGCACGTCGTCACCGACACCACCACCATCGCCGACTCCACCACCAC
>NZ_JXQS01000078.1:0-498 GCF_000834565.1 Rhodococcus sp. MEB064
GCCGATCACGCCGCTCCGCACTGGTGCCGGAGAGCAGCACCTCGTCCTGCGTCGTCAACGTCGCCTCCCCACGCCCGGCGCCGCGCCCCGCCAACGCGGTGGTGCGGAACGGTTCCGGCCACCCACCGGCCGGGGTGCCCAGATCGCCGCGCAGGAACCCGATCACCGAATCGGGAATGTCGAACTTCCCCGGATCCGCCGCGAAGTCCTCCATCGACACCCCCGCCCCCACCAGGTGCAACGCCAGATCGCCCACGACCTTCGACGACGGCGTCACCTTGATCAACCGGCCCAGCAACCGGTCCGCATCCGCGTACGCCTTCTCCACATCCTCGAACCGGTCCCCCAGACCCAACGCGATGGCCTGCTGGCGCAGATTCGACAGCTGCCCACCCGGGATCTCGTGCGTGTAGACACGGCCCGTCGGGGCGGGGAGCCCGGACTCGAACGGGGCGTACACCTTCCGGATCGCCTCCCAGTACGGCTCCAGATCGCACA
>NZ_JXQS01000079.1:0-235 GCF_000834565.1 Rhodococcus sp. MEB064
TTCACGACGGACGTTAGCACCCGCCGTGTGTCTCCCATGCTCGGCACTTGTAGGTATTCGGAGTTTGCATCGGTTTGGTAAGTCGGGATGACCCCCTAGCCGAAACAGTGCTCTACCCCCTACAGTGATACATGAGGCGCTACCTAAATAGCTTTCGAGGAGAACCAGCTATCTCCGAGCTTGATTAGCCTTTCACTCCGATCCACAGGTCATCCGCTAACTTTTCAACGGTAGT
>NZ_JXQS01000008.1:0-368339 GCF_000834565.1 Rhodococcus sp. MEB064
GGACCGGGGGGGAAGCGCGCCCCTTTCGGGGCGCGCCCGACGTGAGGTGGAGAACACACTGACAATGATTGTCACGGGTGAGGGGCTGGACTCGGCCGTCGCGGCAGCAGCGCGCGGTGACCGAGGGGCTCTCTCCGTCGTTCTCGAAAGCATCAGGCCGGTCGTCGTCCGGTACTGCCGGGCGCGCGTCGGTGCTGGTGAGAGGGGTCAACTCTCGGCCGACGACGTCGCCCAGGAGGTCTGTCTCGCCGTCATGACGGCGCTTCCTCGCTACGAGGATCAGGGCCGCCCCTTCATGGCCTTCGTCTACGGAATCGCCTCGCACAAAGTTGCCGACGCCCATCGCAGTACTTCGCGTAACAAATCCGAACCCATGGCCGATGTACCGGATGTCATGTCCATCGAGGACGGCCCCGAGCAACGGGCGCTGGATTCGGAGGCAGGACGCCGCATGAACGAACTGCTGTCGACGCTGTCGGACAAGCACCGCGAGATCCTGGTGCTCCGCCTGGTCGTCGGATTGTCGGCAGAGGAAACGGCCGCCGCCGTGGGTAGTACCGCAGGCGCCGTTCGTGTGGCGCAGCACCGGGCAATAGCGAAGCTGAAAACCGAAGTACTGGGAGCAGGTGACAAGTATGGCTAGGGACTCGTGGCGCGACAGCGCACAGTTCGGCGGCTCCGCACGCGGAGGCTCCGGCCGCCCCGACGCCTTCGGCGCGGGTGGCGCCGACCCCTTCGCCGCAGACGACGCCGAGTCGTCCGGCCCTATCGATATCATGGCCGTGCGCCGCGACGACGCTCTCATCGACGCGATCGCCGGCGACGGCCCGATCGCGACGGCCGACGCCGACGAGTACCGGCTGGCCGGCCTGCTCGCCGAGTGGCGGTCCGACATCCTCGCCGAACCGTTGCCGGAACGGCCCGATCTCGATCAGGTCTCCGCCGCGATCGATCTCGCTCTCGCCGAGGACGCACTGTACCGTCAGCGCACGCGCAGCAAGATGCGTCACCTGCGCCCGCTCGTGGGTGCCGCCGCTGCGGTCGCATTCCTCGCAGGCGGAGTCACCGCGTTCTCCTACAGCGCGATGCCCGGAGATCCGCTCTGGAAGGTGAAGGAAGTCGTCTTCACCCAGCAGGCGGATTCGACTGTCGCGCAGGTCGACACGACGACGGCTCTCCACGATGTCGAGGAGGCGCTTGCCCGCGGCGACGCGGAGTCGGCGAAGACTCGTCTCGCCGAGGCCGCGCAGCGCACCGGTGGCATCCGCGACGAGGACGAGCGTGCGCAGCTGCAGGACTGGTGGACTCGTCTGTCCGCCGAGCTGTCCAAGCTGACCGCTCCCGCCTCGGTGCCGCCGCCGGCCGCTCCCACGACGACCGTTCCGCCGATGCCCACCATCCCGGAGGACATCGTTCCGCAGATTCCTACCGACACGAGCATCCCGCTTCCGCAGTTGCCGCTCCCGACCGAGATCCCGACGCTGCCCACGGATATCCAGTTGCCGTTCCCGCTGCCGACGGACCTGCCGTTCCTGCCGCAGCCGACCACCGACGTGACCATCCCACCGGAGATCCTCCGGGCGCCCGCGCCCGCGCCCGCTCCGGAGACCACGACACCGGTCACTCCCAGCACTGTCGTCACCCCCAACTGAGGCATCCGCACCACGAAGAACGCCCGCAGACAGTGTCTGCGGGCGTTCTTCGTGTCTGTGTGAGACGGGCGTCTAGGTGTCGTACCCGTCCCCGTGCAGCGCATCGTTCATCGACGCGTCGGCGTAGCCGCGGCAGTAGTCCCACGTGACGTAGGCGTCGGGAATGGGGTCGTAGGCAGGCTCGTGCGGTCGGACGGTGCCGTCCACGAGCAGCTGGAGCAGGTTCGCTCGCAGCATGTCCCAGTCGTGGTAGTGGTCCTGCTGGCAGTCCTCGCAGCACACGACGAGTCCACGGACTCCGCGGTGCGCCAGGAGCGCTTCGTAGACGGCGAGGTCGGCCAGATCCTCCTCGACGGCCAGACGTTCCTGCGGGTCGAGGGGCTGACCGGGCTCGATGGCGTCGAGGGCGGCCGAAGGGTCGGCAGGATCGCCGGCGAAGGGATCCGGCGGCAGACCTGGAGGCAGTTGATCGCGCACGACTCCACGGTACGCAGCAAGGGCGGGTCTGCGCCAGCGGTACGGTGCCCACCGGCTCGGTGTGTCGCCCGGTGTGCAGGAGAGTGTCGCGCGCGTACAGGACGACACCCGGCGCCGGATACGATGTACCGCGAGCGCGTGAGGGATTCTCCCCGGGTCCCCGGTATCACCGTGCGCACCGACAGACCAGCTCAGGAGGGCCCTTCCGTATGAGTACCCCAGACAGGCCCGTGACTACCGCCGCAGACGCGTCCGCACGTGTGCGGACGGGCGGCGACGATCCGAACAAGGTCGCCATGCTGGGCCTCACCTTCGACGACGTCCTGCTGATTCCCGCGGCGTCGGATCTGATCCCCAGCAAGGTCGACACGTCGAGCCAGCTCACGCGAGAGATCCGTCTGCGGGTCCCGCTGGTGTCCAGCGCGATGGACACGGTCACCGAAGCCCGCATGGCCATCGCCATGGCGCGCGCGGGCGGCATGGGTGTGCTGCACCGCAACCTGTCCGCGACGGATCAGGCAGCACAGGTCGAGGTGGTCAAGCGGTCCGAGGCCGGCATGGTCACCGATCCCGTGACGTGCAAGCCGACCGACACCCTCGCCGAGGTCGACGCGCTGTGCGCCAAGTTCCGCATCTCGGGTCTGCCCGTGACCGACGAGCGCGGCGAACTGGTCGGCATCATCACCAACCGCGACATGCGGTTCGAGGTCGATCAGAACCGCAGCGTCGTCGAGGTCATGACGAAGGCTCCGCTGGTCACCGCGCAGGAAGGTGTCACCGCCGACGCGGCGCTGGGACTGCTCCGTCGCCACAAGATCGAGAAACTGCCCATCGTCGACGGCCACGGTCGTCTGACCGGCTTGATCACGGTCAAGGACTTCGTCAAGACCGAGCAGCACCCGTTCGCGACCAAGGACCGGGACGGCCGGTTGCTGGTCGGTGCCGCGGTCGGCGTCGGCGACGACTCGTGGGCACGCGCGATGGCTCTGACCGACGCGGGGTGCGACGTCCTCGTCGTCGACACCGCGCACGGCCACAACTCGCAGGTGCTCGAGATGGTCAGCAAGATCAAGGCCGAGGTGGGCGACCGCGTGCAGGTCGTCGGCGGCAACATCGCGACGCGATCCGGCGCCCGTGCGCTGGTCGAGGCCGGCGCGGACGCGGTCAAGGTCGGTGTCGGTCCCGGGTCGATCTGCACCACGCGCGTCGTCGCCGGTGTCGGCGCCCCGCAGATCACCGCGATCCTCGAAGCGGTCGCCGTCTGCAAGGCGGCGGGTGTGCCCGTCATCGCCGACGGCGGTCTCCAGTTCTCGGGCGACATCGCCAAAGCTCTCGCAGCCGGAGCATCGACGGCGATGCTGGGGTCTCTGCTCGCCGGTACGGCGGAGTCGCCCGGTGAGCTGATCCTGGTCGGTGGGAAGCAGTTCAAGAGCTACCGCGGCATGGGTTCGTTGGGCGCCATGCAGGGCCGCGGCGCGACCAAGTCCTTCTCGAAGGACCGTTACTTCCAGGACGACGTGCTCGCCGAGGACAAGCTGGTGCCCGAGGGCATCGAAGGGCGAGTTCCCTTCCGCGGACCGCTGTCGCAGGTCATCCACCAGCTCACCGGCGGTCTGCGCGCGGCGATGGGCTACACCGGATCCAACTCGGTCGAGGAGTTGCAGGAGGCGCAGTTCGTGCAGATCACGTCTGCCGGGCTGAAGGAAAGTCACCCGCACGACATCACGATGACCGTCGAGGCACCGAACTACACTGCCCGCTGACCCGACTCCGACCGGAGTCGACCGCCCCCGGCACTGCGCCGGCGGGGCTTACAGAAAGGACGCGCGTGCGCGACCTGGTGGAAATTGGCATGGGCCGCACGGCTCGTCGGACCTACGAGCTCGAGGACGTGGACATCGTCCCCTCGCGTCGTACCCGGTCGTCGAAGGAGGTGTCCACCGCGTGGCAGCTCGACGCCTACCGGTTCGACATCCCGATCGTCGCGCACCCGACCGATGCTCTGGTCTCCCCGTCCTTCGCCATCGAGCTGGGTAAGCGCGGTGGTCTCGGCGTCATCAACGGTGAAGGCCTGTGGAGTCGGCACGCCGACGTCGACTCGGTGATCGACCAGCTGGTCGACATCGCCCAGTCGGACGTCGACGCGGACGCACCGGTGGAACTGCTGCAGAAGTTGCACGCCGCACCGCTGCAGCCTGATCTGCTGGCCGCCGCGGTCGCGCAGGTGCGGGACGCAGGAGTGACGGTCGCCGTGCGCGTCAGTCCGCAGAACGCTCGCTCGCTGACTCCCGCGCTGGTGGCGGCGGGAGTCGACCTGCTGGTCGTGCAGGGCACGATCATCTCCGCCGAGCACGTGGGTCATCCCAGCGAAGAACCGCTGAACATGAAGACGTTCATCTCCGAACTCGACATTCCCGTCGTCGCCGGCGGAGTCAGCGACCACCGCACGGCACTGCACCTGATGCGCACCGGCGCTGCGGGTGTCATCGTCGGGTACGGCTCCACCGAGGGCGCGACCACGACGGGCGAGGTTCTCGGTATCGGTGTGCCGATGGCGACGGCGATCGCCGACGCCGCGGCCGCGCGCCGCGACTATCTCGACGAGACCGGCGGCCGGTACGTCCACGTCCTGGCCGACGGCGGCATCACGACGTCGGGAAATCTGGCCAAGGCCATCGCGTGCGGCGCCGACGCCGCGGTGCTCGGTGCTCCGCTCGCCCTGGCCGCCGAGGCTCCCGGCCGCGGGTGGTACTGGCCGTCCGCTGCCGCGCACCCGTCCATGCCGCGCGGTGCCTTCCTTCCGGTGTCGTTCGGCGACCGTCCGTCGCTCGATCGCGTTCTCTCGGGCCCGTCGAACGATCCGTTCGGGTCGCTCGATCTGGTCGGTGGCCTGCGCCGTTCGATGGCGAAGTCCGGTTACTCGGACCTCAAGGAGTTCCAGAAGGTCGGCCTGAATATCAGGGGCTGAGCTCACGGACAGGGCTGTATCCGGTTCCTGTCACCGCGGTTTACACGTACGCTATCGTGGTATCGATCACGTTTCGGGTGAACCAGGAGGTCTCGATGGGCGACAACAGGGATTACGACGTACTGGTCGTCGGATCCGGCTTCGGCGGCAGTGTCACGGCGTTGCGCCTCGTCGAGAAGGGCTACAAGGTCGGTGTTCTCGAAGCCGGTAGGCGGTTCGAGGACGCCGACTTCGCGGCCACCAGCTGGGATCTGAAGAAGTTCCTGTGGGCTCCGAAGCTGGGATGCTTCGGCATCCAGCGCGTCCATCTGCTGCGCGACTGCCTCATCCTCGCCGGTGCCGGGGTGGGCGGGGGATCGCTCAACTACGCGAACACGCTGTACCAGCCGCCGCGGTCGTTCTTCCAGGACCAGCAGTGGTCCCACATCACCGACTGGCACTCGGAACTGACGCCGTTCTACGAGCAGGCGCAGAAGATGCTCGGTGTCGTGCAGAACCCGCACATGACGCCCGCGGACGACGTCATGAAGTCCGTCGCCGAGGACATGGGCGTCGGACACACCTTCATCCAGACGCCTGTCGGTGTCTTCTTCGGCGACGAGCCGGGCAAGACCGTTCCGGACCCTTATTTCGGAGGGGTGGGCCCGGACCGAGCCGGCTGCATCGAGTGCGGCGAGTGCATGACGGGGTGTCGACACAACGCGAAGAACACCCTGCTGAAGAACTATCTCGGGCTCGCCGAGCGTGCCGGCGCCGACATCGTTCCGATGACCACGGTGACCGACCTGACGCCGCGCCCCGACGGATCCTGGGTCGTCGCCACGCAGCGCACCGGCGCGTACGTCAAGAAGGACCGCAGGACGTACACGGCCGGCCACGTCGTGCTCGCCGCCGGTACCTGGGGCACCCAGCAGTTGATGCACAAGTTCCGTGACAACGGCTCGCTCCCCGGGCTCTCACCCACCGTGGGCCGTCTCACCAGGACCAACTCCGAGTCCATCGTGGGCGCCGGGAAGCTGACGTACGACCCGTCGATCGACCTCACCCGCGGCGTCGCGATCACCTCGTCGTTCCACCCCAGCGAGGACACCCACATCGAGCCCTGCCGCTACGGCAAGGGCTCCAACGCCATGGGTCTGCTGCAGACGCTCATGACCGACGGCGGCGGTCGCACCCCGCGCTGGCTGAAGTTCCTGGGCGAAGTCGTCAAGAACCCTCTTCGGTTCCTGCGCATGATGAACACGCGGCACTGGAGCGAGCGCACCATCATCGCGCTGGTGATGCAGAACCTCGACAACTCCATCACCACCTTCACCAAGCGTGGTCTGTTCGGGCGTCGTCACGTCAGCAGCAAGCAGGGACACGGCGAGCCGAATCCGACGTGGATCCCGATGGGCAACGAGGCCACCCGCCGCATCGCGAAGAAGATCGACGGCATCGCGGGCGGTACGTGGGGAGAGGTCTTCAACATTCCTCTCACCGCCCACTTCCTCGGCGGATGCGTCATCTCCGAAGACATCGAGAACGGTGTCATCGACCCGTACCACCGCGTGCACAACTACCCGACGCTCAGCATCGTCGACGGATCGTCGGTCTCCGCCAACCTGGGCGTCAACCCGTCGCTGACCATCAGCGCACAGGCGGAGCGGTCGGCATCGCTCTGGCCGAACAAGGGGGAGAAGGACCTGCGTCCCGCGCAGGGGCAGCCCTACGAGCGCATCGAGCCCATCGCTCCCCACAAGCCGTTCGTCCCGGTGCACGCACCGGGCGCGTTGATGCTGCCGATCGTCGAGATCCGGACCCCCTCGTCGCCTGCCGTGTCGTCGTCACGCGCCGGTGCTCCCGTCGGTAGCACCGGCGCGGCGTGAGGTCGGGCGCGCTCACTAGAGTGGTGCGCGTGACCGACTCCCAGCCGCAGGATTCCACCCTCGAGAACACCGATCCGGTGCTCGTCGTCGACTTCGGTGCGCAGTACGCGCAACTGATCGCTCGACGCGTCCGTGAAGCTCGGGTGTTCTCGGAGGTGGTGTCCCACACGATGACCGTCGAGGAGATCGCGGCCCGGAAGCCGGCTGCCATCGTCCTGTCCGGCGGACCGTCGAGTGTCTACGCCGAGGGTGCTCCCCAGCTCGATCCCGCGCTGTTCGAGCTCGGAATTCCCGTGTTCGGCATCTGCTACGGCTTCCAGGCCATGGCGGGGGCGCTCGGCGGAACGGTGAGCCACACCGGGACACGCGAGTACGGCCGCACCGACCTCGACGTGTCCGGCGGAACGCTGCACGACGGACTGCCGTCCACCCAGCCTGTCTGGATGAGTCACGGTGACGCCGTCACCGAGGCGCCGGAAGGCTTCGAGGTGGTGGCCAGCAGCGCCGGAGCTCCCGTGGCCGCGTTCGAGAACCGAGCACGACGGCTGGCGGGCGTCCAGTACCACCCCGAGGTGCTGCACTCCCCGCACGGACAGCAGGTGCTCTCACGGTTCCTGCACGAGATCGCCGGCATCGCGCCGACGTGGACCGCGGCGAACATCGCCGACGCGCTCGTCGACCAGGTCCGAGAGCAGGTCGGCAACGGTCGCGCCATCTGCGGGCTGTCGGGCGGCGTGGACTCCGCTGTCGCGGCCGCTCTCGTCCAGCGCGCCATCGGAGATCGCCTGACCTGCGTCTTCGTCGATCACGGACTGCTTCGCGCCGGCGAGCGTGAGCAGGTGCAGCAGGACTTCGTCGCCGCTACGGGCGCGCGGCTGGTCACGGTGGACGCCGTCGACGTGTTCCTGCGGGAACTCGACGGAGTCACCGACCCGGAGACCAAGCGCAAAATCATCGGCCGGGAGTTCATCCGTGCGTTCGAGGGTGCGGTGACCACGGAGCTCGGTGACACCGCGGCACAGGGGGAGTCGATCGACTTCCTCGTCCAGGGCACCCTCTATCCCGACGTGGTCGAGTCCGGTGGCGGCAGCGGGACGGCCAACATCAAGAGCCATCACAACGTCGGCGGGTTGCCGGAGGACCTGCAGTTCTCGCTCGTGGAACCGCTTCGTCTGCTGTTCAAGGACGAGGTCCGCGCCGTCGGCCGCGAGCTGGGTCTGCCCGAGGACATCGTTGCCCGGCAACCGTTCCCGGGCCCGGGTCTGGCCATCCGCATCATCGGATCCGTCACCCCGGACCGCCTCGAGACCTTGCGCCACGCCGATGCCATCGCACGGGAAGAGCTGACGATGGCGGGTCTGGACTCGCAGATCTGGCAGTGCCCCGTGGTGTTGCTCGCCGATGTGCGCAGTGTCGGTGTCCAGGGCGACGGCCGCACCTACGGGCACCCCATCGTGCTGCGTCCGGTCTCGAGCGAGGACGCGATGACCGCGGACTGGACTCGACTTCCCTACGACGTTCTCGAGCGCATCTCCACTCGTGTCACCAACGAGGTCCGAGAGGTCAATCGGGTAGTCCTCGATGTCACGAGCAAGCCGCCGGGCACCATCGAATGGGAATGACGGTGTCGGCGGCTCGGTCGGTCTAGCGACGGCCGGCGCGTCGTCGGACGGGCGCCAGGACCAGCGCGACCCCCACGACGACGGCGACCACCAGCACGGTCCAGCCCGATAAGAGGCCGGACACGATGGCGGTGGGGTTCGATCCGACGATGGTCGGAACGGCGAGCAGCAGGGCCGCGATCCCTGCGAGGAGCAAGACCAGGGACGGTCGGCGTCTGGTCGTATCGGCCTGTGTCGCGTCGTCGGTCGTCATGTCATCCACGGTGCACCTCCAGATTTCCCATCGCGGTGTTCGCGTCGATCGTGAGAACCGGTCCGTCCGGCCCGTCGGTACCGCCGTCGACACTCGTTCCGTCGCCCATGCAGTCGGTGTTGCCCAGTGCGCTGTCACAGGTGACGATCACGTTCATCGTCGGCGGGACGATGATCTCGGTGTTGCCGACGGCCTTGTCGACACTGACGGAACGGTCCTCGGTGAGCGTCAGGCCGGTCAGGTCGAGCGAGAAGTTGCCCACTCCGGATTCGTACGTCGGCTGCAGGGCGGCCATCGTCGTGGGTCTGACGTCCACGTTGCCCATGTTCGGTGAGTTCATACCCGAGACGTCGATGTCCGACATGTCGACGAGGGACGACACGAGAACGAAGCCGGCCAGGGGCGCCGCGACGACGAGCAGTCCGTAGCCGCGTCGGGTGAACGCACCGATCAGTAGTCCGGCCCCGACGACGGCCAAGGCCACCGCTCCGACCCTCGGTGCCGTCACGACGGTGCTTCCGGTGATCGCTCCGACGGCCACCGTCACGGCCGAGGCGATGATGGCCAGGCCGATCACCGTCGAGGTCAGGTGCGAGGTGTTCGTCGGTCGGACTGCCGGGACGAACGGCTTGCCGGGTTCGGGAAGGTCCCACGCGAACGGCGCGACTCCCAGCGGGTCCCACTCCGGCGGTGAGTTCGGATGGACCGGAGCGGTGCCCTCGTCCTTGGACAGCGACACCGGTGCGGCCGTCGACTCGTATCGGTCGGGGAGCGTCGAGAAGGCAGTCCAGGGCGCGGGATCCGCGGTCGGTCCCGCCAGGTCGACGGGTGACGGTGCATCGGGAGTTCTGCGATAGAGGAAGTACAGGCCGCCGAGCATCGCCAGCGTGGACACCAGTCCGGACCCCATCCCCAACGGACCGACGCTGACCGCGGCGATCACGAGGGCGACCGTCAGGACGACGGCACTGGTGTGCGAATCCGACGTCCGACCGCGTCCGAGCAGCGACTCGGCCGGGGACACGGTGTCACCGCGACGCGGAAGTACCAGCCACGCCGCGAGATACAGCACGATGCCCGAACCGCCGAACAGCGTCGACACGACGAAGGCGACGCGCACCAGGACCGGGTCCACGCGGTAGCGGTGGCCGATGCCGGCAGCGACTCCGGCTCCGGGGCCCTGATCGGACAGACGGACGGGACGAGTGCGCCAGAGTTCGGACAGCTGGGCGGATGCGGTGGCTGTGGTCATGACGACCATCCTGCGTCCCGGGCGGGTCCCGGCACATCGGGGCGAACCCTGATTTCGTGAGGGCTGCAGACGGTCGTATGGGGGTGAACCCTGATACCGCGCGGCACATTTTCGTGTCAGGATCGACGCGTGTCCACCCTGCCCGCACTCGAGCCGTCACCGTCGGCACCTCTGCCGACGCCTGTTCTGACGCGCCGTGCCGCGGGACGCATCGTCGGCGGTGTCGCCGGCGGAACCGCCGATCACCTCGGGGTCGACGTCTTCCGGGTGCGCGTCGTGTTCGCGGTGTTGTGCGCCGCGGCCGGTGCGGGTATCGCCGCCTACGGTCTGCTGTGGGTCTTCACGTCCGCCGGTGACGACGTCCGTAGACCGGATCGCGCGGAGCGCCGACGCGCGTACGGGCTTCTCGTCCTGGGCATCGGCGGCGCCGTCGCCCTGGGGTCGGGTCTGAGCGGCAACTCGTCGACCATCGTGGCACCCGTCGTCGTCGTCGCCATCGGCGCGACGCTGGTGTGGCGCGAGTTCGACTCCGCCGGTGCGCATTCGGCGGGCTCGCCGCGGCCGCGCTCGGCCAGGACCTCGGTCCTGGGGTGGGCGCGCATCGTCTCCGGCGTCACCCTCGTGGTCATCGGACTGTGCGTCGTGGTCGTGGCGCGAGTCGACGTCCAGGCGCTGCGTTCGTCGCTCCTCGCGGTGGTGGTGACTCTGGTCGGCGCGATCCTGCTCACGGTGCCTCTGTGGATGCGGTTGTGGCGGGCTCTCGGTGAGGAACGGTCGGCGCGTATCCGCAACGACGAGCGCGAGGACATCGCCTCGCATCTGCACGACTCCGTGTTGCAGACCCTGGCGCTGATCCAGAAGCAGAGCACCGACTCCGCCGAGGTGCTGAGGCTGGCCAGGAGTCAGGAGCGCGAACTGCGCAAGTGGCTGTTCGGAGGCAGCGAGACCGACCACGCATCGCTCGTGCGGGCACTGGCCACGATCGCCGGTGAGGTCGAGGACCACTACGGTGTGACCGTGGATCCGGTGACCGTGGGCGACGTCGAACTGGACCAGCCGTCCGAGCGCTCGGGCATCACCCGCGAGGTCTCGACGGCACTGCTGGGAGCCACCCGCGAGGCACTGGTCAACGCTGCCAAGCATTCCGGCGTGATGTCGATCGACCTCTACGTCGAGGCCGGTTGCGATGCGGTGGACGTGTTCGTCCGCGATCGTGGGTGCGGGTTCGATCCCGACGTCGTCTCCGACGACAGGCAGGGTCTCGCCCGGAGCGTCCGTGCACGCATCGAACGTCGAGGGGGAGCGGTGAACATCAGGTCCGCGCCCGGTAAGGGGTCCGAGATCCACATCCGCGTGCCTCGCGACACGGGGACGACGCGTCACGACAGAGAGGAACGTTCCGCGTGAGCTGTCGAGTTTTCCTGGTCGATGATCACGGGGTGTTCCGCTCGGGTGTGCGAGCAGAACTCGCGCGGGAGAAGGACATCGAGGTGGTCGGCGAAGCCGGCGGCGTCGCCGACGCCGTCCGGGGCATCGACGCCACGACGCCCGACGTGGTGTTGCTCGATGTCCACATGCCCGACGGCGGAGGAGTCGCGGTGCTCCAGTCGATCGCCGAAGGCCCGGTCTGCTTGGCGCTCAGCGTCTCCGACGCCGCCGAGGACGTCATCGCAGTCATCCGTGCCGGTGCGCGCGGTTACGTCACCAAGACCATCTCGGGGTCCGACCTGGCCGACGCCGTGCGCCGCGTGGCGGGCGGCGACGCCGTGTTCGGGCCTCGTCTGGCCGGTTTCGTGCTCGACTCCTTCACCGGACGCTCGTCGGTGCCGGAGCCACCACTGGATCCGGAGCTCGACTCGCTGACACCCCGGGAACTCGAGGTGCTCCGGCTGCTCGCCCGCGGTTACACCTATCGGGAGATCGCCGAGACCCTCTTCATCTCGATCAAGACCGTCGAGACGCATGCGTCCAATGTCCTGCGGAAGACACAGCAGTCCAACAGGAATGCTCTGACCCGGTGGGCGCACCGTCGGCGCATCGAATGACGCGCGGCACTCTCGCTGCGACGATCGTCGGGCTCGGCGGGATCGCTGTCGGACTGGCTGCCGTCGTGGCGTCATGGGTGGACATCCCGTCGATCCTGGTGGTCGGGCCCGCGTCGTTCGCGCCGATCCTGCTGTGTGCGACCGTCGTCGGGGCCGTGGTCTGCGTCGTCGCACGACGGTGGTTGCTGGCTGCCGTGTCGGCAGTGGTTCTGGCCGTCGCGTCGATCGTGGTGGTGCCGCTGTACGTGCCGGGCGCCGCGGGACTCGCGTCGGCCCAGACGGGCGGCGAGGTGAGGATCATGCAGGCCAACGTCATGCTGGGTCGTGCCGACGCCGGCGCTCTGGTGTCGACGGTGCGTGAGCGTGAGATAGACGTCGTCACCATCGAGGAGATCACGCCGGAGTCGGTGGCGCTCGTCGAGGATGCGGGTCTCGACGAGGCGCTGCCCTACAAGTTCGTGGCTCCCTATCCGGGCGGCGCCGGCGCCGCGATCTACAGCAGATTCCCGGTGTCCAACGGTCGGGAACTGCCGGGCTTCCTGCTCGCCGGCGTCACGGTCGATCTCGATGTGGGTGCGGCGCAGCCTCTTCGCGCCTACGCGGTGCATCCGATCCCGCCCTATCCCACTCCGACGCCGGTGTGGGCGTCGGAGTTGGACCTCGTCGCCGACGAGATGTCGGCCGCGGCGTCACGTCCTGGCAGCGTCGTGATCGGCGGCGACTTCAACTCCACGCATGCGCACTCGCGGTTCCGGAACCTGTTGTCCGACGGGTGGGTCGACGCCGCGGACGCCGTGGGTGCCGGTGTTCTACCGACCTATCCGATGGACAAGTGGTACCCGCCCGTCGTCGGAATCGACCACGTCGTGGTGCGCGACGCGGGTGTGCGATCGCTCGACGTCGTGGACATCGCCGGGTCGGATCATCGGGGGCTGATCGCCGCCGTCACCGTCCCGACCATGCCCTGACCTCTGCGTCCCGGGGTTACAGGACGAGGACAAGCACGATCAGCAGGAGCAGGACGACGCCGCCGATCGCCAGGTAGAGGGGCAGACCGGCGGGCGGAGTGACCTTCTTCGGCGCCTTCGTCTCGAAGGCGGGCGGCGAGTACGTCGGGCGCGGAGTCGGGGCGGCGGGATCGGTGGGCGACGCTGCGGTGGGACGCGGAACGCGGTCGAGCGGTGTGGCGGTGTCGGCAGCCGGAAGTCCGGTCATGGTGCGGCCGTGGATGCGTTCGCCGCGACGCGAGGTGCCCGGAACCCGTGAGCCCCGCAGAGCCCAGAACGGAACCTGACCGTCGGCGGCGCGCAACGGCTGGTTGATCACGGAGGTGGCACTGCCGTTCTTGCCGACGGCGAGGGTGACGAAGCGGGTGCGCACCTCGGCCATCGTGGGCCGACGAGCCGGGTCGGGTTCGAGCATGTGCAACAGAGTCGCCGTCATCGTCCCGCTCTTGCGCGGCGGGATGATGCGTCCGCCCGCGACGCGGTGCAGGAGGGCGATGGAGTCCGCGTCGACGCCGAAGGGCGGCTGTCCCTCCGTCGCCGTGTACAGCGTGGCGCCGAGGGAGAAGACGTCGCTGGCCTCGGTGGGGTCACCGCCTCGCGCTACCTCCGGCGCGAAGTAGGCGGGGGTGCCGGTGATGACGGCGCTGTTCTCCTCGTGCGTGTCGGTCTTGGCGCGGGAGATGCCGAAGTCACTGATCTTGACCATGCCCAGCGCGCTGCCGCGGTCGGCGACGAGGATGTTGCCGGGCTTGATGTCGCGATGGACGATGCCGGCTGCGTGTGCGGCGGTCAGCGCATCGGCGATCTGCGCGCCGATCTGGATGACCTCGTCCGGGGGAAGTGTCTCGGCGATGTTGAGTGCCATCGCGAGGCTGCGGGCAGGCAGGTACTCCATGATCAGCCACGGCTCACCGCTGTCGAGGGCGACGTCGTGCATGGCGATCGCGTGCGGGTTGTTCAGCTGGGCGGCCATGCGGCCTTCGCGCATGGCGCGTTCACGGATCTCGCGAGCCTCGTCGGGCGAGAGGTCGACGGTGGAGGTGGCCTGTTTGACGGCCACCTTGCGGCTCAGGAGAGTGTCCCCGGCCAGCCAGACGGCACCCATTCCGCCGCCACCGAGCTTGGAGTCCAGACGGTAACGCCCGGCGAGAAGGTAGTCGGGTCCGATGACCGGTCGCGCACGCCGGGAGCCGGCCACCGCTCCGTTGGGCTGCTCTTGGTCCGTCACGATGTTCGAGGTTATCGGACACGTCGACGAAGCGATGGTCGGGGCTGTCACCTGCAGGTTTCCAGGCGTCTTGACGTGTGAACCGGCAGGGGCTTTACTGGAGTTCGTTCGAAAGTATGTTCGAATTCTCGGTCTTCCTCCGGGGTCTCGATTGTCCCGACCTGGGAGTGCGTATGCCTGTTTCCGTTGATTTCGAAGGTCTCGAGGGCCTGTCCCGCAGCGAGCGTATCGAGATGCTGCGACGTCGTATCCACTCGACGCCGCCGTCGGCTTCGGCGCAGCCGACTCCCGCTCAGCCGGTCAGCCTCACCGCCACGGCCGCTGCCCCTGAACGCGAGCCTGCCCCGAGGCGTGTGCGTCCCGTGCTCCCGGTGCCGGCAGCGTTGTCGGCGCTGCTCCCCGAGGGCGGTCTGGCGCGCGGGTCGGTGGTGTCGGTGTCGGGAGCGGGGTCGCTCCTGCTGGGCATCCTCGCCGCGGTCACCGGGTCCGGTCGACACGCCGCCGTCATCGGCTTGCCTCGGCTGGGTCTGCTGGCCGCGTCGGAGATGGGTGCGCAACTGCACCGCGTGGCGCTGGTTCCGGATCCCGGACCCGATCCGGTGGAGGTCGCGGCCGTCCTGCTCGACGGTATCGACCTGGTGGTGCTCGGGCTGGGTGGCAGCGCGGTTCCGCCGTCGCGGGCTCGTGCCGTGGTCGCCCGTGCCCGCAACAAGGGTGCGACGCTGATCGTCACCGACGGTCGATGGGACGGGGCCGAGTTGCGGCTCGAGGCCCGGATCGACGGCTACGACGGGCTCGGGTCGGGTGCCCGCACGGGACACGGCCGGGTGCGCGCGGTACATCTCGGTGTCGAGGTCCAGGCCCGCGCGTCGCGTCCACGCCGTGGCCGGTTGACGCTGACGTCGACGGGTTCCGGCGTCGAGTGGGGAACGAAGGCCGATCCTGTTCTCGAAGCCCTGCCGTCATGACCAGCCCTGCTGCCGCTCGGCGCAGCCGAGTCCTGGCGGTGTGGTGCCCCGACTGGCCCGCCGTGGCAGCGGCGGCCGCAGCCGACATTCCGGCGTCGGCCCCGGTGGCCGTCGTGTCGGCGAACCGGGTCGTCGCCTGTTCGGCGACGGCGCGGACCGAGGGCGTCCGCCGCGGTGCGCGCCGACGGGAATCGCAGGCCCGATGCCCGGAACTGTATGTGGCACGGGCCGATCCGGATCGTGATGCTCGACTGTTCGAACCGGTCGCATCCGCGGTGGACGAGGTGGTGCCCGGCATCGAGGTGCTGCGTCCCGGGCTCCTGCTGCTGTCGGCGCGCGGTGCGGCGCGGTACTTCGGGTCCGAGGAGGCCGCGGCGGAGAGGCTCGTGGACACGGTCGCCGCGGTCGGCGTCGAGTGCCAGGTGGGAATTGCCGACGAGGTGAGCACCGCGGTGATCGCGGCGCGTCACGGCGCCGTCGTTCCGCGGGGCAGCGGTGCACAGTTCCTCGCGCCGCTCCCGGTGTCCGAGCTGTCCGCCGAGCCGTCTCTCGCCGCTCCGGACCGGATCGAGCTGGTGGATCTGCTGATCCGGCTCGGACTGCGCACCGTCGGAGACTTCGGCGCGCTGTCGCCCGTGGACGTCGCTTCGCGCTTCGGCACCGACGCAGTCCTCGCTCACCGCAGCGCGCGAGGTGAGCCGGAACGTCCACCGTCGGCACGCGTGCTTCCGCCCGACCTCGATGTCGAGTACCTCTGCGATCCACCGATCGATCGTGTCGACGCCGCAGCCTTCGCCGGCCGCGCCCTGGCAGAGAAACTGCACGTCACTCTGTCGGCAGCCGCGGTGGCGTGTACCCGGTTGCTGGTGCAGGCCAGCACCGCCAACGGCGAGCACCTCTCGCGCACGTGGCGGTGTGCCGAGCCGCTGACTCCGGAAGGCACCGCGGATCGAGTGCGGTGGCAGCTGGACGGGTGGCTCACCGGCCGCGCCGCGAACAAGCCCACCGCCGGCATCGTGGTGCTGCGTCTCGAGCCGGTGGAGGTGGTGTCGGCGGGGGCGCTGCAGTTGGGGTTGTGGGGCGGTGTCGGCGACGAGGACGAGCGCGCCCGACGCGCTCTGGTGCGCGTTCAAGGCCTGCTGGGCGGCGACGCCGTGCAGGTGGGTGTTCTCAGTGGTGGTCGCGGGCCGGGGGAGCGCGTGACGATGCTTCCGTGGGGTGACGAGCCGATTCCCGACGCCGACCCCACCGCGCCGTGGCCGGGCCGACTTCCGTCGCCGTCACCGTCGGCACTGATGCCGACGCGTCCGGAGATCACGGTGTCCGACGCGTCGGGAATCGCGGTGCAGGTCACCGAGCGCGGCATGTTCGACCGTGTGCCCACGCGGGTCGACTGGGGTTCTCGCAGTTGGACTCTGCACGGGTGGGCGGGTCCGTGGGCGGCGGACGAGCGGTGGTGGGATCTGGGTGCGACGTCGACGGCTCGACAGGTTGCGCGGGCGCAGGTGCTGCTCGAGGACACCCGGGCGCTCCTGGTGTTGCACGACGGTGGACGCTGGTTCGTGGAAGGGATCTACGAATGACGGCGGAACGGGCACGCGAGAGGGTCGGCGAGGCCACGATCCTGCATGCGGACCTGGATTCCTTCTATTCCTCCGTCGAGCAGCGCGACGACCCGTCGTTGCGCGGGCGGCCGGTCATCGTCGGCGGCGGAGTGGTCCTCGCCGCCAGCTACGAGGCCAAGGCATACGGGGTCAAGACCGCGATGGGTGGACGTCAGGCCCGTGCGCTGTGTCCACAGGCCGTGGTGGTGCCGCCCCGGATGGGCGCGTACTCGCAGGCGAGCAAGGACGTCTTCGCGGTGTTCGAGAACGTCACCCCGCTCGTCGAGGGCATCTCCATCGACGAGGCCTTTCTCGACGTCACCGGCCTCGCGCGGCTGTCGGGATCCCCGTCCGACATCGCCCGCGACCTGCGCCGCACCGTCGCCGAGGACGTCGGACTGCCCATCACGGTAGGCGTGGCGCGCACCAAGTTCCTGGCGAAGATCGCCAGTGCCGTCGCCAAGCCCGACGGCCTGCTGGAGGTCCCGCCCGACCGCGAACTCGAGTTCTTGCACCCACTGCCCGTGGAGCGGATGTGGGGAGTCGGCCGGGTCACCGCGGACAAGTTGCACGCTCAGGGAATCCGCACGATCGGAGAGTTGGCCGCGCACCATCCGGGCGCACTGGCATCCGTCCTGGGGACGGCTGCAGGGAGTCATCTGCACGCACTGTCCCACGGCATCGACGCCCGCCGAGTCAGCACCGGGAGGAGTCGACGTTCCGTCGGAGCTCAGCATGCTCTGGGGCGTCGGCACAAGGACCCGGCGGACATCGACGCGGCTCTGGTCGCCCTGGTCGACCGCGTCACCTATCGGATGCGTAAGGGAGACCGAGCCGGACGCACCGTGACGCTGCGTCTGCGCTTCGACGACTTCACCCGCGCGACGCGCTCGACCACTCTGACACGCGCGACAGCGGACACCCACCTCATTCTCACCGCTGCTCGGTCACTGCTCGCAGCATCGATGTCGACCATCACGATGCAGGGTCTGACTCTGGTCGGCGTTGCCGTGTCCAATCTGGAGGACGGCGCGGCGCACCAACTGGAACTGCCGTTCGGTCCCGTCGAGGACGAGCATCCGACGATCGACCGAACGGCCCTGGACAACGCGCTGGACGGCGTGCACCGGAAGTTCGGATCGTCGGCAGTGACACGCGGGGTCCTGCTCGGGCGCGAGGAGCGTCCCTCGGTGCCCATGCTTCACGACCAGTAGCGTGGACGGTCTATGAACATGACCGACGGTGTGGTGGACGTTGACGGGGTACTGCTGCACTACCGGGATTCCGGTGGCGAGGATGTACTGGGCGTTCCCGTCGTCCTGGTGCACGGCATGGGCGGCGACGGCGGTACGTGGAACACGTTCGCCCGCACACTGATTCGTCGGGGTCGACGCGTCGTGGTACCGGATCTTCGCGGGCACGGCCGCAGTGGCCGCGCCCCGAGCTACCTCTTCGAGGAGTTCGGCCGTGACATCGAAGCGCTGATCGACCACCTGTCCCTGTCGCGCGTCGACATCGTCGGGCATTCGCTCGGCGGCCATGCCGCGACGCTGGTGGCGCAGCGGAGACCGGCCGTCGTGCGCAAGCTGGTCGTCGAGGAAGCACCGCTGCCGATCCGGCCGGGCGACGCTGCACCGTCGATCGCCACCAAGTTCCCCTCCGCCCGCGAACTGCTGCACGCCACGACCAGTGCGATCCGTCATCCGCGCGCTGTCCTGGCGTTCGACCGTTCGATGACGTCGTCGGCGTTGGCGCAGTTCCGTGCACCCGACGCGCGGTGGTGGGAAGCGTTGCAAGACATCGATGCCGACGTCCTGCTCGTCGTGGGAGGGCCGACCGGGATGGTGGACCGGACACGGCTCGCCGCGATGACCGCACGGCTGGCGCGGAGCCGCGTCGTCGCCGTGGACAGCGGGCACAGTGTGCACCGCGATCGCGCGGACGACTTCGATGCCGCCGTCGGGCCGTTTCTCGCCGCGGAATGACACGGGCGGTCGATCGCTGTGACGCGGTCCAGACCTTGTCGACTTCACCCCGAGCGGGGCACCGCCGTCGCTACGGTCGTCGCCATGACGAGCCCCGAGAAGTTCACTCCGACACGGCGAGACGCAGCACTGGCGGCGTGGGCCTCCATGTACGCAGTGTCCGAGCTCAGCCTCATCCGCACGACCGGGCAGGGCGGGGCCGCCTACGCGCAGCTCCAGGTGTGCCCGTCGGGCGCTCGGTACCGGTCGGTCGTCGAGAACATGAGCCCGCGGGCTGCGCGAGAGCTCACCAACGGGTACCACGCCAACTTCCACCACCCCGTGCTCTACGCCAAGGCGCTGCGCATGGGCGCAGTGCGATTGGCGGAACTGGTGCCCGTGTCCCCGCTGCTGCGCCGCGTACTCGTGGCCGCGCCGGCCCTCGCGGCGACGGCGGACATCACCGAGAACGTCGTCAACCTCTACATCCACGAGGACGTCGACCGCATCACCGACACCACTGCCAGGGTGTCCAGCGCGCTGAGCATCGTCAAGTGGACCGGAACGGTCGGGCCGCTGATCTACATGACGACCGAGTTCGTGCCGTTCTGGTTCCGGGCGGTCGCGGGGCGGTTGTCCCGACGCTGACGCCGACAGACCGACACCGGGTGGACGGTGCGGTTATCTTCGAGGGATGCGCACCCCCCGTCCGGCAACGGCACTGTCTCTGCGCAGCCGCATCCGCCTGCTGACGGTCAGTGTCGCGGCACTGGCAGTGGCGATCTGTTCGGTCGTGATCTACATGGTCACCGAGGACGCGTTGCGCACCCAGCTCTCCGATCGCGTCGGTCGTGACGCCGACAAGCTGATCGAGAGCGACTCCTCGGGCCTCTCGCCCGCTGCCTTCGGGTTCGCCGCCGGCACGGGCGCCAGCCGGAGCTTTCTGCGCGTCGGTGTGGTCAGCGCCGCCGGTGACGTCTACTCCGCCACCGGCACCTTCGAACCGTTCGCCACCTCGGACGGGGTGCTCGAGGCACCCGTCGCGTCGGTGGTCTCGGGCGAGACCGACCGCATCGTCACGGATCTGAACGGCTACGCCGTGGCCATCGAAAAGGCGCCCAGTGGGTCGACCGTGCTGGTCGCCGAGTCGTACGACTCGCTGTCGGGGGTGCTGTCGGGTCTGCTCGTCATCTTCGTCACGGTCGGTGGGGCGCTGGTGATCGTGGCCGGGATGGCGGGGTACCTCGTCGCGATGACGGGACTACGACCGGTGGGTCGACTGACCCGCGCCACCAGACGCATCACCGAAACGGGAGATCTGAGCCCCGTCGACGTCGCGGGAGACGACGAGTTGGCGCATCTCGCCGATCGCTTCAACGACATGCTGGCCGCGCTGACGCGCTCACGGCAAGCGCAGAACCACCTCATCGTCGACGCGGGCCGTGAACTGCTCGCCCCGTTGACGGCGTTGCGTACCAACATCGAGCTACTGATCGAACTCGGCGAGCCGGGCCGAGCAACGGTACCGCTCGACCCGGAGGCCGTCGATCAGCTGCGTCGCGACATAGTCGATCAACTCGACGAAGTGGCGCACCGCATTCACCGCCTGGTCGACGATGCGCGTGAGGCTCACACGCAGGAGGCGTAGGACGCCGGCGGGCGTCCCACCAGCGCCGTGAACGCGCGGATCAGGTGGCTCTGATCCGAGTACCCGAGCTCTGCAGCCAGCGCCGCCCAGTCGACCGGTCCGCCCGCGTGCGCCGCCGCGGCGACGTCGAGCAGGCGGAACCGCTGCACGACCCATTTCGGTCCGACGCCGACGTACTCGGTGAACTGACGCTGCAGCGTGCGCAGACCGACGCCGGACAGTGCGGCGAGATGGTCGGCGCGCGTGATCGACGGATCCGCCTCGGCCAGCTCGACCAGCCGAGCGATCTCGGATGCGACGGGGTCCGGCGGTGGGCACCGCTCGACGAGCCAACGATCGAGGATGTGCGCGGCCGTGGCGGTGTCGACGGAGGGATCGAGGAGGCGAGCGGCCACCTCGGCGTCGTCCACTCCGCGTGCAGGAAAACCGGTCACCTCGCCCACGGGAACGATCCGGTCGGTGAGATCACGGACTCCGCTGCCGAGGAAGGGCCGGAATCCGCCGGGCCGGAACGCCGCCGCGACGGTGCGCCCCTGCCCGGTGAGGCGTCGTTCGAAGCGTTTCCGCATGACACCGTTGACCAACAGGCGTGGACGGCCGTCGTGCACTTCCGCGGTGAGGTGGATGACCGGCCGCGGAACCACCTCTTGCACATGGGGTTCCGGGCAGTTCCAGACCACGGACCAGATGTAGTCGACGAATCCGGAGATCACCGGCGACGGTCCCACTCGGCCGACGTCGATGCGCTCGACGGCGCGTGACGGGTGGAGAATGCCGGCACGAGCGCGCGCTTCTCCACGCTCGAGCGAGAGATCGCGGTCGTCCGACACGTCACGAAGCATAGGCAGGTGCGGTGACGCGTTTGTCCAATCCGGACGACGAACGGTGGACGACGATTGCGGTCATGACGACACGACTCGCGATGATGACGCTCGACTGCGCCGAGGTGGCACCGGTGGCGGAATTCTGGTCCGCGTTCCTCGGCTGGACACAGGTGATGGGGGACGGCGAGAACTACGCCATGTTGGCCGGACCGGACGGTGGAGCGGCACTCGGCTTCGGCAAGGTCGATCACTATCAGCCGCCCGCGTGGCCGAACGAGAACGGCAGCAAGCAGTTCCACTTCGACGTCGCGGTCGACGACATTCCCGCCGCCGAGGCGCGTGCGATCGAGCTGGGTGCAGCCCTTGTCGACCCTCAGCCGGGGGAGACGTGGCGAGTGCTCCGGGATCCGGCGGGCCATCCGTTCTGCTTGACCGATGCCGCCAACTGGGGCTGACGCCCCCCGTGGTCGACTGGGTCGGAACCGTTCCCGACCGAGAAGGACTACATCGTGGCCATCACCGCACTGCTCGACCTGCGTCTCGACCCCGCTCGCCTGGAGGAATCCCTCCGGATCATCGACGAGACCCTCGTCGCCACGCGCGCCTTCGAGGGGTGCCTCGGCGTCGAGGTCACCGCTGACGTGAAGGATCCCGCCCACATCGTGATCGTCGAGAAGTGGGCGAGCGCCGAGGCCGACGCCGCCTATCGGGCGTTCCGTCAGACGCCGGAGGGCAAGAGCGAGCTGGGATCCATCGTCGTCGCCGCTCCTGTACTGACGGTGCTGGCTCCGGTCGGCGACTGACCGTCACTCCCGCCACACGGCGGCGTCGACGAGGGCGAGCTTGTCGGGTGAGCGGATCATGTCGATCCGGTTCACCCGACCGCTCGCCGACACGTCGAAGGACACCACCCCGACCAGGACGTCGCCGACCGTCAACGTGAGACCGTCGCGTCCGTTCACTCGGCACGGGTGCAGCCGAAGGGAGTCGCCGACCTTCGCGGCGATACCCAGGAGGAAGCGCGCCACGTGATCGGCGCCCGTCACCGGCCGACGTGCTGCCGAGACGGCCCCGCCGCCGTCGCTGATCAGGACGACATCGGGATCCAGCGTCGTCAGCAGGTCGGCCAGGACGCCGGTGCCGGCGGCGCGCGTGAAGGCACGGACCGCGTCCGCATGCAGATCGGCGGGGACGTCGAAGCGGGACGTCCCGTTTGCGACGTGACGTCGTGCGCGGGAGGCCAACTGCCGCACAGACGTCGGCGTCCTCCCCACGATGCGGGCCACCTCGTCGAACGGAACCCCGAACAGGTCGTGCAGGACCCATGACGTGCGCTCCGCGGGCGACAACGCTTCCAGCACGACCAGGAGGGCGAAGCGCACGGACTCGTCCAGAGTGACTCGGTCGGAGGTCGCGTCGACCGAGTCGACCAGCGGTTCGGGCAGCCACGGGCCGACGTATGTTTCTCGCCGAACACGTGCCGAGCGCAGCACGTCGAGGGCGGCTCTGGACACGGCGACGACCGCCCAAACTTCGACGTCGAGAATCGGTGACGACGCGTCGGCGGCCATCAGTTTCGGCCAGCAGTCCGAGACGACATCCTCGGCGTCGGCGTGCGAACCCAGGACGGCGTAGGCGATCCGGACCAGTCGGGGCCGTATCCGGACGTACTCCTCGGTGACGGTCACCGGGAAGGCGCGACGTCGCGAGCGAGCCATTGCTCGAAGGTCTCCACCCCCTGCGGCCCACCCGGTGCCGGGAGCAGGCCACCGTTCGCCATGCCGCGGCCACCGGCACCCGGAAGTCGCAGAGGAACGACCAGTCGCCGCGATCCTCGTGCGCGGAGCACCCGGCGGGCCAGATCGGGTTGGTACTCCGGCTGGGGTCCCGCGAATTCGACGACGGCCGAGAGTGGTTGCGCGACTGCGAGGTCGACAATATGCGCGGCGACCTCCGCGACACTGACGGGCTGACTCCGCATCGTCGGGATCATCGCGATCGGGCCGGGAGTCATCGCCAGAGCCTGATCGGTGAACTCGTGGAACTGGGTGGCCCGCAGGATGGTCCACGGCACCGCGGACTCCCGAACCAGTTTCTCCTGCAGGCGCTTACCAGCGTAGTAGCCGTAGTCGACTCGATCACATCCCACGATCGACAGCGCCACGTGGTGGCCGATTCCAGCACGTTCCCCGGCGCGGAGCAGTGTCGTGGTGACGGCGCCGAAGAAGGCTTCGGACTTGCTTGCGGACATCGTCGTGACATTGGAGGCGTCGATCACCGCGTCGACACCGGCCAGCGCGTCGTCGAGTTCCGGGGTCGGCCGAGTGAGGTCGATACCGACGGACCGTGCCAGGACTACCGGGGTGTGGCCCAGTGTCCGTAGGCGATCGACCACCAGTCGCCCCGCCGCACCCGTTCCGCCCGCAACCGCAATTCGCATGGCCCCATCCTTCCGTCATGAGGGCGCCTGATGGAACCCATCAGAGGGAAGGACGAGGCGACGGGGCGGAACGTGACATTCACCAGCTCGCGCCGGGTACCCATCGTCCGGCGCGACGGATCGCGCGGGGAAGGCGGAACTCGCGTCCGGCCTTCTTCGGCGCCCGTGGACCGGACGACCACGAACTGGTGTCCGTGCTGCCCTTCGCCGCTGCGCTGTCCGGGTACGCCTTGTAGTACGACGCCAGGACACGGTCCTTCGAGCGTGGCATCAGCAGGTTGCCCCATTCGGCGGCAGTGCCGGTGGGGACGTCGATGCGCTTCGGCTTCTCGATCAGGGCGCGCATGACCATCGCCGCGGCCTTCTCGGGTGTCTCGACCTTGTTGACGTTCTTGTTGCCCGTCGGCGCGATCATCGGGGTGTCCACCAGCGGCATGTGGATGGTGGTGAAGGAGATACCGTCGGCGAGAGTTTCGGAGGCGGCGACGGAGGTGAACGCGTCGAGCGCAGACTTGCTCGCGACGTACGCCGCGAAGCGCGGCGGGTGGCTCTGCACCGATGCACTGCTGATGTTGACCACGTGGCCGAACTTGCGTTCCCTCATGTGGGGGAGCAGCGCCAGGATCAGGCGCAGAGCGCCGAAGTAGTTGACCGCCATGGTGCGCTCGAAGTCGTGCAGCCGGTCGGTCGAGAGCGTGAGCGAGCGCCGGATGGATCGTCCGGCATTGTTGACCAGCATGTCGACGTGGCCGTGGTCGGCCAGGATGGCGGGCACCGTCTCTGCCACCGACGCGTCGTCGGTGATGTCGCAGACGTAGCCGTGCGCTTCCGCACCCGTGGCGCGTATCTCGTCCACCACCGTCGTCAGCTTGTCGCCGTCGCGGGCGATAAGGATGACTCGTGCGCCCTTGCGGGCCGCCGCGAATGCCGACGCCTTGCCGATGCCCGACGATCCGCCGGTGATCACGACGTGACGCCCCACCAGTGGTCCCGCGGGATCGTCGCGACGAGCGCGATAGGGATCGAGGTGCGCGCGCCAGTACGACCAGAGAGCGGGCGCGTAGTCCCGTAGTGGCGGAACCTCGATCATGTTCGTGCTCAGAGCCTCCCGCGTGCGGGTGGAGTCGAACCGCGTCGGCAACGTCAGATGCTCCGCCATGACAGGGGGGATGTCGTAGTTCTCGAACACCGAATCCCGTGCGGCCGCAACGTGCTTGTTGGTCGAGCGCAACAACGGCGTGACGACGGCACCGGGGATGCTGCCGACGGCACGAGGAGCGCCGGCGGCGTCGGCCAGAGCCGAGTAGACCTCGCGCATCGGCTGCGGGCGGGGGTTGACCAGGTGGAAGGCGCGACCGTCGAGACCCGGTGTGTGTACCAGGGCGACGAGCGCATCGGCGACGTAGTCGACGGGGACGATGTTCGTCGCGCCCAGAGCCGGCACCGTCATCGGGAGCAGCGACGGTAGCTCGGCCAGCAGCGAGATCAGCCGGAACAGGTAGTACGGGCCGTCGATCTTGTCGATCTCGCCCGTCCTCGAATCGCCGACGACTGCAGCCGGCCGATAGACCCGCCATGTCAGGCCCGGCGTCTCCCGGACGACTTTCTCCGCTTCGAATTTCGTGCGGTGATACGGCGTCGGAAAGCCTTGTCCGCGGTCGAAGTCGTCCTCGGTGAACGTGCCCCGGAAGTCGCCCGCGACCGCGATGGACGACACGTGGTGCAGGGTGGCGCCGAGTGACCGGGCGAGTTCGGCGACAGCGGCCGTTCCCTGCACGTTGGTCGACTCCTGTTCCTCGCCGGCGGTCAGGTCGTAGATCGCGCCGAGGTGGATCACGTGGTCGACCGCTGTCAGAGCGGACAGTGCCGACTCGTCGATGCCGAGGCCGGGTCGCTCGAGATCGCCGATCAGCGGGCGAACGCGGTGACCGGAGGACTCCGCGACGCCGCTCAGGCGGTGTTCCGAGGTCGGTCGCACGAGAACGTGGACCACAGCGTCGGCGTCGCGTTCGACCAGTCGGCGCACTACGGCCCGGCCGAGGAATCCTGTGCCACCGGTGACCACGTAAGAACTCATGCGCGGACCTTACCGCGGAGTAAGTACCGGCGGTATCAGTGACCGATGCCGACTTTTTCGTGCACCTTCTTCATCCATGCCGGTGCCCACCAGTTGGCCTCTCCCATGAGCTTGACCAGCGACGGGACCAGTAGCATGCGGATGATCGTGGCGTCGATGATCAACGCCAGAATCATGCCGACACCCAGGAATCGCATGATGGACAGTCCGGACATAGAGAACGCACCCGTCACGATGATCAGGATCAACGCTGCCGCGGTCACGATGCGTCCGGTCCGCTGGGCGCCGATCAGCACCGCTTCCTCGGTGGTGGCGCCGGCGGTGCGGGCCTCCACCATGCGGGACATCAGAAACACCTCGTAGTCGGTGGACAGCCCGAACACGACCGCGAGGATGAGAACCACGAAGGTCGCCTCCAGCGGTGCCGGTGTGACGCCGAGCAGGCCCGCCCCGTGACCCTCCTGGAAGATGAACGTCAGAGCTCCGAACGTTGCCGCCATGCTCAGTCCCGCCATCGCGACAGCCTTGATCGGCAGCACCACGGAGCCGAACGCCAGGAACAGCAGGATCAGCGTTGACACCACCATGATGGTGAGCATCACCGGCAGCCAGCTCACGATCGCGTTGTTGCCGTCCAGGACCAGGGCCGCTGCTCCGCCCACCGTCAGGTCGGTTCCGGCGGGTGCCTGGATCGCGCGGAGTTGCTGCACCACATCCTGTTGCGCTTCCTGGGACACGTCCGAGGAGAAGGTCGCGTTGATGACCACGAAGTCGCCGCTGGCCGTGCCGAACTGGACGTTGGCGATCCCGCTCACCGCGCGCGCAGCCGTCGTGACCGCGTTGATGGCGGGGCCGTCCGGCCGCGCCGACTCTCCGTCCAACACGATGGTGGCGCTGTCGCCGGTGCTGCTGAAGTCGGAGGACAGGGTCTCGAACGCGATACGCGCGGGATCGTCGGCGGGCAGCGCGGTGTAGGACACCTCGCCCAACTGGGCCTTGACCAGCGGTGCGGCAACGACCAGCAGGCCGACGATGATCAGGGTGGCGACAGTGATGGGGCGCTTCATCACCTTCGTGACGACCCCGCCCCAGAACTTGTGTGCGCGTGCATCTCCGCGATCCGAGGCGGTCCTCGACCAGGTGATGGCATTGATGCGGTGACCCAGCATGGCCAGGACGGCCGGTACAGCCGTCAACGACAGCAGAGCCGCACATCCGACGGCCGCCATCGCGCCGAAGCCGAGGGATCGGATGATGGCCTGCGGGAAGACGAGCATCCCCGCGAAGGCGCAGATGAGCAGCAGACCGGAGAAGACGATGGTGCGCCCGGCGGTGAGCATCGTGCGCCGTGCGGCCTCGTGGGACGTGGCTCCGCCCCTGAGTTCCTCGCGGAACCTGCTGACGATGAAGAGGCCGTAGTCGATGGCGAGTCCGAGACCCAGCAGGCTGGCGACGTTGACGGCGAAGGAACTGATCTCGGTGAACGTGGTGAAGATGCGCAGGACTGTCAGCGCGCCGGCCACCGACAGCGCTCCCACGATCACGGGGACTGCGGCGGCCACGACGCCGCCGAAGATGACGACCAGAAGAATCAGCGTGATCGGGATGGCGATGATCTCGGCGCGGACCAAGTCTTCCTGGAGCTGGGTGTTGAAGGAGACGCCGGCGACGGAGGCGCCCGCGAACTGCGTGTCGATGCCGGCGACCTCCAGCTTGGGGAGCAACTCCGAGAACGACGCGACGGTGATGCCGCTGGCGTCGCCGAGGGTGACGGTCGCGAGTCCCTTCGTGCCGTCCTTGCTCTCCAGGAACGGCTTCTGCACCGGTCCGGCCGTCCAGTAGGAGGTGATGTCGTTCGGACCCACCTCCGCCCGGAACGCGTCGAGCACCGGCGTGACGTCCGCGCCGATGTCGTCGAGCGTGCGGCCGTCGGGCGCGGAGTAGATGACGATGATGTCCGGGGCGGCGGTTCCCAGGCCCTGGATCTGTCGGGCGACCTGCACGGCCTCGCTGCCGGGATCCTCGTATCCGCCCTGGCTGAGGCTGCCGAAGACCCCGAGTCCCCACGTGGCGCCTGCCAGAACGATGACGATCGCGGCGGTCAGGACCCACCGTGCCCGCGACACCACGAACGAAGCCCAGCGAGTCACAGAAAATCCCCTATGTGGTCGTGCCGATCGGTCGTCGACGTCAGACAAACCCTAGTGACTGTTCTCGAGGAAACTCTGTGGGAGCGCTCGACCGGCGTGTGGTCCTGGACTCACCGAGCCTGCGTGAGGGACGTGGTGTCCACCTCGACTGCCGACGGCGGGCGTAGCGCCGTGACCGTCGCCCACCCCCGTGCGACCAGGCCGGCGTCGCTCTCGTCGTCGTCGGCTGCCGCGATGGCGTCGAAACGCACGGTCACGAATTCGTCGTCCTTCTCACCGATCTCGGCCTGGACCGCGCCGAAAGCGGCGAGCTCTGCCGACCGGACGCCGCGGAGGTCCGACGGGGGGACCGGCGGGATGTTGACGTTGAGCACCCACTCGGAGGACCGATGCTCCAGGAACCACTCGAGTGTTTGCCGCGCCACCAGCCGCGCGGTGTCCCACGTCGTCACGTCGGTCCTCGCCTCGTGCGCCACCCTGTCGTGGATGTCCGCCGGCGCTGCGAGCGAGGCGGTGTCCAGGCCCGCCAGTGAGAAGGCCATCGACGGAACGCCGTGGGTGAGCGCCGTCAGAGCGGCGCCGACGGTTCCCGAATGCAGGACGGCCGACCCGGTGTTGGGTCCGTGGTTGATGCCGGACAGCACGACATCGGGGCGCGGACCGAAGGCGCCGCGCGTCGCCACGAAGGCGATCATGGCCGGCGACGCCTGCACCGCGTAGGCGTCGACATCGAGATCGGCGACGGCGGCACGCGAGAAGACGAGCTGGTCACGATTCTGCAGCGCCGACAGCGAGGCACTGGCGCCGCTGCGTTCCTCGTGAGGTGCGGCGACCACGACGTCGAGTCCGGCGTCGACGGCCACTCGGGCGAGAACCGCGATGCCGTGGCTGTCGATGCCGTCGTCGTTGGTGATGAGTGCGAGCACGTCGATGTCCTCCTGCTGTGAGAGATCAGGGCCGGAAGGGTCTGACGTCCACCGCGGCAGTGAGAGTCTCGACCAGCCCCAGCTGTCCTGTACCCAATCCCTTGCGGGTCACGTTCGCCGTTCCCGCTGCACCGCCCAGCCGCAGCGCCTCCTCCATCGACTTCCCGCGGGCCAGTGCGGTGGCGATGCCGGCGCTCATCGAGTCGCCGGCGCCATGGTGATCGGTCTGCTCGAGGCCCGGTGTCACCACTTCGAGGACGACTCCGTCGACCAGCGCGAGCGCCGGATCGGCGGCTCGGGACAGGACGACGGTGTCGGCGCCCTCGTCGTGCAGTGCCCGCATCGCGTCGATCAGGGCATCCGGGTCGTCGGAGTCGGCGCGGCCGTCCTCGATCAGGTCCTCGTGGCTCATCTTCAGCACGGTCAGGCCACCCTGCAGCGCTGCCGTCATCGTGGGGCCGGACAGATCGGCCACGACGGGCTTGCCCAGTGACCGGAAATCCGAGGCGAGTCGACGGTAGAAGTCGGCAGGGACGACGGATTCGGTGTGCGGTCCACCGAGCAGGACGATGTCGGACGACGCGCCGCATTCGAGCGTGATGCCGTACAGGTCGTCGAGAGCGTGACGCGGCAGGTGCGGGGGATCGACGGTCGCGACCTCGGTGCGCTCACCGTCGCGTCGATCATGGATGTAGGAACCGGACTCGTGGCCGATGTCGATGGCCCGCACGGTGATGCCCTCGCGGTGGATCAGGTCGCGCAGCACTCCACCGCTCTCGCCACCGAACGCGCCCGTGAGCGTCACGTCCATGCCGAGGTTGGTGGCCATGCGGGCGATCCAATGTCCCTGGCCACCGGCGTGGATGTGCAGTTCCTGGTCGCCGTTGGGAGCTGTGTCCACGGTGATGGTCAGCAGCGGAGACGGCGCGAAGACGGTGGCTGTAGGCGCATGGTCGTCGGTGGGCGTCGGAGAAACGGAGGGGAACATCGCAGCTAATTGCCCGATTAGTCCGGTCCTCAAACCCGGAGAACGGTCAGCTGCCGAAGGCCTCCGCAAGGTCGTCGAGCGACGGGAAAGCCGGTTCCGGTGCTGCCTCCGGCACCGTGATCACCGTCGACGCCTGCTGGACCGTGTACACGGTCCAGGGCAACACCGTGGCCATGTACTCCGCGAAGCCGGGGTAGTCGGACACCCACATCGCCTCGGTCGTGTCGCCGTCGCGGAGCGCGCAGGTGGCCAGCACGACGTACGAGCCGGGAGGCACGTCGGACACCGTCTGGGTCGACGTGCCGGGTTCGATGTCGCCGCTGTCGTAGAGGGTCTGACCGGGTCCGAGAATGTCCTCCAGCGGCGGCAGAACACCGCCCGGTGCGGGTGCCAACGACGTGGCGCAGCTGAGGGTGCCGTCTGCAGCGGAGGTGATGGTGTTGGTAACGGACGTGCCGTCGACAGCGAACGCGTACGTGACGTCGGTGGGTTCCGCCGCGGCTGCGAGACCGGGAGTGGCGAGGGCCAGAGGGATCACGGCTGCTGCGCCGAGGATGGTGCGGGTGAGCATTCGCACGGCATGTCCTTGTCGTCGTCGATGGTCGCTTCCACGTCAGTGTGCAACGGAAGCGGACCATTCGGCACCTTTCGTACCGGACGTCCCCGTGAGGGTGCGGTTCCGGGCCGGACCACGGTTTCGTCGACTTGCCGCCGGGGCGGACGTGGTGGTCCAATGGGAACATACGTTCGAACGAATGAGGGTGCGTCATGGGATGGAACGACGGACCGCCCAGCTGGACCGAGATGGAGCGGCTGCTCTCGGGAAAGCCCCGTGTCATCGATCCACTGGCCGCGGGCGACGGCGGTGACAGTCCGGCCTGGTCGCGGAAGCGGGATCCGTACGAAGGCGCGGTGGTGCGCCCGAAGAACACCGTCCCCTATGCCGAGCTGCACGCGCATTCGTCGTTCAGCTTTCTCGACGGAGCCTCCCAGCCGGAGGAGATGGTCGAGGAAGCAGTTCGGCTGGGTCTCGACGCCATCGCGCTGACCGATCACGACGGCATGTACGGCGTCGTGCGCTTCGCCGAAGCGGCGCGCGAGCTGGACATGAAGACGGTGTTCGGCTCCGAGCTCTCCCTGGGGGAGACGGGTATGCCGACCGAATCGCGCACCGGCGCAGCCGATCCGGACGGAACTCATCTGCTGGTACTCGCTCGCGGGCAGGAAGGCTACCGACGGCTCTCCCGGGAGATCGCCACCGCGCATCTCGCCGGGGGCGAGAAGGGGCGTCCGCGCTACGACATCGATGCGCTGGCCGACGCGGCGGGCGGGCACTGGCAGATCCTGACGGGGTGCAGGAAGGGCAGTGTGCGGCGTGCGCTGACCGAGAGTGGGCCGGCGGCGGCAGAGCAGGCACTACGGGAACTCGTCGACAGGTTCGGTCGGGATCGGGTCACGGTGGAGCTGACCCGTCAGGGAATCGCGGAGGACGACGACCGCAACGACGTCCTCGCGGAACTGGCCCAGCGGTTGTCGCTGCCCGTCATCGCCACCACGTCGGCGCACTTCGCGCGGCCCGGCCGTCGCCGACTGGCCATGGCGATGGCGGCGGTGCGCTCGCGCCGCAGTCTCGACGACGCGTCGGGTTGGCTTCCGCCGCTGGGTGGGACGCACCTGCGCTCCGGCGCAGAAATGGCGCAGCTGTTCTCGGCGTATCCCACCGCCGTGTCCCATGCCGCGGCACTGGGGGAGGAGTGCGCATTCGACCTGCACCTCATCGCGCCGCAGCTGCCGCCGTTCGACGTACCGGAGGGCCACACCGAGATCACGTGGCTCCACGAGCTGACGATGCGCGGAGCCGAGCGACGCTACGGTCGACGCGAGGACGAACCTGTGGCCTACGCCCAGATCGACCGCGAACTCGCCGTCATCACCGAGTTGGATTTCCCCGGCTACTTCCTGGTGGTCCACGACATCGTCGACTTCTGCAAACGAGCCGACATTCTGTGTCAGGGACGAGGATCCGCGGCCAACTCGGCGGTCTGCTACGCCATCGGCATCACCAACGTCGACCCCGTGCGCAATGGTCTGCTGTTCGAACGTTTCCTCTCCGTCGAGCGCGACGGCCCACCCGACATCGACGTGGACATCGAATCCGACCGTCGTGAAGAAGCCATCCAGCACGTCTACGCCAAGTACGGGCGCGGGTACGCGGCGCAGGTGGCCAACGTGATCACCTATCGCGGCAAGTCCTCCGTGCGGGACATGGCCCGAGCGCTGGGTGCATCGCAGGGGCAGCAGGACGCGTGGAGCAAGCAGATCACCCGATGGTCCGGCGTGCCGGGCCGCGACCTGTCCGCCGAGGCCCGCGAGACCACGATCCCGCTGCCGGTGCTGGAGCTGGCCGCGCAGATCGAGAACTTCCCGCGGCATCTGGGCATCCACTCCGGCGGCATGGTGATCTGCGACCGACCCATCGCCGACGTGTGCCCCGTCGAGTGGGCGCGCATGGAGAACCGCACGGTCCTGCAGTGGGACAAGGACGACTGTGCCGCAGTGGGTCTGGTGAAGTTCGACATGCTCGGTCTCGGCATGCTCTCGGCGCTGCACTACATGATCGACCTGGTGAAGGAGCACAAGGGACTGCACGTCGACCTCGCCGAACTCGATCTCGGCGAGGCCGCGGTCTACGAGATGCTGCAGCGCGCAGATTCCGTCGGTGTCTTCCAGGTGGAGTCGCGGGCCCAGATGGCAACGCTTCCTCGCCTCAAGCCGCGGGAGTTCTACGACCTCGTCGTCGAGGTCGCCCTCATCAGACCCGGACCCATCCAAGGACATTCGGTGCATCCCTACGTCCGCCGACGCAACGGACTCGAGCCCGTGACGTTCGACCATCCGTCGCTCGAACGTGCTCTCGAACGCACACTGGGTGTCCCGCTGTTCCAGGAACAGTTGATGCAGATGGCCGTCGACGTCGCGGGGTTCTCGGCCACCGAGGCGGACCAACTGCGTCGGGCGATGGGGTCCAAGCGCAGTCCGGAGAAGATGGACCGCATGCGGCAACGCTTCTACGACGGCATGCGCGACCTGCACGGCATCACCGGCGCCAAAGCCGACCGCATCTTCGACAAGCTCTACGCCTTCGCCAATTTCGGCTTCCCCGAGAGTCATTCGCAAAGCTTCGCGTCGCTGGTCTTCTACTCGTCGTGGTTCAAGCTGCATCACCCGGCGGCGTTCTGTGCCGGGCTGCTCCGCGCGCAGCCGATGGGTTTCTACTCGCCGCAATCGTTGGTGGCCGACGCTCGACGGCACGGTGTCCTGGTGCACGGGCCCGACGTCCGTGCCAGTCTCGCCCATGCCACGGTCGAGAACGACGGCACCGAGGTGCGCCTGGGGCTGTCCGACGTGCGGTCCATCGGGACGGCGTTGGCCGAGAAGATCGTGGCGGCGCGGGAGTCCGGCGGGCAGTTCACGTCTCTGCTCGATCTCACCGGACGTGTGGAATTGACCGTCACGCAAGCGGAGTCACTGGCCACCGCCGGTGCGTTGGCCTGCTTCGGCGTCACGCGTCGGGAAGCGCTGTGGGCCGCCGGCGCCGCCGCAGCCGAACGGCCCGACCGACTCCCGGCGCTCGGTGCGTCCACCAGGGCTCCGTCACTGCCGGGCATGAGCGCGTGGGAGTTGGCCGCCGCGGACATCTGGGCCACCGGTGTCTCGCCCGACAGCTACCCGACCCAGTTCCTGCGCGAGCGGCTCGACGAGATGGACGTCGTCCCCGCCGACGGTTTGATGGCCGTCGCGGACGGTGACCGGGTGCTCGTGGCCGGCGCGGTCACCCACCGCCAACGTCCGGCCACCGCGGCGGGCGTCACGTTCATCAATCTCGAGGACGAGACCGGGATGATCAACGTGGTGTGTTCGGTGGGACTGTGGCAGAAATACCGTTCGGCGGCGCAGTTGTCACAGGCCCTGTTCATCCGGGGCATCGTGCAGAACGCCGAGGGCGTCGTGACGCTGGTGGCCGACAAGCTCGAGACGCTGGACCTGCGAGTGCTGCTGCGTTCGCGAGACTTCCGCTGATCCACTCGACCGCCCGGGACGCTCAGACGCTGCCCTCGAAGTCGCACTGACGCCAGGCCTCGTAGACGACGACGGATGCGGCATTGGTGATATTCATCGACCGGCGCCCCGCCAGCATCGGGATGCGCAGGCGATCGGTGACATGGGGGTCGGCGAGAACTTCCGGTGCCAGACCGGTGGGTTCCGGTCCGAACAGCAGAACGTCCCCGGCCCGGTAGGACACCGACGCGTAGGACGTGGTGGCGTGTGCGGTGAAGGCGAACACGCGCTCGGGTGCGAGCGACTCCCACGCGGCCTCGAGATTCGCGTGCACCGTCACCGACGCCAGGTCGTGGTAATCCAGACCCGCTCGACGGAGCTTGGGTTCGGACAGGTCGAATCCCAGCGGCTCGACCAGGTGCAGTTCGCACCCGGTACCGGCGACGAGTCGGATCGCGTTGCCGGTGTTCTGGGGGATTCGGGGCTCGTGGAACATCAGACGGAACACCCGTTCAGCCTGCCATGTCCCACCGGTGCCGCGGAGCGTGGGAAACTTGTCGGCGTGACCGCAACGAGACTGGACGGCAAACTCACCCGCGACGAGATCTTCGTCGACCTGACCGCGCGGGTCACCGCACTGCGCGAGCGTGGGATCACTCCCGGCTTGGGGACGGTGCTGGTCGGTGACGATCCGGGCTCCGCTGCCTACGTGCGCGGCAAGCACAACGACTGCGCCAAGGTGGGCATCGCCTCCATCCGGCGCGACCTCCCGGCGGACGTGTCCAGCGACGAGCTCGACGCCGTCATCGACGGGCTGAACGCAGACCCGGCCTGCACCGGCTACATCGTGCAGCTCCCGCTGCCGAAGCACCTGGACGAGAACCGCGCCCTCGAACGCGTGCACCCCGAGAAGGACGCCGACGGCCTGCATCCCGTCAACCTCGGCCGGCTGGTCCTGGGCGAGGACTCCACCCTCCCGTGCACTCCCCGCGGCATCGTGCACCTGCTGCGTCGCTACGACGTCCCTGTCGCCGGTGCTCATGTGGTCGTCGTCGGACGCGGCGTGACCGTCGGCCGGCCTCTCGGGCTCATCCTCACCCGGCGCTCCGAGAACGCCACCGTGACGCTGTGCCACACCGGCACCCGTGACCTGGCCACCGAGGTGCGGCGCGCGGACATCGTCGTCGCCGGTGCCGGCGTCGTCGGACTGATCACGCCGGACATGGTCAAGCCCGGTGCCGCGGTCATCGACGTCGGCGTCTCACGCACCGACGACGGGCTGAGGGGCGACGTGGCCGACGGTGTCGACGAGGTCGCCGGCTTCCTGTCGCCGAATCCCGGTGGTGTCGGACCCCTGACCCGTGCGTTCCTGCTGAGCAATGTGGTCGAGCGCGCAGAGCGTCTGCTTGCCGCCTCGGAGTCGACCCTGTCATGAGCACCTCGTCGCGGCGACCGGCGCGGGACATGCTGCGACGCAGCATCCCCGTGATCGCCGTCGTGGTCGTCATCGTCGTCGCGGTGGTCCTGGTGCTTGCCGACAGATGGCGTCGAGGTGCGTTCGTCTTCGGTTTCGCCACGCTGATCGCCGCCGCGTGCCGACTGTGTCTCGGTAGCGAACGTGTCGGAATACTCGCCGTGCGGTCTCGTGCGTTCGACACGGTGTCCCTCGCTGCGGTCGGCAGCGCGGTGGTGTGGCTCGCCGTGTCGATCGACCCGTTGGGTACCGACTAGCCTTCGCGCGACTGGGTCACGCGCAGTGTCAGCGGCACGAAGATCGCCAGCACCATCAGCGAGAACAGGATCGAGTACAGCATCGGGTGGTTCGACGCCCAGTTGATCGGCTCCCGGATGGCGATGGACGGTGCGGTGGGATTGCCGAACGACTCGCGGGTCGAGCGCGCGACCGACGTGATCGGGTTCCATTGCGCCACGGCGCGGAGCGGACCGGGCAGTGTCGACGACGGAACGAATGCCGACGAGATGAACGTGATCGGGAACAGGATGATCATCAGCGCGCTCTGCGCACTTTCGGCAGTGCTGGCGACCGATCCGACGACCGCGCCGATCCACGACATGGCGAAGCCGAAGAACATCAGCAGCAGGACGGCGCCCACTGCGTCGAGAGCGCTGCCCCGGATGCGCCAGCCCACGGCGTAACCCGCGCCGATCATGACGGCGATGCTGACCACGGAGACCAACATGTCCGACAGCGTGCGACCGAGCACGATGGACAACCGGGACATGGGGAGCGAGTGGAAGCGGTCGACGATGCCTTCCTTGCTGTCCGTCGCCAGGCCGATGGCTGTGAACGCGGCGCTGAACACCACTGTCTGGGTGAAGATGCCGCCCATCAGGAACTCGCGGTACGTCGCCCCACCGAGTGCTCCGCCGAACACGTAGCTGAAGAGCAGGACGAACATCAGCGGTTGGATGGTGGCGCCGAGAAGCAACTGCGGCACGCGCAGGATGGTCAGCAGGTTGCGCTGCGTCATCGTCACGCAGTCGACGAGGAAGCTGGAGACGTTCTGTTCGCGAACGGGTCTCACGAGGAGCGGCTGAGTCACGATGCGGCCGTCGCCATCGACGCGGGTGAGGAGCTTCCCGTGGATTCGAAGAACACGTCGTTGAGGTCGGGCACGTTCACCCGTGCGTCGCCGACGCGGATGCCGGTGCCGTGCAACCGGCTCAGCACATCCACCATCGACTCGCTTCCCCAGGGAGCGTCGACCGTGAACCACCCTGCGGAGGCGCCGTCGCGATGGACTCGGAAGTTCATGCGCGGCAACAAATCCGCGGCCAACCGTAGGTCGCGGGGATCGGCCAGGCGCACCTCGACCGACGGAGGGCGGACGCGGGACTTGAGGTCCGTCGGTGTGCCGCGGGCGACGACGACTCCGCCGTCCACGACGACGATGGCATCGGCGAGCCGATCGGCCTCCTCGAGATACTGCGTCGTCAGAAGCACTGCCGTTCCGTCCGCTTTGAGTTCGGTCACGATGTCCCACATGTCGTTACGGCTCCGCGGATCGAGCCCCGTGGTCGGCTCGTCGAGCACGATCAGAGGCGGTCGCGCGACCAGCGCTCCCGCCAGATCGAGTCGTCGACGCATACCGCCCGAGAACGTCGACACCGATCGCTTGCCGGTGTCCTCCAACCGGAAACGTTCGAGCAACTGGTGCGCACGGGCTCGCGCGTCACGTGCACTCAGTCCGTAGAGGCGGCCGAGCATGCGCAGGTTCTCGTAGCCTGTGAGCCGTCCGTCCACGGCGGCGTACTGTCCGGACAGACCGATCAGGCCGCGCACGGTCCGCGGATCGCGCACCGCGTCGACACCGGCGACGTGAACCGAGCCGGACGACGGACGGATCAACGTCGAGATGATGCGCACCGTCGTCGTCTTACCTGCCCCGTTGGGTCCGAGAACGGCGGTGACCCGGCCCGCGTCCGCCGTCAGGTCGACGCCGTCGAGCGCGCGGTGGGTGTTGCGTCGTCCCGTGTAGTCCTTCACCAGCCCGCGAACGTCGACGGCCAGGGTGTCGCCTCGGGAGAGTCCTGCGGTCACCGAGCACCAGCGAGCAGGGCGAGAGGCGCATTCCCCAGGCGGCGCGCGACGGCCGCCAACGCGTCGGGTGTGCCCATCGCGTTGTGCTGCACGTCCACCGGGAAGTCGGTGATGGAGCCCGCGATGTAGCGGCGCCACGCCCACGGAGTGAGCGTCGGATCCGCGTCGACAGTCGCCGAGAAGAACGTGAGGTCGCCGTCGAAACGCTGGGGGGCGTGATCATGACCGAGGTCGACGAACAGGCGGTACCTCTCGTACAGGCGCCGCATCTGTCCTTCGTCCAGGTGCGCCGTCGGTCCACCGGCAGCCCGGATCATCGCGATCGCCTCGTCCAGGCCGATGTCGTCGTCGACGTCCATCTCCAGCGGCAGGAACTCCCGGATCAGCGACGCCACGGACATCTCCGTCCTCGGCAGTCCGGACCCGGCCAGCGGATACGCGTCCATGATGATCAGCTCGACGGTCTCGCCGAGCTTGTGGAACTCGATTGCCATCGCGTGGGCGATCAGGCCTCCGAGGGACCAGCCCAGCAGCCGGTAGGGGCCCTCGGGGAACTGGGTGCGGACCGTGTTGACGTAGTCGCGGGCGATCTCGGAGATCGACGCCGGCTCCGGTGCAGCGACCGCGATACCGCGAGCCTGCAGACCCAGGACGGGGATGGAGGGGTCGAGGTGCGGGAGCAGCCCGGTGTAGCTCCACGACAGTCCGATGGCGGGGTGCACACAGATCAACGGCGTGACCCCGTCGTCGCCGGCTCTCAGCGGGAGAACGACGTCGGTGCTGGATCGGCGGACCGACCCGGTGGTGGGGCGTGCGGCATGCGACCCGTTCGAGGCCGACCCGTTCGACCCGGTGCCGTTCGATCCGGTGCCGTTCGGGCTGGTGCCGTTGGTTCCGGAGCCGTTCGCGCCGGTGGCCTTCGTTGCGGTGCCGGTGGACGCGGTGTCCGTGCGACCTTCATCGAGCATGATCAGCTCCTGTAGACGGGCGGACAACGCAGCCGAGGTGGCTGCGTCGAAGAACCAGGTGACGTCGACGGCATCGGTGTCGATGCGGTCGCCGATGCGCTCACGCAGCACATCCATGACGCGCACCGCGGCCAGTGAGTTGCCGCCGAGGGCGAAGAAGTCGTCGTCCGGACCGACGGTGTCGAGTCCGAGGACGTCGGCGAAGGACGAGCTCACGATGTCGAGCATCGACCGGACCGGAGCCACGGGGCGGATGGTGGCGACCGCCGACGTCGACTCCCCACGGTGGCCGCGACCGAGCGGCTCGAGTGTGCCGACGGGCATCGACAGCGCACGCCTGTCGACCTTTCCGTGCGCGGTCAGCGGCAGGGCGTCGTGCATCGTGATCGTTGCCGGGACGAGTCCACGCGGAAGCAGAGTGGACAGGAACTCGCGGATGTCCACCGGGTCGGCGCCCTGCGTCGTGGTGACGTGAGCCGCCAGGACCGCACCCGCCGTGTTCTCGCCGACAACCACGGCCGCGGACGTCACGGACGGGTGCGCGACGAGAACCGCCTCCACCTCGCCCGGCTCGATGCGCACGCCGCGGATCTTGGTCTGGGTGTCGGACCGTCCGGTCATCTCGAGCAGACCGTCGACGGCTGTGCGGACCAGGTCGCCGGTCCGATACATGCGGCTGCCGGGACGACCGAACGGACTGGCGACGAATCTCGACGCCGTGGTCGCGGCGCGGCCCGGATATCCCTGCGCCAGAAGCGGACCCGAGACGTAGAGCTCGCCGGACTCGACCTCGGACAACGCGTCGGACAGGATGTGGACGGCGGCAGCGGGCACCGGTGCCCCGACGTGCGGCGGTCGGCCGGCGAGCTGGACGCCCATGGTGGCGGCGACGGTGGTCTCACTGGGCCCGTACGCATTGACGACGCGACGTCCGTGCGACCAGGCCTCGAGCAGTGCTGCGGGAAGCGCCTCGCCTCCGGTGCCGACCGTGCGCACCGTCGGCACGTCGTGCGGATCGAGGGTGGCCAGCGACGCGGGTGTCAGGAACAGGACGTCGATCCGCTCACGGTCGATCAGTGCCGACAACGCGCGGCCCGCGTAGGTAGCGGGCGGTGCGACGATCAGCGCCGAACGGCGTCCCACGGCCAGCAGCAGTTCCAGGACTGCGGCGTCGAAGCCCGGTGAGGCAGCGTGGAGGACACGCGAGGTGCGAGTGGTGTCGAAGGTGGATCCCAGTGCCAAGGCCAGACTTTCGAGACCGTGGTGGGTGACCGCGACCGGCTTGGGTCGCCCGGTGGTGCCGGAGGTGTAGACCAGGTACGCCACGTCGTCGAGCGTTCGCTCACCTCGGGGTAGGCCGTCGGCAACGATCGGCGAGGCCTCGGTGGTGGACCGCACCCGTGTCCCGTCGACGTCCAGGTCCCACCACGACACGGATGCCGGCACGGCGGTGAGCTCGGCGCGCAGTCCCAGAACAGGTTTCGCGTCCTCGAGGATGTACTTCAGTCGTTCCTCGGGATACGTCGGATCGATCGGCAGCACGGTCGCGCCACTGCGGGCGATGGCCCAGAACGCGGTGACCGACGCCAGCGACCGCCCCATGGCCAGAGCCACGACTGTGCCCGGCACGGCTCCGGCGGCACGCAGCTCGTCCGCCAGCGAGTCCGCGGCGGCGAGGAGCTCGGCATACGTCCGCCGGCCGTCGGCAGCGACGACGGCGGTCCGGTGCGGTGATTCGTCGGCGGCCCGGTGAAGAAGACGTCCGAGGGAGTCGGTTCCCGGGCCGATGCGTGTCGGACCGGTCAGGCTGGCGAGAGACAGTGAGCCGTCGGTGGTGGCTCGATCCACCGTGTCCACCAGGGCCGCCGCCAATGCCCGAGCGGTGCTGGGCAGGAACAGCTCTCGCGAGTAGGTGACGGAGACGACGGCGCCCCCGTCCTCGCGGGCTCGGAGGGTCACGACGAGGTCGAATGCGGACTTGTCGATCGGGAGGGTCAGTGCGGTGACCGTGCGGTCACCCAGTTCCAGATGCAGCGGCGGCGACCCGTGCACCGACAGCATGATCTGCACGATCGGGTGGCGGGCGGGATGGCGCTCGGGACGTAGTTCCGAGACGAGCGTGTCGAAGGGGAGTGCGGCGTTGTCGAACGCATCCAGATTGCGGTCGCGGACCACGGCCAGAGTCTCGTCGAACGACTGGGACAGGGACACGGGGGTGCGCAGCGCGAGAGTGTTCACGGCCATGCCGACCATGGAGTCCGAGCCGTCTCGTCCTGCGAAGGGCGTTCCCACCACGATGTCCGCGGAGCCCAGAAGCGGATCCACCTCGGGTGTGCGCGCCGCGAGTACCGCCGCCAAGGCCGCGTGGACGACCATGAACTCGGTGGCGTGATGTGCGGCCGCGTACTCGCGGGCTCGGGACCGGGCCTCCGGCGTGAGCACGGCATCGACGACGTCGGCACGTCCGGTCGGACGTGCCGGTCGGGCCATGTCGGTGACCAGTGAGTGCTCGGCCGGACTTCCCTCGAGCGATTCCCGCCAGAACGCGAGCGACCGCTCGCGGGCGTCGCCGGTGATCGATGCGGTGCGAGCCAGGACATGATCGATGTACTGGACAGGTTCCTCGGGCCACACGGGCGCGGAACCCGAGCGACGAGCTTCGTACGCGAGAAGGAGGTCCGTCGTCAGCGGGGTCACGGATTCACCGTCGGCCGCGATGTGGTGGACGGCGACGCCCACGACATGATCCGTCGCGGACAGTCGGATGATGCGTCCGCGCACGGGAATCTCGGTGGACAGGTCGAACGGGGTGTCGGAGAGCTCGTCCAGAACGGCCTGCACCTCGGGTCCGGTGACGTCGAGATCGTCCGCACCCGCCTCGACGACCGTCAGGGGGACGTGAACCGGGGGGAGAACGACCTGGACGGGGGCACCGGCCACGGTGGGATAGACCGTGCGCAGCGATTCGTGGCGGGCGACGACGTCGTCCAACGCAGCTCCGACCGCATCCGTGTCCAGCGGTCCGCGGATGTGCAGAGCGGCGACGATGATGTACGCCGACGCTGTGCTGGCCACCTTCGAGGCGAACCACATCGACAGCTGCGACGGTGAGAGCGGCATCGGATCCGGCCGGACGATCGGGGTCCGAACGGCGCGAGGCGCACCGAGTGCGTGCCGTGCGTCGGTGGGGCGACTCGCCGCGGTCGATTCCGCCACCTCGGTGAAGGCGGGCAGCTCCGACAGTTCCGCGAGCTCGGGGAGTTCGGCCAATTCGGCGACGGTAGGTCGGTCGAAGACGGCCCGCACCGGGACGTGCACTCCGGTCACGTCCGCGATGCGTGCGGCGTACCTGGTCGCGGTCAGCGACGTTCCGCCGAGGGCGAAGAAGTCGGCGCTCACGCCGACCTTCTCGACTCCGAGGACGTCGGCCAGGACCGACGCGAGAGCGACCTCCGCAGCGGTCCGTGCCGCACGGTCCGACACGTCCGTGAGGGTGTCGGGCACGGGTAGGGCGGCGCGGTCGAGCTTGCCCACAGGGGTGAGGGGGAAGTGGTCGAGCACGGCGACCGTGGTGGGCACCATGTGCCGGGGGAGCCGGGAGCGTGCGAACCGCAGGACGTCGGCCCCGTCGATGCCGTCGCCCGACTGCACGAACGACACCAGCAGAGTCTCGCCGGTGGGACCCGGCGCGGTGACCGTCACGGCGCCGCCGACACCGGGTGCTGTCGACAACACGGCGTCGATCTCGCCGAGTTCGATGCGGAGCCCTCGGATCTTGACCTGGAAGTCGCTGCGTCCGGTGATCCGCACCAGCGGTTCGGTCCCGTCGGGCGGGAACGACCACTTGGCCAGGTCGCCGGTGCGGTAGGTCCGGGCGCCCGGCAGCCCGTACGGGTCCGCGACGAACCGGGCGGCCGTCAGCGCGGGGCGATCGAGGTACCCCCTGGCCAGCTGCGTGCCGGCCAGGTGGAGTTCTCCCTCCACACCGGGGGCGACCGGGCGCAGCCGAGCATCGAGAACCACGGCGCGCATGCCACCGACCGGGCGTCCGATCGAGACCTCGTCGCCGAGGGTGAGGTGTTCGAGGTGCGAACTGATGGTCGTTTCGGTCGGACCGTAGACGTTGACTATTCTGCGACCGGACGCGACGGCGTCCAGAAGATCCGGCCCGAAGTTCTCCCCACCGATTCCCAACCCGACCAGGTCGGCCGGAAGGGGCTCGACGTCGATCATCGTCGCCAACACGGACGGCGTGAGGAACGTGTGGGTGACCTTCTGCTCGCGCACCAGAGTGCTCAGTTCGGTGCCGCCGACGATGCCGGGAGGCACGATCACCAACGTCGCTCCAGATCCGAAGGCCAGACCCAGCTCGAGCATCGACGCGTCGAAACTGGGCGACGCGAAGGACAGGACGCGCGAGGACTCGGTGGTCCCGAACGCGCGCACCAGTTCCGCCGTGACGTGTCCGAAGCCGCGCCGCGTGACCTGCACGCCTTTCGGCCGCCCGGTCGTTCCCGAGGTGTACGTGACGTACGCGGTGCAGTCGAGAGGTATCGACCAGTCGTCGGTGTCGACGGCGAGAGAGGGCACGCCGTCCTCGGCGAACAACGCGTCGGTGGTGGTCCACAGGAAGCCGTCGCTGGGAACATCGGCGGGATCGGAGCAGACGGCGTGCAGAGTCTTGCTGTCGCGCACCATGAATCGGCGGCGCTCGGCCGGGTAGTCCGGGTCGACCGGGACGATCGCCCCACCGGCGCGGGCGACAGCGAGGATCGCCGCCACCGACTCGGTGGATCGCCGGAGAAGTCCGATCACCCGAGTATCGGCGGAGACCCCGTTGTCGATCAGTCGAGCGGCGCCGCGCGAGACCAGAGTGTCGAGCTCCGCGTAGGTGGTGTGGCGATCACCGTCGACGATCGCGATCGCCCCGGGCGTCGTGACGGCGCGGAGCGCGACCGATTCGTCCAGCGAGGTCACCGCGTCGACGGATCGAAGCTTCGCACGTCCGCGCATGGGAACGGTCGCCGCGCGTTCGTGGGGAAGCAGGACGCCGATGTCCGACAGCGGAGCGTCCAGCGTCGTGGTCATGACGTCGAGTACCGACAGCAGACGGTCGAGGAAGGCGGTGGCCGTGCGACGGTCGTAGAGGTCCGTCGAGTAGTCGATCTCGATCGCGGATCCGCCGGAGTGCCCGGCGGAGTCGTCGAGGACGACTTCGAGGTCGTACTTCGCGCGCCCCACATCGATGCGGTGAGCCGAGATCTGCGCACCACCGACGGCCGCAGAGATGTTCGGCGTGGTCCGCTGCGTCAGCATCACGTCGAACAGGGGGTGGCGTCCGGGAGTGCGCGGGGGATCGAGCGCCTCGACCAACACCTCGAAGGGCATGTCGGCCCGGGCGAGCGCCTCGAGGTCTGCGGTACGCACGGCCTCGAGGTGTTCGGCGACCGTCGCGGTCGGATCGACCACCGTCCGCAGTGCCACGGAGTTGACGAACATGCCGACGACGGTGTCGAGGTCCTGGTGGCGACGTCCGGCGACGGCCGTACCGACGGTGACGTCGTGTCCGGCACCGAGTTCGGCGAGGACGATGACCAACGCCGCGTGGACGATCATGAAATGCGACAGTCCGATTCGGCGAGACACCGAGTCGAGCTTCGCGGTCTGCTCGGCGTCGAGCTCGATCCCGACGGTGGCGCCGAGACCGGTCGGCTCGGTGGGCCGTGCGCGATCCGCGCCCGGGGTGGGGACGTCGGGCAGTCCGGCCAGAGTGTCGAGCCACCACGCGGTCGCGGAGGCGAGGGGCGACGACGGATCGTCGAGCGAGCCGAGCGATCGACGCTGCCATTCCGACGCATCCGCGTACTGGACGGGGAGCGGCGCCCACCGTGGTTCGTCACCGTCGACACGAGCCGTGTACGCCGCCAGAAGATCGGCCGCGAGGACACCGAGCGACCAGCCGTCGACGCAGACGTGATGCAGGATTAGCGCGAGAACATGATCGTCCGATCCGGGCCCGACCGTGAGGATCGCGGCTCGGAGCGGGAGGTCGGCGGCGAGGTCGAACGGCCGTGAGGCGACGTCTGCGAGTGTGGCCGTGACGGCCTCCTCGTCCGCCGCGTCGATCAGCGCGACGTCGAGCGCGGTCGTGGCGGCCTCGATCCCGAGGACGATCTGCACCGGTCCGACCTGCTCGGCTGCGGGACGCGTGTCGTCGATGCCGAAGACGGTCCGCAGGCTCTCGTGGCGCGTCACCACGTCGACGAGTGCCGACCGAGCCGCCTCGACGGAGAAGGTTCCGGAGATCCTCAGTGCCATCGGAACGTGATACGTGGCCGACGGCCGGTACTGCTCGATCCACCACATGCTGCGCTGCGGAGGTGACGCCGCGATGGGGACGCTGCGGTCGACGGGAACGGGGCCGGATTCGTCACCCGATTCCCTCGGACCTCCGTCGTCGAGGTGGAGTGCGAGGCGTTCCACCACGGGGTGGGAGAAGATCTCACGGACACCGATGGAGTGGCCGCCGACGGCGGAGACTCGCGAGGCCACGCGTGTCGCCAGCAGCGAGTTCCCGCCCAGCTCGAAGAAGTCGTCGGTCGCGGCGACGTCGTCGAGACCGAGGATCTCGGCGAGGATGCCCGCGACGAGGATCTCGTTCTCCGTCTCGGGGGCGCGTGTCGGGCGGTCCTCACGGGCGCTGTGTTCGGGGAGGCGGCGTCGGTCGATCTTGCCGTTGGGGTTCAGGGGCATCTCGTCGAGGACGGTGATGCGATTGGGAATCATGTACTGCGGCAACAGGAGCGCCAGCTCGTCGACGAGGCCGTCGGACTCCGCGGCCGACCCTGCGTCCACGGTGACGAAGCCGTCCAGAGTTCGATGTGCGCCACTGCCGCGCACGACGACGGCGGCGTCGACGACGTCGGACAACGAGCGCAGAGCCTCTTCGATCTCGCCCAGTTCGATGCGGAACCCGCGCACCTTGACCTGGCCGTCTCGACGGCCGAGGTAGACGAGGGTGCCGCGGGTGGTCCAGGTCACGAGATCGCCTGTGCGGTAGAGCCGATCGGAGTATCCGAACGGATCGGCGACGAACCTGCCGGCGGTCAGATCGGTGCGGCCGAGGTATCCCCGTGCGATACCGGTTCCACCGAGGTACAGCTCGCCGACACATCCCGGTGCGGTCAGCGCGAGGTTGCTGTCCAGGACGAAGGCGCGGATGCCGGGGAACGGCGATCCCAGTTCGACCTCGTGTTCGGCGACCAGTGGACCGAACGTCACGGCGACCGTGCTCTCGGTCGGACCGTAGACGTTGACGAGCCTGCGTCCGGGAGCCCAGTCGTCCACCAGCGCAGCGGGAACGACGTCGCCGCCCACGCCGATCGCACGCGGCCCGCCGCCGACCGGCACGCGCACGGTGGCCAGTGCCGACGGTGTGACGAAGCCGGCGTCGATACGAAGATCGTGGAGCGCCGCGGCGAGCTCGTCGCCGCCGTGGACGTCCGACGGGACGACCACGAGGGTTCCCCCCGACCCGAAGGCGAGCACCATCTCGAGAATCGATGCGTCGAAACCCGGTGAGACGAAATGCATCACACGGGCCGCGCGCGGCAGACGGTGCGAGGAGATCGCCGCGTAGGTCATGGCGGCGAGTCCGCGATGCGTCACGGCGACGCCCTTGGGTGTGCCGGTACTGCCCGACGTGTAGATCACGTACGCGAGATCGTCCGGACCGGGTCGGGAGAAGACCGGTCCGGGGAGGAGGGGTCGAGACGGTTCGCGGACGTCGTCGACGAGGATCCACTGCACCTGGGACGGGAGGGTGTCGACCAGGTCGCTCGTGGTCACTCCGACCAGCGCGCCGCTGTCGTGGACGATCGTGGCGATCCGCTCCAGAGGGAGAGCGGGATCGATCGGCAGATAGGCGCCACCGGACTTCGCGATGGACCACGCCGAGGTGATCGACCAGTGCGACCGGGGCAACGCCGAGACGACGACGATGTCCGGGCCGATGCCGAGATCGGTCAGTTCGCGTGCCAGGTCGTCCGAGCGTGCGTCGAGTTCGGCGTAGGTGACCTCGACGGTGCCGTCCACGACGGCAGCATTGCCGGTGCCGAGAGCGACTCCGCGCGTGAGGATGTCGGCGAGCGTGGCGAACGGGGGAACCATGACGTCCGTGGGGGGCAGCACCTCCAGCCGCTCCTGCTCGGTCACCAGGGAGATGGTGCGCAGCGGGGTGCCGACCTCGGCGGCTGCGAATTCGACGAGGAACTGGGCGAATCGCTCGCTGTGGGTCACCAGGTCGTCGGCGGAGTACAGCGCCGGATTCCCCTCGAGGTCGACCCGCAGACGGCCCGAGGTGGTGCTCTGGTGCACGGTGACCGCCATGTCGGCAGTGGGACCGGAGGTGAGGAGTTCGAGGTCGGCGGGGATGTCGCCGAGCATCACGCGCTCACCGAACATCATGAGGTTGATGGTCGGGCCGAGTGTCACTCCAGGGGCGCCCAGCAGATGCGCGATTTCCGACGCGGGAAGGAGTTGATGACGCAGAGATTCACTGACGCGCCGACCCACCTCGCGCACCACGTCGCCGATCTCGACGCCGCCGCCGCAGTGAGCGGGCACGGGTACGGCGTTGGCGGCCATCGACGCGGACTCGCGCATCCAGGACGTGACGCGCGCCGCCATGGGCATGGTGACCACGACGTCCGGGGTGTCGGTGACCCTGGCGAGAAACGCCGCGAATGCTGCGGCCACCACGACCGCAACGGTGCTCTGATGACGTTCGGCAGCATCGTGGACGGTGCGGTCGGCATTGGTGCCCAGCAGGGTGTCGCAGCGGTGGTTGTATGCCGACGGGGGAGCGACTCTGCCCGACATGGAGACCGGCTCACCCAGTACGTCGCGGAGGCCGGCCCAGTAAGCACGGTCGCGGTCCAGCCGGGACGACGCCCGGTACTTCGCCTCGGCCAGCGCGAACGCACGAGGATGGCGGGCGCGCGACGGCGGTGGTTCCCGGCCCTCGACCAGTGCCGAGTAGATCTCGGCGGTCCGGGCGGCGGCGACGGATGCTCCGTACCCGTCGATCGCGACGTGGTGTCCGCGGGCGTACCAGTAGTGATGGTCCTCGCCCAGGGTGATCAGCGCGGTGTAGCCGAGCGCGTCCCGGTACATGTCCAGCGGCCGGGTGAACTCCGTCATGAGCTCGACCGCGGCATCCTCGGGGTCGTCCTCGCCGCTCACGTCCACGCGGATCAGCTCGACGTCGGCGAGCGACCTGTCGAGGCGTTGACGGACGGTGTGTCGGCGGCCGGCATCGGGATCGTCGGCATCCTCGCCCTCGGTGACGAGAGTGGTGAGCATGGATCCGGTCTCTACGGTGGTCTGCCGCATCGCCTGAGCGAGGAGTTCCACGTCGATGGGCCCGCGGATGTCCATGTAGTGGGCCACCGCGAAGGTCACGTCGGGATCGAGCTCCTGCAGCAACCACATGTCGCGCTGAGCCGTGGTCAGGTCGAAGACGTCCTCGTAGTCGCTGCCCGTGTCCACGCCGGCATCGACGTCGCCGTCACCACCGGTCTTCGAGTGCGAGCTCCGCTCGGCCATGTGTTCTCCCGGATAGTTCACTTGCGCACTGCGTGAACTTCCGCCCACCGTGGATGTCCCACGGCTCCGACACTAACAAACCCGAAACTTGATTTCGACGGTCCTTGTGTACTACAGGTTTCTTTGTGAGGTGTGCCAACCTCCACCTGTTTCAGCGCGTGGGAGCCACAGCATCCGAGGCCAGTTCCATGGTGGCGATGAGCATGGTGGCCACGGCATCCGGCTCGGTGAGGAAGCCGTCGTGTCCGTCCCGCGAGGAGATGATCCTGAGCCCGTCGCACGACGGGATCAGGTCGGCGATTCCCTGCTGCTGACGGAGCGGGTAGAGCCGGTCCGAGTCGACCCCGCCGACGACAGTCGGAACGGTGACGGACCGCAGGACGGTCTCCAGTCCGCCGCGGCCACGTCCGACGTCGTGGCGGTTCATCGCCTCGGTCAGCAGTACGTACGACCCGGCATCGAATCGCCCGGCGAGTTTCGCGGCCTGGTGCTCGAGGTAGCTCTGCACGGCGTAGCGACCACCGTCGAGGGCGTCCTCTCCCACCTGCGAGCGATTGCCGAAGCGTGTGTCCAGCTCGTGTTCCGTGCGGTAGGTCAGATGCGCGATGCGCCGCGCCACGGCGAGACCGGACAGCGGAGCTCGACCCGTGTGGTGATAGTCGCCGCCCTGCCAGTCCGGGTCCCCGGTGATGGCCGCGATCTGTGTCGTCTGCGTGCCGATCTGATCGGCGGACGCCCGCGCGCCGACAGCGATGACCAGTGCGGAGGCCACCCTGTCGGGATGGGACGCGAGCCATTCCAGGGTGCGCATTCCGCCCATGGATCCGCCGACCACCGACGCGAAACGCTCGATTCCCAGCGCGTCGGCAACCATGCGCTCGGCGGTGACCTGGTCGCGGATCGAGATCTCCGGGAAGCGTGACCCCCACGCGACCCCGTCGGGATCGAGCGACGACGGTCCGGTGGTACCGCGGCAGCCACCCAGGACGTTGGTGGCCAGGATGCACCATCGGTCGGTGTCCAGCGGCGCTCCGGGACCGACCATTCCCGACCACCAGCCGGGTGACGGGTGGTCCGGCCCGGCCGGTCCGGTGACATGGGAGTCGCCGGTGAGTGCGTGTTCGACCAGCACGACGTTGTCCCGCGCCGGAGACACCTCTCCCCACCGCTGCACCACGACGGTCGCGTCGGGAACCACGCGACCGCTCTCGAGGGGAACGTCGCCGATGTGCACGGTGCCCACCCGCCCGTCCGCCGGCGGAAATGCCGACGAACGAGCGAGCGAGGGGAGATCGAGTGTCAAGATGCTGCCCGGAAACCCTTCTCCAGATCGGCGAGGATGTCGTCGATTCCCTCGATACCGACGGCGAGTCGAACGAGCCCCGGCGTCACGCCGGAGGCCGCCTGCTCCTCGGGCGACAACTGCGAATGCGTCGTCGACGCGGGGTGGATGACCAAGGAACGCACGTCACCGATATTAGCGACATGGCTGTGTAGATCCAGGGCGTCGACGAAACGTTTTCCGGCCTCGAGCCCACCGGTGAGCTCGAACGCCACGATGGCTCCGGCGCCGCGCGGCGCCAGTTCCCGGCCACGGTCGTACCAGGGCGACGACGGGAGTCCGGCGTAGTTGACACTGACGACCTCCGCGCGGTTCTCGAGGAACGTCGCCACGGCGGTCGCGTTCTGCACGTGCCGCTCGAGTCGCAGGGACAGAGTCTCGATGCCCTGCCCGATGAGGAAGGCGTTGAACGGGGACACCGCGGCGCCGATGTCGCGGAGCAACTGCACACGCGCCTTGAGGGCGTACGCGGGCGCACCCAGATCGGCGAACACCACACCGTGGTAGCTGGGATCAGGGGTGGTGAAGTTGGTGAAGCGGCCCTGCGTCCAGTCGAAGCCGCCGCCGTCCACGATGACGCCGGCGATGGCCGTGCCGTGGCCGCCGAGGTACTTGGTGGCCGAGTGCACCACAATGTCCGCGCCGTGCTTCAGCGGCTGGATCAGGTACGGGGTCGCGACCGTGTTGTCGACGATCAGCGGAATGCCGTGTCGGTGAGCGACATCGGAGACGCCGCGGATGTCGAAGATGTCGTTCTTCGGGTTGGAGATGGTCTCCCCGTAGAACGCCTTCGTTTCCGGGCGGACTGCCTTGTCCCACTGGTCGAGGTCGTCGGGATCGTCGACGAACGAGACGGTGATGCCCAGCTTCGGCAGCGTGTAGTGGAAGAGGTTGTACGTGCCGCCGTACAGACGCGGGCTGGAGACGACGTGGTCGCCGGTCTCGGCGATGTTCAGGATCGCCAGCGTCTCGGCGGCCTGGCCGGACGAGACGAGCAGTGCGGCGACGCCGCCCTCGAGGGAGGCGATGCGCTGCTCCACGACGTCCTGCGTGGGGTTCATGATGCGGGTGTAGATGTTGCCGGGCTCGGCCAGTCCGAACAGTGCTGCCGCGTGATCGGTGCTGTCGAACGTGTACGAGGTGGTCTGGTAGATCGGCAGGGCGCGTGCGTGGGTCGTCGCATCGGGAACCTGTCCGACGTGGACCTGGCGGGTCTCGAAACTCCAGTTCAGAGCCGGATCTTCGACGGGCGCACCCACCGCGTCGACGACATCGGATCCCGAGACGTCGGGCGCGGAGACCTCGGGCGCGGGAGAGTTCGGGTCGGAGTAGTTGTCGGTCATGTCTGTCGTGCTCCTCGTGGAGGTGGCGTGCAGGGAATCCACGTCGGAACGCACCACGTCTGCCGCACGAGTCACCGTCACCGTGTGCAGAGCGCAGTAGGCGAGCCGAGCTTCGTGGAGAAAGAAGTATCGGGGCCTATCGCGAGCTACAACACATGGTGGAAACCTCCGAGGTGCCGGTCGGTGGGCCCGAGGGATCGGGCCCGCGCTTGCTCTCGCTCCGCACGATCACGGACCGAGTAACCCGGTCATCACCCGGGGCACCCCACCGCGGTTGGAGGGTTGCCGGCCAGCAAGCCGGGGCTCGATGCTGGCGCTCATGACCTTGGCAGGAATGGTAGCGGGTCGTTCCCGGGAGTCGGAAGGGTGGCCGAACTCACGGTCGTTCGATTGGCGAATGACCTGGCCGGGGTTCAGACTGGAACACGCGAAGGCGCCTTTCGGGGCGCCTTGTTCGTTTCACGGGTCCTTACCTTCTGAATCGATCATGAACCGCACCGCCGACCACGAAAGAGAGCTTGTGACACCCCCCTCCGTCGCTTTCGACGTCCTCCCGTCCGCACCCGCCGCGGCACCTGCCGTGCCGGATCGGCAGCGTGTCCGTCGTCGACGCGTGGCGATGTCGGCGCTGGCGCTCGGCGGCTTCGGTATCGGCACCACCGAGTTCGTGTCCATGGGTCTGCTCCCCGACATGGCGACCTCGATGTCGGTGTCCGAGCCCAGCGCGGGCCACCTCATCTCCGCCTACGCACTCGGCGTCGTCGTCGGCGCCCCCGTGATCGCGGCACTGGCGGCGCGGGTTCCTCGCCGCATCCTTCTCCTGGCCTTGATGGTGGCGTTCACGCTGGGCAACCTCGGCACCGTCTTCGCGCCGAGCTTCCACGAACTGATGGCGTCTCGATTCGTCGCCGGGTTGCCGCACGGCGCGTACTTCGGCGTCGCGGCGCTGGTCGCGGCACACCTCGCCGATCCCGGCAAGCGCGCCAAATCGGTGGCGATGGTGATGATGGGTCTGTCCGTCGCCAACGTGGTGGGTGTTCCTGCCGCGACGTGGATCGGTCAGGCCTTCGGGTGGCGCAGCGCGTTCGGCATCGTCGCGGTCATCGGAGCGCTCACCGTCACCGCGCTCGCAGTGTGGTTGCCTCGCCTCGACTCGATGCCGACCACGGACACCAGAACCGAGCTCGGAGCGTTCCGCCGCACCCAGGTATGGATGACACTGTTCGTCGGCATGGTCGGATTCGGCGGCATGTTCGCCGTCTACACCTACATCGCGACCACGTTGACCGACGTGTCCGGCCTGTCCAAGGCAGCTGTTCCCGTTGCGCTGATGATCTACGGACTGGGCATGGTGGCCGGCAACTTCCTCGGTGGATGGATCGCCGACCGCATGCTGGTTCCCGGTCTGTTCCTCGCCATGACCTCGGTCGCGGTGAGCCTGGCCGTGTTCGTCGCGGCGGCGCACAACCCGGTCACCGCGCTGATCGTCGTCTTCCTCATCGCAGCCTCCGGGTCCGCGATCGTGCCCGGTCTGCAGACGCGTCTGATGGATGTCGCCGCCGATGCGCAGACGCTGGCAGCCTCGCTGAACCACGCCGCGTTCAACTTCGCGAACGCTCTCGGCGCAGCTCTCGGCGGTGCCGTCATCGCCGCCGGCTTCGGATACACGGCCCCCGCCGTGGTCGGTGCGGGCCTGGCGATAGCCGGTATCGCCGTCCTCGCCACCTCCGTCGCCATGCAGCGACGGACGGACGCCCGGGCAGTAGTGGTCTGAGCTCGGATACGGTTCTCCGGTGTCTCACACCATCACCTCGGTCAACGTCAACGGCATCCGCGCCGCAGTGCGTAAGGGAATGCTCGACTGGCTCGCGACGTCCGGCGCGGACGTGATCTGCCTGCAGGAAACTCGCGCGACCGACGACGAAGTCCTGTCCTGCCTCGGCCCCGCGCTGGACGGTGGCAGGCAGGGTGCAGGGTGGCACCTGGTGTCCGCGGAGCCGTCCGTGAAGGGACGCAACGGGGTAGCAATCCTGTCGAGGACGCCGGCCGAATCGATCCGAATCGGCTTCGGTGACGCCGAATTCGACGATTCGGGCCGGTACATCGAGGCGCGTTACCCCGCGGTCGGCGCCGATCCTGCCGTCACCGTCGCGAGCCTGTACCTGCCCTCGGGCGAGGTGGGTACCGAGAAGCAGGCGTCGAAGGAACGATTCATGGCAGCGTTCGCGCACCACCTGGACGTGTCGGGATCGTCGGGCGAGCACCACGTCGTGTGCGGCGACTGGAACATCGCGCACACGGAGCTGGATCTGAAGAACTGGAAGGGGAACCGGACCAAGTCCGGCTTCCTTGCGTCGGAGCGCGCGTGGCTGGACTCGTTCATCGGCGAGACCGGAGCCTGGACGGATGTCGTGCGAGCACTGCACCCGGACCAGGACGGTCCCTACAGCTGGTGGTCGTACCGCGGCAAAGCCTTCGACAACGACGCGGGATGGCGCATCGACTATCAGATGGCCACCACCGACTACGCCGACCGAGCGAAGGACGCCGTGGTCGAACGTGCCGACAGTTACGACCTCCGATGGTCGGATCACGCGCCGGTCACCGTCGTGTACCGCTAGACCGCCGGCTCGGCGGTCACCTCCGGCGACGCGGCGCGTGATCCGTCAGAGCGCCGCTGCGAGCCGGTGGTATGCCGCGTTCCAGCGCAACGTGCGCTGGAAGCCCCTCGTTGTCGTGTCGGCGTCGATGGTGAGCAGTTCCACGGCGATCATGTCCGAGAATGCTTCGAGCACAGCGATATCGAGCGCGGTGCTCATCACGGTGTGGTGCGGTGCCCCGGCGGTCAGCCACGATTCCGCGGACACCGACAGCGACGGCTCGGGCTTCCACACCGCGCACGCCACCGGCAGCTGGGGCAGTGCCTCGTCGGGCTCGACGACTTCGACGACGTTGGCCGTCAGGCGGAACCGTTCACCGACGTCCGACAGTCCCACGATGATGCCGGGGCCGGGATCCGCGGTGAACCGCATGCGCACAGGGTCTTCGCGGCCGCCGATGGAGAGCGGGTGGATCTCCACCGTGGGCCGCGACGTGGTGATGGACGGGCACACCTCGAGCATGTGAGCGCCGAGAATCTTCTCCTCGCCGGGAACGAGATGGTAGGTGTAGTCCTCCATGAAGGACGTTCCGCCGTCCAGGCCGGCAGCCATGGTCTTCATGGCGCGCAACAACATCGAGGTCTTCCAGTCGCCCTCTCCGCCGAATCCGTAGCCGTCGGCCATCAAACGCTGCACGGCCAGGCCGGGCAGTTGTCGTAGCCCGCCGAGATCCTCGAAGTTGGTGGTGAAGGCTCCGAATCCACCGTCGGACAGGAACTGCCGCATTCCGGCTTCCACGCGCGCGCCGTAGCGCAGCGACTCGTGACGGTCACCGCCCGGCCGCAGTTCGGAGGCGACGTCGTAGACGTCCACGTATTCGGCGACCAGATCGTCGATCGCACTGTCGCCGACGCCGTCCACCACCTCCACGAGGTCGTTCACCCCGTAGGTGTTGACCGAGACACCGAAACGCAGCTGCGCCTCGACCTTGTCGCCCTCGGTGACGGCGACGTCGCGCATGTTGTCGCCGAAGCGGGCGAGCTTGAGTGTGCGCATCTCCGCGCGACCGATCGCTGCGCGGGCCCACTGGTCCACCCTCGTGACCACGGTCGGGTTGTCGACGTGCCCGGCGACCGTGGTGCGCAGCACGCCGACTCGCGACTGGATGTGGCCGAACTCGCGATCACCGTGCGCAGCCTGATTGAGGTTCATGAACTCCATGTCGATGGTGGACCAGGGCAACGACATTCCCGCTTGCGTGTGCAGGTGCAGCAGCGGCACGTCGAGTGCGTCCAACCCTGCGATCCACATCTTCGCGGGGGAGAAGGTGTGCATCCACGTGATCACACCGATGCAGTCGGCGGCAGCGTTGGCTTCGCGCATCTGCGTCAGGATCGACGACGCGTCGAGAAGCACCGGCTTCCAGACCACGCTCACGCTCAGCTTCGCGTCCAGTTTGTCGGCGATCTCGCGGGACTGGGTGGCGACCTGGTCGAGAGTCTCGGGGCCGTACAGGCCCTGGCTGCCGGTCAGGAACCACACCTCCGGACGGGCTGTGCCGGAGACCGGGGTGGACGTGGATGCAGCGGACATGGGGAGAACCTCCTGTGCCGTCCGCGGATCGCGGCGGCGAGAACGGGTGGAGCGGAAAGTGGAGACGGTCTGTCGATCAGCGCTGGCCGTACACGTTCTGATATCGCTCGTGCAGGGCGTCGACCGCGGCGGGCGGGATGCGCAGCGGTTGGCCGAGTTGGTGCGCGAGGTGTACCGACCGGGCGACGTCCTCGCACATCACGGCCGCCTTCACGGCGGACCGAGCGGTCGGGCCGACGGCGAACACACCGTGGTTCTGCATGAGGACGGCCGGTGACCGGCTCTCCCGGAGCGTGTCGACGATGCCCCGACCGATCGAGTCGTCGCCGATGGCGGCGAACGGTCCGACCGGGATGTCGCCGCCGAACTCGTCCGCGCACATCGTGGTGACGACGGGGATCGCCTGACCGCGCGCCGCCCACGCCACCGCATAGGGCGAATGCGTGTGGACGACCGCACCGACGTGGTCGAGGTGTCGGTAGACGTACGCCTGGGCCTGCGTGTCGGACGACGGAGCATGGTCACCCTCGACGACGGCGCCGTCCAGGTCGCACACCACCATGTTCTCCGGTGTCAGGTCGTCGTAGGAGACCCCGCTGGGTTTGATGACGAACAGGTCCTGTCCCGGCACCCGCGCGGAGACGTTGCCGGCCGTCCACACCACCAGTCCGTACCGCACCAGTTCGGCGTGCAGTGCGCAGACGTCACGGCGCACGGCGGTGACCGCGGTGCGGACGTCGTCGACGATCGTCATCGTGCGGCCGCCTTCCGTGCCAACGCGTCGCCGCGGAGCGATCGGAGATGTCTCATCGTGGATACGTCCTTACCGAAGTGGTCGTGGAGTTCGGAGTACACGGCGAACAGGGCGTCGTACGCCTCGGATCGCGCGTCGTCGGGCACGTAGGCGCCTCGGCGTACGCGTCCCATCGACTTCGCCGCCGTCGGCACGTCGAGGTAGCAGCCGGCGGCGACGGCCGCGTGGATGGCCGAGCCCAAGGCGGGGCCCTGGTCGGAGCCGATGACGGACAACGGCATCCGCAGCACGTCGGCGTAGATCTGCATCAGCAGCGGGTTACGGGCGAGGCCTCCCGCGACGACGAATTCCTCGACGGGCACCCCGCTGGCGCGGAACGTCTCGACGATGACCCTGGTGCCGAAGGCGGTGGCCTCGAGGAGCGCACGGTAGATGTCCTCGGGGCGCGTCGCGAGTGTCGTACCGACGACGAGGCCCGAGAGTCGGTGGTCGACGAGGACCGACCTGTTGCCGCTGTGCCAGTCGAGAGCGACGAGGCCATGTTCTCCCACCTCCTGCTCGGACGCCAACCGGGTCAGGTGATCGTGGATCGATTCCCCGACGGCCTCGGCAGCGTCCCGGTAGTCCGCCGGAACGCCGGTGCGCACGAACCATCCGAAGATGTCGCCCACCCCGCTCTGTCCCGCTTCGTATCCGTAGGAACCGGCGACGATGCCGCCGTCGACCACTCCGCACATTCCCGGAACCTCGCGCAGCACATCGGCACTCATCACGTGACAGGTCGACGTACCCATGATCGCCACCATGCGGCCGGGTTCCACCGCCCGCGCCGCGGGGGCGGTGACGTGCGCGTCGACGTTGCCGACGGCGACCGCGATGCCCTCGGGCAGGCCGGTCCATCCGGCCGCCTCCGCGGTCAGCGTGCCTGCGCGCGAGCCGAGTTCGCCGATCGGCTGGTCGAGCTTGTCCTCGACGAAGGAGCCGAAGCCCGGAGCGAGTTCGGTGAGGAACTCCGCCGACGGGTACTTGCCGTCCTGCAGGATTCCCTTGTAGCCGGCGGTGCAGGCGTTGCGGACGTACGTGCCGCACAGTTGCCACACGATCCAGTCCGCGGCTTCGACCCACCGATCGAGCGCGTCGTAGATCTCGGGATCTTCCTCGTGGATCTGCAGTGCCTTCGCGAACTCCCATTCGGAGGAGATGAGCCCGCCGTATCGGGGGAGCCACGTCTCGCCGCGTGATGCGGCGAGCGCGTTGATGCGGTCCGCCTGGCCCTGCGCAGCGTGGTGCTTCCACAGTTTCACGTAGGCGTGCGGACGGTCGACGAAGCGTGGGTCCTCGCAGAGCGGGGTTCCGTCGGCGAGGGTGGGGACCATGGTGCACGCGGTGAAGTCCGTGGCGATGCCGACCACCTGCTCCGGCCGCACGCCGGCGGACGCGAGAGCCGCCGGCACGGCGTTGCGCAGAACGTTGCGGTAGTCCTGCGGAACCTGCAGTGCCCAGGCGTCGCCCAGAGGGACGTTCCCGCCGGGGAGGGTGGATTCGAGGACGCCGTGTTCGTAGTCGTGGACCGCGGTGCCCAGTTCGGCTCCGTCGGACACGCGCACCACGACGGCGCGTCCCGACAGGGTTCCGTAATCGACTCCGACGGTATAGGTCTCGGTATGGTCAGCCGTTGTCATGGCGCTCTCCTGGTGTGGTGCTGCTCGCTCGGACGATCAGCTCGGGTTCGATGCGAGTCTCGGGGGTCGGTGTGTCGTCGAGAGCCGCGCGCAGTATCTCGATGGCTCGACGACCGACCTCGGTGAAGTTCTGTCCGACAGTGGTGAGTGGGGGAATCAGGTAGGCGGCCTCCGGGATGTCGTCGAAGCCGACCACGCCGACGTCCTCGGGTATGCGGCGCCCGCTCTCGTGGAAGGCTCGCAGAAGTCCCAGCGCCATCTGGTCGTTCGCGCAGAACACCGCCGACACGGAGGTGTCCGATGAGAGGCGCAGGCCGCACTCGTATCCACTGCGCGCGGACCAGTCGCCCCGCAGCGGAGGTGTCCACGGCAGACCGTGCTCGTCGAGGACGTCCTGCCATCCCTGCTCGCGGGCGCGGGACTCGGCCCATCCGTGCGGTCCGGCGAGATGGACGATCTTGTGGTGGCCCGCGTCGACGAGGTGGCGGGTGGCCATCCGCGCGCCACCCTTCTGATCGACGCCCACGGTCCAGCGCGAGGTGAGCGGGTCGCCCTCCACCACGACGACAGGAACGACGGACTCCTCCGAGCGGGCCGCGGCGACCGCGTCGTCCGTCGCGGCGATGAGCACGATTCCCTCGACGCCCTGGTCGTGCAGATGGTGCATCGCCGCGACCAGCTCCTCGCGGGACAGCGTCGAGAGGCTGACCGCGCTGACGGAGTAGCCGGCCTCGCGAGCGGCGCTCTGCACGGTGCGGTGCGTCGCACTCGGTCCCCAGAACCCGAGCTTCGAGCCGATGATGCCGATGGTCGCGGACTTCTTGGTCACCAATGCTCGTGCGGCGCGGTTGGGGCGGTACCCCAACTGGTCGATGGCCTTCTGCACTCGGTCGCGAGTCTGGGGTCGTAAGTTGTTCTGACCGTTCACTACCCGAGAGACCGTCTGGTGCGAGACGCCGGCGAGCCGCGCGACGTCGGCCATGACGGGGGCGCGCCCGTCGGCCTCGGTCGTCATGTCCGCCGCCGCATGCTCAGCAGTCGCTGAGCGACCACGAAGACCAGGAGCAACGCGCCCACGGTGATGCGGGTCCACCAGGAGCTCAGGGTCCCGTCGAAGGCGATGAAGGTCTGGATGGCGCCCAGGATCAGCACACCGACGACGGATCCGAGGACGTAGCCACGTCCACCGGTCAGGAGAGTGCCACCGATGACCACGGCGGCAATGGCATCGAGCTCCATTCCGACGGCATGAAGGCTGTAGCCGGACAGTGCATAGAAGGCGAAGAGCAGACCGCCGAGAGCGGCGCAGAAGCCGCTGATCGCGTACACGCCGACTTTGACGGCCGCGACGCGCAAGCCCATCAGGACGGCGGAGGCCTCGTTGCCGCCGACGCCGTACACGGAGCGGCCGAAGCGGGTGCACGCCAGCACGTAGGCGGCGACGGCGACCGTGACGAGCGCAATGACGACGGACCACGTGACGGAGTAGCCACCGGGGAGTTCGACGACGCCGAACGCGATGGCGCTGAACGTGGAATCGGTGATCGGAATCGACTCGACACCGATCATGTAGCAGAGGCCGCGGGCGAGGAACATGCCCGCGAGGGTCGCCACGAAGGGTTGGATCTGCAGATAGTGCACCAGGATTCCCATGGTGGTGCCCAGCAACGTTCCGCACAGGAGCACCGTGGCCATGACCAGGATCGGGGACCAGCCCAGTTGCAGTGTGCGAGCGGCGATCATCGTCGAGAGGGCGACGACGGATCCGACGGAGAGATCGATACCACCGGTGAGGATGACGAAGGTCATGCCGACGGCCAGCACGATCAGGAACGCGTTGTCGATGAAGAGGGACAGGAACAGTTGGGGGTCGGCGAAACCGGGGTAGCGGATCTCGCCGATGCCGAACAGTCCCACGAGAAGGGCGAACGTCGCGATGACAGGAAGGAACCGCGAGGGCGGCGAGTACCGGCGTACGCGGTCCCAGGTGCCGTGGCTCGTCGCCGGAGCGGGTGATCCGGTGGGAGGGTGCGTGAGCAGGTCACTCATGAGCGCGGGCCTTCCGGCCGGTGGGGCGGAGCGTACGCAGAGAGGCACGGGCGCGGGGTGACTGCAGGAGGCAGACGACGATGATGACGAGTGCCTTGAAGAGGTAGTTCGCCTCGGACGGAATGCCCACGTTGGTGATGGTGCGAGTCAGCGTTCCGATGAGGAGCGCACCGACGACGGTGCCGGCGAGGGAGAACCGTCCACCGGTGAGGGCGGTGCCGCCGATGACGACGGCGAGGATCGCGTCGAGCTCGATCCACAGACCGAGACTGTTGGCGTTCACGGAATTGGTGTTGGCGGCGATGATCAGGCCCGCGATGCCGGCGCACAGCGCGGCGAACACGTACACCGTCCAGACGATCGTTCGCGACCGCACTCCGGCGAGCCTGCTCGCTTCGGGGTTGATGCCGACCGCCTCGACGAGCATTCCGAGCGCGGTGCGGCGCGTGATCAGCACGGTGACGGCCACGACGGCCAGAGCGATGAGCAGCGCGACCGGCAGGCCCAGGACGATGCCCGAGGCCAGGAACCCGAAGGCGCCGTCGGCAACGGTGGTGATCTGACCGTCCGTCACCAGCATGGCGAGACCGCGGCCGGCCACCATGAGCACCAGAGTCGCGATGATGGGTTGAATGCCGAAGACGGACACCAACAGTCCGTTCCACAGTCCTAGCAGGAGGCAGGCGCCCAGTGCCCAGGCGACGGCCATGATCACGGTGGAGGCGGCGCTCTCGTCGGGTGAGGCGACGATCCGAGTACACGCGACAGCCGCCGCGATGACCGCGACCGCACCCACGGACAGGTCGATGCCCCGGGTAGCGACCACCAGCGTCATGCCCACGGCCACCAGGATCAACGGGGCCGAGTTGCGGGCGATGTCGACAGGATTGCCGAACACGCCGCCGTTGACGATGCGGATGTCGAGGAAGCCGGGTGTGACGATCACGTTGATCACCACGAGCACCAGCAGGGCGATCAACGGCCAGAAGACCGGGTGGGACGGAAGCGATCTGATGCGGGACGGCGCGGGGCGGTCCGGCGTCGGCTGCGAGGGTGTGGGTGTCACACCCAGGGTGGCGGTCACGGTGCGAGGCTCCTGTCTGCGGCGTCGACAGGCGCCGAGGTGGTCTCGACGACCTCGTCGGTGCGTGTACCGGCGGCGATGGTGGCGAGAACGTCACCGACGGATACGCCGTCGTTGACGCGTTCGTCGATCTTGCGGTGATCGCGCATGACCACGATGCGATCGCTGAGCCGCAGGATTTCCTCGAGCTCGGCGGAGATGAACACGACGGACATTCCGCGCGACGCGAGATCGGCGACGAGCGACTGGATCTGGGCCTTGGCGCCGATGTCGATCCCGCGGGTGGGTTCGTCCAGGATCAGCAGTTCCGGTTCGGTGACGAGCCACCGGGCGAGCAGCACCTTCTGCTGGTTGCCGCCGGACAGGTTGCGCATCAACGCATCCGGATCGCTGGGTCGGATGTCGAGTGCGGTGATGTACTCCTGCACCAACCGAGCGCGCAGGGAGCGGGGGATGGGTCGCATCCAGCCTCGCTTCGCCTGCAGAGCGAGCATCATGTTGTCGGCCACCGTGAGGTCGCCGACGACACCGTCCGCCTTGCGGTCCTCGCTGGTGAGCGCGACCCGCTGATCGACGGCGTTGCGCGGGGTGCGGAACCGCCGCGAGACGGCATGCACGGTCATGGATCCGCTGTCGGAACGGTCGGCACCGCCGAGAAGTCGGGCGAGCTCGGTCCGCCCGGACCCCAGCAGCCCGGCGACACCGACGACCTGCCCGGCGTACAGACGCAGATCGGTGGCCTCGAGGGCGCCCTTGCGTCCCACGCCGAGCACTTCCATGACCGGTTCGCTGGAGGAATCCACGACGACGGGCGCGCGGTCGTCCAGCCGGTCGAGCAGATCGAGCTCGCGCCCGATCATCAGCTGGACCAGCTGCAACTGCGGAGTGTCGGCCACCATGCGTTCCTCGACGAAGCGGCCGTTGCGCAGGATCGTCATCCGATCGGCGATCCGGTAGATCTGATCGAGGAAGTGGGAGACGAAGACGACGGCGGTGCCGGCGGACCGCAGTCGTTCGATGACGCCGTAGAGCGTCTCGACCTCGTCCTTGTCCAGGCTCGACGTCGGCTCGTCGAGGATCAGCACGCGGGCGTCGACGTCGACGGCGCGGGCGATCGCGATCAGCTGCTGGACCGCGATGGGGTGATCGCCGAGGACCGATGACGGGTCCACGTCGAGCCCGAGGCGATCGAGTGTGGCGCGGGCGCGGCGGTTCATCGCGCGGGTATCGATGCCGCCGATCGCTCGGAGTGCCGAGCGCACGGCTGCCGGCGCCGCGGAGAACCTGTCGGCGCGACGCGGTTCGCGTCCGAGCAACATGTTCTCCGCGACCGTGAGGTTCGGGAGCAGGTTCACTTCCTGGTAGACGGTGCTGATACCGGCGGCCTGCGCGGCGGCGGGAGTCGCGAACTCCTGCTGCGTCCCGCCGACCGTCACGGTGCCGCTGTCGATCGAGTAGACCCCGGTCAGGGCCTTGATCAGGGTGGACTTGCCGGCTCCGTTCTCGCCCATCAACGAGTGCACCTCTCCCGGGAACAGGCGGAGAGAGACACCGTCGAGGGCGCGAACGGCTCCGAACGTGATGGAGATGTCCTTCATCTCCACGATCGGCGCTGTGGCCGTCGAGCGCGGCGGAACGATCACCTCCATGCTCATGTCAGTACTGGCGGTCGGCGAGCACGGATGCTGCCTGGTCGCGGGTGAACGTGGTCTCCTCGGTGACAACGCGCTTGGGCACCTCTTCGCCGTTGACGACCTTCTTCGTCAGGTCCATCAATTGCGGTCCGAGCAGCGGGTTGCACTCGACGATGAAGTCGATCTTGCCGTCGGCGAGTGCCTGCATGCCGTCCTTCACCGCGTCGACGGTGATGATCTTGATGTCCTTTCCGGGGACAAGTCCGGCTGCCTCGATGGCTTCGATGGCACCGAGGCCCATGTCGTCGTTGTGGGAGTAGACGACGTCGATGTTCTTGTCGGAGTTGAGGAACGACTCCATGACCTGCTTGCCGCCGTCACGCGTGAAGTCACCGGTCTGCGACGCGGAGATGGAGATGGACGGCTGAGAGGAAATGGCGTCGCGGAAGCCCTCGGCGCGGTCGATCGCCGGTGCTGCGCCGGTGGTGCCCTCGAGTTCGACGACGTTGATGCGGCCGTCGGCGTTCACGTCGGACGTCGCGCTGTTCTGCACGAGCCAGTCGCCGGCCTTGACGCCCTCGGCGACGAAGTCGGAGCCGAGGAAGGTGGCGTAGAGAGACTCGTCGGTGGTGTCGACCGAACGGTCGGTGAGGATCACGGGGATATTGGCGCGCTTGGCTTCCTGCAGGACGGGTTCCCACCCGGTCTCGACCACGGGGCTGAAGGCGATGACATCCACTTTCTGCTGGATGTAGGTGCGGATCGCCTTGATCTGGTTCTCCTGCTTCTGCTGGGCGTCGGAGAACTTGAGGTCGACGCCGGCGTCCGTCGCCGCGCTCTGGATGGACGTCGTGTTCGCGGTCCGCCAGCCGCTCTCCGCACCCACCTGGGAGAAGCCGAGCACCGTTCCGCCGCTCGAGGAATCACCACCGCTACTACCGCACGCACTCAGGGCCAAGGCTCCGCTCACCAACAGCACACTCGCCGCTACGACCTTCTTCGACGCCATCATGTTCTCCTCCGTCGTCGCCACCTCGTGTGACGCGTGACACAGAGTGTGAGCGTTAACATTGGACCGCGTCAAGGCTTTGGCAAACATTGACCACGAGAAATGTGAACGCTCACATCGGCGCCCTGTTCAGAGTCCGTCGGCGCTGCCGAATCGGTACTCGGTGACCCACCGGTAGGTCTCGCCCGGGCGCAGCACCGCGGACGGGAACGTGTCGTGATGCGGGCTGTCGGGGAACAGTTGAGGCTCGAGAGCAATCCCGTCTCCCTGGCGGATCGCGCGTCCCCGCCGGGAGACGGTGCTCCCGTCCAGGAAGTTGCCCGTGTACACCTGCAGTCCGGGCTGATCGGTCCAGATCTCCAGCGAGGTCGCGGAGACGCCGGAGATCAGTCGAGCGGCCCGGCGCAATCCGTCGTCGGCGAATTTTCCGTCGAGCACGTAGTTGTGATCCACGCCCCGTGTCGCGAGGACGTGGGGGTCGTCCGCGCGGGAGACGTCGCCGAGGCGACGTGGCGTGCGCAGGTCCAGTGCTGTCCCGCTCAGCTCGGCAGTGCCCCCGGTCGGGATGCCCGCGGAGTCCACCGGAACGAAGGCAGCCGCGTCCACCTGCAGCGTGTGGTCGTCGATGCCCTCACCTGCCAGATCGAAGTACGCGTGGTTGGTCAGATTGACCACGGTCGGCTTGTCCGTCACGGCGACGAGTTCCAGGCGCACCGTGGACGGTCCCGCCGTGACGCGCGCTCGGACGCGCAGCTCGCCGGGGTATCCCTGGTCGCCGTCCGGGCTGACCAGCTCGAGCTCCACCGAGTCCGTTGAACGATCGACGACGGTCCATGTGCGGGAGTCGAAACCGTCGATCCCGCCGTGCAGGTGGTTGTCCCCGTCGTTGAGTGTCACCTCGACGTCGGTGCCGTCGAGCTCGAAGCGTCCCCCGGCGATCCGATTGGCGTAGCGGCCCACGGTGGAGCCGAGGTAATCGCCCGAGGCGCGGAGCCCCGACTCGTCCGCGACACCGACCAGCACGTCACGACGTCGTCCGTCTCCACCGGTGACGGACATGCGCTGAAGGGTGGCACCGAAGGGCAGGACGTCGACCTCGATCCCCGGGGCGGATCCGATGGTCACGGCGTCGGGGGAGGTGGTCGCGCGGTCGTAGCCGTCGTATCCGGGAGTCATCGCGCAGACGTTACGGGCGGAGGTGATTGAATCTGTAGATCATGACGACGGACACGGCGACCGACAGTCCCTCGACCACGCGGCGGCAACGAGTGCTCTCGGGCATCCAGCCCACCGCGGACTCGTTCCATCTGGGCAACTACCTCGGCGCGGTCCGGCAGTGGGTCAAGCTGCAGGACGAGTACGACGCGTTCTACTTCATCCCCGACCTGCACGCCATCACGGTGCCGCAGGATCCGAAGGAACTGCGGGCCCGCACCCGTCGCGCGGCAGCGCAGCTTCTCGCGGTCGGAATCGACCCGTCCCGTTCCACTCTGTTCGTGCAGTCGCACGTGCCGGAACACGCGCAACTCGCGTGGGTCCTCAACTGCATCACCGGTTTCGGTGAGGCGGGCCGCATGACGCAGTTCAAGGACAAGTCGGCCAAGCAGGGGAGTGACGCGACGAGTGTCGGCCTCTTCACCTATCCGGTTCTGCAGGCCGCCGACATCCTGCTCTATCGACCTCAGCGTGTCCCGGTCGGCGAGGACCAGCGTCAACATCTGGAACTGACGCGAGACCTGGCCCACCGCTTCAACACCCGCTTCTCCAAGACCTTCGTGGTTCCCGAGGCACACATCGTCACCGGCATCGCGAAGATCTACGACCTGCAGGACCCCACTGCGAAGATGAGCAAGTCCGGGTCGGGCGTGTCGGGGCGCATCGACATCCTCGACGACCCCGCGGTGTCGGCCAAGAAGATCCGGTCGGCCGTCACGGACAACGAGCGGGAGATCCGGTTCGACACCTCGACCAAGCCGGGTGTCAGCAACCTGCTCACCATCCAGTCCGCGCTGAGCGGCACACCCGTCGCGGAACTGGTCGAGGGTTACGTGGGCAAGGGTTACGGTGACCTGAAGGCCGATACCGCGGACGCTGTGTCGGCGTTCGCCACGCCGGTGCGTGCAGCATTCACCGAGTACATGAACGACCCGGCCGAACTGGACCGGCTGTTGCAGGTCGGGGCCGAGCGCGCACGCTCGATCGCCTCGGCCACACTCGCGCAGGTGTACGACAAGGTCGGATTCCTTCCACCGAAAGGCTGAGCGCCATGCCGGACTTCGCAGCGATCATCGAACGACGCCGGCGTGAATGGCCCTGGTTCGACCATCTCGCCCGAGCGGGATCGGTCTACCAGAACCAGAAGGGCGACTACTACGCAGCCGGCATCACCTATTTCAGTGTGCTGGCCCTGTTCCCCTTGCTGATGGTGGCGTTCGCGATCATCGGGTTCGTGCTGGCATCGAGACCTGAACTGTTGACGGAGCTGCAGACGCAGATCTCCGAGAACGTGCCCGGCAGCTTCGGCACCACGATCAACGAACTGGTCGAGACGGCGATCGAGTCGCGCGCCAGTGTCGGTGTCATCGGACTGCTCGGCGCGCTCTATGCGGGACTGGGATGGACGGCCAATCTGCGGGAAGCGCTCACCGCGATGTGGGAGACCCCGCACGAGGCGGGCAGCTTCCTGTCGACCAAGGTCAAGGACTTCGGCGCGCTCGTCGGCCTCGGACTGGCCCTGGTGATCTCCCTCGGACTCTCCGCGTTGGCCAGCGGATCCATCCTGCCGACGCTGCTGCGCTACGTCGGACTCGACGGTATTCCGGGTGTCGGTGTCGCCGTACAGATCGTCTCGTTCGTCCTGGCCATCGCGGCGACCTGGGCATTGTTCGTCTGGGTCATCGCCCGCCTTCCCCGAGAACCCGTCACCGTGCGCAGCGCGGCGCGTGCTGCGCTGATGGCCGCCGTCGTCTTCGAGATCTTCAAGCAGGTCGGCGCCGTCTACCTCGAGAGCGTGACGTCCGGTCCGGCCGGTGCGACCTTCGGTCCCATCATCGGCATCCTGGTGTTCGCGTTCACCACCTCGCGCTTCCTGCTCTTCTCCACCGCCTGGGCTGCGACGGCGACGGAGAACCTGGCGCTCGCGTCGACACCGGTGCCGGACAGCGCCGTGATCGCCCCGCAGGTCATCGTTCGTGAGGGTGTGTCGCCGGCGGGTGCAGCGGCGCTCGTCGGCGCCGGCGTCGTCACCCTGCTGGGCATCGGTGGGTGGCGGGACCGCCGCAGGCGCTGACCGGAGAACGGTGTCCGGTCAGGTGCGTCGCGTGAGCCGCCGCGCCCACAGCACCAGGCCGACGACGACGATCAGACCGAGCGCACCCACGCCGACTCGGATGGCGGTGTCGTTGTCGTCGGTCACTCCCGGGTAGGCGCCGCCCCGCGCATCCGTCGACAGCCGATTCGTGGGCGCAGCGGCGGTCGTCGGGGTGCGTGTCGTCTCGTCGTCGGTCGCCGCGTCGGTGTCGCCGGGGGACACCAACGTGCCGACGCCGGTCGAGACGGGTTGCGCGAAGCCGTAATCGAGTAAGCGCGCTGCCTGTTCCCACGGTCTGATCGGGAGGACGTCGGCGTTCATCAGCGAGACGGCGAGTCGGCGTCCGCCACGCTCGGCCGCCCCGACGAAGGTCTGGCGTGCGTCGTCTGTGTAGCCGTTCTTGCCGCCGAGGGCATCCGGGTAGTTGAACAGCAGGGCATTGTCACTCGCCAACACGAAACCCGGCCGGTCCTCGTTGAGTTCGAGATCGGGATTCACGGGCACACCGGGTTCGTCCGGCCGGGACGGATTGTCCGGCTTCGACGAGTCCTTCGGGTACCCGGGGAACGGCACTGACTCCGTGGCAACCAGTTCCGCGAAGACCGGATTGTCCATCGCTGCACGGAAGATCAACGCCAGGTCGTACGGCGAGCACGCCATGCCGGGTCCGTCGAGGCCCGAGGGCGAGGCGGTGCGCGTGTCGGTGGCGCCGAGGTCGCGCGCCTTCGCGTTCATCTTGTCGACAGCCCGGTCCAGACCGCCCAACTGCACCGCAATGGCATGCGCCGCATCGTTTCCCGACGCCATGACGAGTCCCTGCAGGAGTTGCCGCACGCTGTAGACGCCGCCCTTGCCGATGCCGACGGCACTGCCCTCGGCCTGCGCGTCGTCCTCGGTGGCCGTGACGGTGCGATCGAGGTCGAGTTCGTCGAGAGCGACGAGCGCGAGCAGAACCTTTATGGTCGAGGCGGGGCGATACCGACCGTGGGGGTCCTTGGCGGCGATCACGGTGCCGGTATCGAGATCGGTCAGAACCCATCCCGCAGCGGAGATGTCGGCGGGAAGCGGGGGTGCTGCATCCGCGGTGATCACCCCGCACGCCGCGAGTTCGTCGCCACCGACGGCCCGATCGGGCACCGGGACCGGCGCGGGATCGGCGTCGCCGGGCAGCGGCACTTCGGACGCGTCGATGGCCGGCGGGGGCACGTCACGGTGCGGACATGCGTCCGTGTCGGGCGTGCGGAACGGTGTCGACGTCGGTGTCGCCGGAGGCTGAGCCCCGGCGACACCCGACACACCCAGCGGCAGACCTGCAAGGACCGCCACTGCAGCGATGGTGACTGCGGACCGCCGTACTCGCGGGTGGCGCCGGTGTGAGGTGTTCATCACCGCTCACCCTACGAGGTGGCTCCCGATGATCAGTCGCCCGACGGTCGCAGGTACGGCCGCTGGATCTTCTTCCACGCCGCATAGGTCTCGTACGCGTCCTGCGTGCTCTGCAACGTCGACGTGGAGCTGACGGGCACGTCCCACCACGACTCGCTGTCCGGTGCGGGAATCAGCGGGTCGGTCTCGACGTGGATGACCGTGCAATGGTCCGCCGCCTTGGCCACCTTGACGGCGTCGGCGAACTCACCCGCGGTGTTCACACGGATGACGTCCGCGCCGAGACTCTGAGCGTTGGCCGCGAGATCGACGGGCAGGACGCCGCCGTCGAGTCGACCCGACTCGGACCGGTAGCGGTACGCCGTACCGAACCTCTGCGAGCCGAGCTGTTCGGACAGCGAGCCGATCGAGGCGAATCCGTGGTTCTGCACGAGCACGAGGATGACCTTGACGCCCTCCTGCACGGCGGTCACCAGTTCGGTGGCCATCATCAGGTAGCTGCCGTCTCCGACCATGACGAACACGTCCCGGTCGGGTGCGGCCATCTTGACGCCGATACCGCCGGCGACCTCGTAACCCATGCAGGAGAACCCGTACTCGACGTGGTAGCCCTTGGCATCGCGAGTACGCCAGAGCTTGTGCAGATCTCCGGGCATGGAACCGGCGGCGCACACGACGATGTCGCGGGGATCCGACAGCGAGTTGGTCAGCCCGATGACCTGGTTCTGGTTCATCCCGACGTTGTCGTCGTCGACGGCGTACACCGAGGACACCGTGCGTTCCCACTCGGCGGCGAGTTCGGTGACACGAGCGCGGTAGTCGGCGCTCACCTCGTGGCCGGCCAACGCTTCGGACAGAGCGTCGAGTGCCTCACGGGCGTCGGCGACGACGGACAGACCGCCCTGCTTGACCGAGTCGATGGACGCCACGTTGATGTTGACGAACTTCACGTCCGGATTGGTGAACGCGGTGCGGGACGCACTGGTGAAATCGCTGTAGCGCGTACCGATCCCGATGACCACGTCGGCGTCGGTCGCCAGCGCGTTGGCTGCTGTCGTTCCGGTGGACCCGATGGCACCGACGGACTGGGGGTGGTCGTAGACGAGGGAGCCCTTGCCGGCCTGACTCTGGCCGACGGGGATTCCGGTCTGCGCCGCGAACGACGCGAGGGCGTCCGTGGCGCCGGAGTAGATGACGCCGCCACCGGCGACGATCAGCGGAGCCTTGGCCGAGCGGATGATCTCGGCGGCGCGGGCGACGACGGACCGCTCGGGCAGCGGACGGGCGACGTGCCACGTGCGCGGTGCGAAGAACGACTCCGGCCAGTCGTGTGCCTCGGCCTGGACATCCTGCGGGACAGCGACGGTCGCAGCGCCGGTCTCCACGGGATCGGTCAGAACGCGCATGGCGCCGAGCAGTGCGGCGGGCAACTGCTCCGCACGCCACACCCGATCGAAGTACCGCGAGAGCGGCTTGAAGGCATCGTTGACCGTCACGTCGCCGCTGGAGGGGAGCTCGAGTTCCTGCAGCACGGGGGAGGAGGCGCGCGTGGCGAAGGTGTCGGCAGGGAGCAGCAGGACGGGCAACCGGTTGATAGTCGCCAGAGCCGCGCCGGTCAGCATGTTCGTCGAGCCGGGCCCGACGCTCGCGCTGACGGCCCAGGTCTGCAGGCGGTCCTTCTGACGGGCGAAGCCGACAGCGCTGTGCACCATCGCCTGTTCGTTGCGACCCAACACGTACGGCAGTTCGGGCTCGGTTCCGGCCTCGACCGCGTCGATCTCGGCCTGCAGCAACGCCTGTCCGAGACCGGCGACGTTGCCGTGGCCGAAGATGCCGAAGCATCCGGCGAAGAACTTGGTCCGCTCACCGTCGCGTTCGACGTACTGGTTCGCGAGGAACTTCACGATCGCCTGCGACACCGTGAGGTGCACGGTGGGCTCGGCATTCTCGGTCTTGCTCTGTGACATCGGTGCGGTGGACACCATCGTCATGCTCCTTTTCGGTGCGCTGTGTCGAGCGGGAGGCGCGGATCGATGTCCTGCCCCTCCCATGTGCTGCGGATCCAGGTGTGGTCCGGATCGTCGACGATCTTCCAGGCGCGTTCGCTGCCCGGTCCGGCCATGACGTTCAGGTAGTACATGTGGTAGCCGGGCGCCGCGACGGACGGCCCGTGATACCCGTGCGGGACGAGGACGACGTCACCCGTGCGCACCTCTTCGAGCACCTCGATGGGACGCTCCGGGGTGCCGTACACGCGGTGGTAGCCGAAACCCTCGGAACCGTCTCTGCCGCGGTCGATCTCGAAGTAGTAGATCTCTTCGAGCGCCGACTCGGTCTCGGTCTCCTCGTCGTGCTTGTGGCCGGGGTAGGAGGACCAGTTGCCGCCCGGGGTGATGACCTCGCACGCGATCAGCGAGTCGGCCTCGAAGGTGTCGGCGGTGCCGAAGTTGTGCACCTGCCGGCTGCAGTTCCCGGCGCCGCGCAACTCGACGCTGACGTCGGCCGCGGGGACGTACCGGAACGGCAGAGTCTTCGTCGCCCGCGCTCCGCACAGAGCGAAACGGCCACCGCTCTCGCTGCGCAGCGTGTAGCTGCTGTCGCGTCCGACGTAGACGAAGTCCGACGGCCCGTCGAACACCGATGCGCGTCCGGCCAGTGCGGCGTCGTCCGTGCCGCACGTGACGGTCGCGGATCCCTGGAGTGGGACCACCATGATCTCGTCGTCGTCGGAGGTGAGGTCGACGGACTCGCCGGGTGCGAGAAGCACTGTGCGCAAGCTGGACTCGGTCCATCCCGCGCTCTCCGGAGTGACGGTGACTCCGGCACCGGGAACCGCGGGAATGTAGAACTCGCTGTTCACTTGTCGGCTCCGCCCCGCACCATCTCGACTGCGGTGGCCACTGCGGTGGCGACGTCACCGTCGGCCGGGTACAGCAGCGTGCGGCCCACGATGAGTCCGCGCACAGCCGGAATCTTCAGTGCTCGTGCCCAGCTGGCGAAGGTCTCGTCCGGTGCGGTCTGAGGATCTCCGCCGAGAAGAAGCGTCGGCAACGTGGTGGCGTCCATGACGCGTTCCATCTCGTCGACGACGGGAAGCTTCATCCACGTGTACGCGGAGGTGGATCCGAGGCCCTGGGCGATGTGGATCGACTTGATGACCGCGTCCGCGCGGAGATCGTTGACCACCTTGCCGTCGCGACGCGACGACAGGAACGGCTCGACCATGGCCATGAGGCCCTCGGCGGCCAGCTCGTCGATCGCCTGAGCGCACGCGGTCATGGTGCCCAGCGTGCCGGGATCGTCGAGGTCGATTCGCGTGAGCATCTTCGCGCCGTTCATCCGTGCCTTCGCGGTGGACGCAGCCGTCGCGCCCGTCATGCGGTCGTCGAGTTCGAAGGAGGCGCCGGCCAGGCCGCCGCGGTTCATCGACGAGATGACCACCTTGTCGTCGAGGGCTCCGAGCAGCACCAGGTCGTCCAGGATCTCGGACGTGGCGAGGACGCCGTCGACACCCGGATCGGCGAGCGCGGTCCGCAGTCGGTCGAGCAGTTCGGTACGGGAGTTCATCGCGGTGGGGTTGGACCCGACCGACAGGGCGCCGCGTGCCGGGTGATCGGCGGCGACGATCATCAGGCGACCGTCGCCGCGGACGGTGTCGCGCGTGACGCGGTTCGCCCAGGCGCGATCGATCGCGCCGGGGTCGTGCGCGCGGATCTCGGTGACGTCGGCGTAGGTAGCGGCAGCGGTGAGGGTGTCAGACATGTGCGTCCTCGATGTCGGTGGTGAGGGCAGCCTCGGCGAGTGCGGACACTTCGTCGGCGGTGGGCATGGCCGTGGAGCATTCGAGGCGCGAAGCCACGATCGCGCCGGCAGCGTTGGCGTGGCGCAGGATCTTCTCGAGCGGCCACCCCGACAGCAGGCCGTGGCAGAGGGATCCGCCGAAACTGTCGCCGGCTCCGAGTCCGTTGACCACGTCGACGAAGTTCGGCGGCACTTCCACGCGCTCGGTCCGGGTCTTGCCCAGGACGCCCTTGGGCCCCTGCTTGACCACGGCGAGTTCGACGCCGAGATCGAGCAGTGCATCCGCGGCGCGGTCCGGATCGGTCTCGCCGACGGCGATCTCGCACTCCTCGCGGTTACCGACGGCGACGGTGACATGACCGAGTGCGCGCTGTACCTGCTCGGTCGCGGCGGCGGGGCTCTGCCAGAACATCGGTCGGTAGTCGAGGTCGAGGATCGTCAGGGGTGCGCGTCCTCGCGCCTCCCAGGCGGCGAAATGGGCGCTGCGACTGGGTTCTTCGGACAATCCGGTGACCGTCGACCAGTACAGCGAGGCGGCGCGGACGGCGTCGAGGTCGATGTCCTGAGCTCGCACCTGCAGATCCGGCGCCGTGGGCTTGCGGTAGAAGTACAGAGGGAAGTCGTCCGGGGGGAAGATCTCGCAGAACGTCACGGGGGTCGCGTACTCGTCGTTCTGCACGACGTAGCGGTTGTCGACACCCAGCCGGGCCAGCTCGTTGCGGACGAAGCGTCCGAAGGGGTCGTTGCCGGCGCCGGAGATGAGGGCGCTGCGGCGTCCGAGCCGCGCGGCGGCGACCGTGACGTTGGCGGCGCTGCCGCCGAGGAACTTGCCGAACGTGTCGACGTGTTCGAGACCGACGCCGACCTGGAGGGGGTAGATGTCGACGCCGCTGCGGCCGATGGCCAGCACGTCGAAGCGGGCGTCACCGGGTGACTCGGTGCGGTGCGGTGAGGTCAAGGTCGGCTCCATCGAGACTGAGGGCGGGTGCGTGAACCACTGTGCTCCGCACCACACCGCGATGTCAATAGTTTGTCCTGACATTCTAACTTGACGTCATATTGCGCCCCGTCACCTACACTCGTTTCTCGGGCAGCCGCCCCCCATGAACGATGACGCCCGACAACGATCGCGATCGGAGCTGGTACGTGAGTCAGCCACTCGCCGTGGAGCTCGACAGGTCGAGTCCCGTTCCCCTCTACTACCAACTCGCGCAGGCAATCGAGGGTGCAATTCTCGGGGGCACCCTCGCTCCGGGCGATCGGTTCGAGAACGAGTTGGCTCTGGCCAAGCGCCTCAACCTGTCACGACCGACGACGCGGCGCGCCATCCAGGAACTGGTGGACAAGGGACTCCTGGTCCGCAAGAGGGGCGTCGGCACGCAGGTGGTGCAGAGTCCGGTGCATCGCCCGGTCGAGCTCACCAGCCTCTTCGACGACCTGGCGCGCGCCGGTCAGGATCCCAGTACCAGGCTGCTCGAGTACTCGGTGGGACTGCCGACCGAGGATGTCGCTCGTGAGCTGAACATCGTGCCGGACTGCGAAGTCGTGACGGTGCGCCGTCTGCGATTGACGAAGGGCGAGCCGCTGGCCCTGATGGTGAACTACATGCCCGTCGACGTGGCGCCCGAGCCGGTCGAGCTCGAGGCGCACGGTCTCTACCAGTCCTTGCGGACCAAGGGCGTGCACATCAGGCTCGCACGCCAGCGCATCGGGGCGAAGGCAGCCGATCGCGACGAGGCGCACCTCCTGGACGAGAAGCCGAAGGCGCCGCTGCTCACCATGCACCGCACCGCGTTCGACGACTCCGGCAAGGTGGTCGAGTACGGCTCGCACGTCTACCGGGCGTCGCGGTACTACTTCGACACGACGCTCGTCGACCGCTGACCGGAACGCGGCCCTGCCCATCGCCACACTCAGGATGCGATCGACTCCAGCATCGGTCGGATCTTCCCGAGTGCGTACGTCAGCGACGACGGCGACGGGGTGTTGAGTGCGACGATGGTCGCGTAGTCCGTGATCAGCATGCCGCCCGAGCGCACCGAGGGCAGGTCCGACCAGCCGGGAAGCGTTTCGAGTTCCGCAGCGGTACCGCCGTTCACGAGGATGATCACCAGGTCGGAGTTCAGGACGTCGACGCGTTCGGGCCCGACGACGAGCCGGTTACCGGCCGTGGCCGGGAGTTCGATGGGCGGCAGCGTCATCCCCAGCTTCTGATAGAACGCCGCGGCGCCGTCGTCGGGATCAGCGACCACGACGAGCTGCTGGGTGGCCGGAATGTACTGTGACAGCAGCGCGGTCTTCCCGCCCAGTCCGGGCAGTTCGGCGGTGGCCTCGGCGAGGGCGGTCTCCGTCCCCGCGATCACCGTGTCGGCGTCGTCCTCGCGACCCAGCGCCGTGCCCAGAGCGCGCGTTAACGCGTCGTACGGCGAGACCGTGTCGCCGATGACGGGAATGGTCGGGGCCAGCGCGGTCAACTGGTCGTACAGGGTGGGTGTCGATGCCGCGAAGTCGGCGAGGATGAGATCCGGTGCGTACGAAGCGATTTCCTCGATGGGGAGGGTGCCCTCGACGGGGACGGGGATGAGCGGTACGTCCGCCGCCAGCTCGGTCTGCCAGGGGTAGCGGCCGTCCGCTGCCCCGGTCGTGTCCGAGGCGAAGGCCACCGGCTGGATTCCCAGGGACAGTGCCGCGTCCGCGGCGGGCGCCGTGAGGGTGACGATGCGCGGGTCGGGCCCGAGCTCGGCACGATCGATCGAGGTGGAGCCGAGCGCGTGTTCGATGGTCACGGTGCCCGTCGGGGTGTCGCCGTCGGGCGCCGCGTCCGATAACTGATCACTGCTGCACCCGGCCGCCGAGAGGAGTGTCAGGACGGCGACGGCCGAGGCGAGTCGTCGTGATGTCGTGCTGCGCATGCGGTAACCCCTGCTGCTCGTGGTGCCTCCGGAGACCACGGAGGTAGGGGTACCCTAAGTCGTCGGGCAGCAGGTGTGGGGAGCTACGTTCCGGCGGGTGGCGCCGTGCTCCCGCGCACCTGCAGGCTCGGTGCGATCAGGTCCACCGTGCCCGATGCGTCGGGGCGCGCGATGCGGTCGATCACCGCGGCGGCAGCCCGGCGACCGACGGCGGAGCTGGCGTTGTCCACGGACGTCAACGACACGTGGCGCAGTTGCGCGATGGAGGTGTTGTCGTAGCCGACGACCGAGATGTCCTGCGGCACGGCCAGTCCCGCCTCCTGGCAGGCTGTCATGACGCCGACGGCGGCGATGTCGTTGACGGCGTAGACGGCTGTCGGTCGAGGTGATCGGGAGAGCAGTCTGGTCGCGGCCTCGTACCCACCGTCCTCGGTGAGGTCGCACGTCTCGACCAGGCCGTCGGTATCGAGGCCGAGGGACGCCATGGTGGAGCGATAGCTCGCCGCGCGTAGCGCTGCGACGACACCGAACGAGCCGGCAACGTGGGCGATAAGGCGGTGACCGAGGTCTGCCAGATGGCGGACCGCAAGCTCCGAGCCCGCCGTGTCGTCGTTCGCCACCACGTCCGCACGGGGAAGTTCGAGGTCTCGGCTGGCCACGATCACCGTCGGCATCGAGGTCGCCGCACCGGCGACCAGAGGAGTGGGCTCACGAGTGCCGACCAGGACCAGCGCGTCGAGGCGCAGCTCCGTGAATTTGCGGACGACGGTGTCGTCGCCGCTGCGATCCGCGCGTCCGTCACCGAGCATCATCGTCAGTCCGTGGCTCTCGAGGACCGGGGCCATTCCTTCCAGGCAATCGACGAACCACGGGTTCCGCAGGTCGTTGATCAGGACGCCGACGATGTCCGTGCGCTGCCGAGACAGGCTGCGGGCGGACAGGTTCGGTCTGTAGCCCAGGGCGTCGATCGACGCGAGGACGGCGGCGCGCTTGTCGTCGCTGACATTGGGGGAGTCGTGCAGCACCAGGGACACCAGTGACTTGGAGACCCCTGCGTGCTCCGCCACGGTGCGAATGGTGGGGAGCCGATCCGATGTCGACATCGCACTCTCCGTTCTCGCCGGGCTCCTGCAGTGGACCGTGCCCGATTGGACCGTGCCAAACGCAGCCTAGCTGCACAGTCGCGTCGAGCGGAAGACCGTTGACAGCGGCTCCGCATGAGGGGCACACTGCGGATCGACTTCCTTTTGGAACGGTCCAATCCCTCTCACGCCTGGAGCGCACTCATGTCCGACGCCCTGTCGAATTCCCGTCCCACCGCTATCGGAGTTGCCGTCATCGGGTTCGGCTGGATGGGCCGTGTCCATACCCAGGCCTACAGCCGGGTCCGGCATCACTACCCGTCCCTGCGGCCCCTGCCCGTTCTGGCCACGGTGGCCGACGAGGTGCCCGGTCGAGCCGAGGAGGCAGCGGCGCAGTTCGGGTTCGCGTCCTCGACGACGTCGTGGCGTGACGTTCTCTCGGACCCGTCCGTCGGCGCCGTGTCGGTGACGTCGCCGAACTTCCTGCACCGGGACATGGGTGTAGCGGTGGCGGAGTCGGGGAAGCATCTCTGGATCGAGAAGCCCGTCGGGCTGTCCGCCGACGATGCGCGCGCCGTGGCGATCGCTGCGGAGAAGGCGGGCGTGCAGACGGCGGTGGGCTTCAACTACCGCAATGCGCCGGCGGTGGAGCAGGCTCGCGCCATCATCGCGTCCGGTGAGATCGGCGAGATCACGCATGCCCGCTTCCGGTTCTTCAGCGACTACGCAGCACATCCGGACGGCGCCCTGAGCTGGCGTTTCGAGCGCGAACGTGGGGGCAGCGGAGTGCTGGGGGATCTGGCATCCCACGGGGCGGACCTGGTCTGGTACCTCCTCGGCGACATCGCCTCCCTGGTCGCGGACACGGCCGTGTTCATCCCGCAGCGGTCCAAGCCCACCGGCGCCACCAGCGGCCACACCCGGTCGAGCGGTGGCGAGAAGGGTGCGGTGGAGAACGAGGACTTCGTGTCGGCGCAGCTGCGGATGGCGTCGGGTGCGCGGTGCGTTCTCGAGGCCAGTCGTGTGTCGGTCGGTGAGCAGAACTCCTACGGCTTCGAGATCCACGGAACGCGCGGCGCGCTGTCCTGGGATTTCCGGCGGATGGGCGAGCTGGTGCTGAGCACCGGATCGCTCTTCCAGGATCAGCCGATGTCGACCGTGTTCGTGGGTCCGGATGCCGGCGAATACGGCGCGTTCCAGCCCGGATCCGCCTCGGCGATGGGCTACGACGACCTGAAGGTCGTGGAAGCGGCACGGTTCTTGCAGTCGATCGCGGAGAATCGTCCCGTGGGCGCCACGGTGCGGGACGCGGTACGCAGCTCGGAGATACTGGACGCCATGACCGAGTCGGTGGCGGCGGGGCGCTGGGTGACACCGTGACCCGGGCCCATATGTCACCCCTGCAGTCCTAATGTCCGAACAAAGTATTGACTTATGGCTGTGATGCGTATTACATCGTCATGACACGGCGATGTTCCGCCACGGCCCTGCTTCTCGGCCGGGACGTCACACGGTCGTCAGCGCAGAGAATCCACCGTCAGGTAAGGAAGTCCATGTCCACACAGGCAGATCTCGATCTCGCCACGCACACCGTCGTGACCGACGAGCGCGTGAAGAAGCAGAAGCCGTTCCAGCGGCTGTTGGTACGCCCGGAGATCGGTGCGCTGTTCGGCGCCATCATCATCTTCGTGTTCTTCGCGATCGTCGCGCCGCCGTTCCGCAGCCCCGAAGCTCTGGCGACGGTGCTCTACGCATCCTCGACCATCGGCATCATGGCCTGCGGCGTCTCGGTGCTCATGATCGGCGGCGAGTTCGACCTGTCGACCGGTGTGGCGGTGACGTTCTCGTCCATCGCGGCATCGATGCTCGCCTACAACCTGCACCTCAACGTCTGGATCGGATCGCTGCTGGCGCTGGTCCTCGCGCTGGGCGTGGGCTTCCTCAACGGGTATCTGGTGATGAAGACCAAGATCCCGTCCTTCCTGATCACCCTGTCGTCGTTCCTGATGCTCACCGGAATCAACCTCGCGGTGACCAAGCTGGTCACCGGACAGGTCGCCACGCAGTCGATCTCCGACATGGCCGGCTTCGAGTCCGCCAAGAAGGTCTTCGCCTCCTCGTTCTCCATCTTCGGTGTCTCGGTCCGCATCACCGTCGTGTGGTGGCTGCTGTTCACCCTTCTCACCACGTTCGTGCTGATGAAGACGCGCATCGGTAACTGGGTCTTCGCCGTGGGCGGCAACCAGGACTCGGCGCGGGCCATCGGCGTACCGGTGACGAAGGTCAAGATCGGCATGTTCATGTTCGTCGGTTTCTGCGCCTGGTTCGTCGGCATGCACCTGCTCTTCGCCTTCAACACCGTGCAGTCCGGACAGGGCGTCGGCAACGAGTTCCTCTACATCATCGCCGCGGTCATCGGCGGATGCTTGCTCACCGGAGGGTTCGGTACCGCGATCGGCGCCGCCATCGGAGCGTTCATCTTCGGTATGACCAACCAGGGCATCGTCTACGCGGGCTGGAACCCGGACTGGTTCAAGTTCTTCCTCGGTGCGATGCTGCTCTTCGCCGTCATCGCCAACAACAGCTTCCGTTCCTACGCTGCGAAAAGGTGACACCTGACATGAGTGCAACCATCGAGACCCCCGTCGAGTCCGACAACAGCGGCGGCAAGACCCCTCTGATCGAACTGAAGAACGTCGGCAAGAGCTACGGAAACATCATCGCGCTCGGCGGCATCAACCTCCGCGTCGGCGCCGGTGAGGTGACGGGCGTGCTCGGCGACAACGGCGCCGGCAAGTCCACGCTCATCAAGATCATGGCCGGGCTGCACCAGCAGACCGAGGGCGAGCTCCTCGTCGACGGGAAAGCCGTCAAGTTCGGCTCGCCCAAGGACGCCTTGGACAAGGGCATCGCCACGGTCTATCAGGACCTCGCCGTCGTGTCGCTGATGCCGGTGTGGCGCAACTTCTTCCTCGGCCAGGAGCTGCGGAAGAAGGGCGTCCTCAAGACCCTCGACGCGGCCGCCATGCGGGCCACGACGAAGGAAGAGCTGCACAAGATGGGCATCGACCTGCCCGACGTCGACGCCCCCATCGGGTCGCTGTCCGGTGGTCAGCGTCAGTGTGTGGCCATCGCCCGCGCCATCTTCTTCGGCGCCCGCGTCCTGATCCTCGACGAGCCGACCGCCGCGCTGGGCGTCAAGCAGTCCGGCATGGTGCTGCGCTACATCTCGGCAGCCAAGGAGCAGGGCTTCGGCGTCGTGTTCATCACGCACAACCCGCACCACGCGTACATGGTGGGTGACCACTTCGTCCTCCTCAACCGCGGCCGTCAGAAGCTCGACTGCTCGTACGACGAGATCAGCCTCGACGACCTGACCAAGGAGATGGCCGGCGGCGACGAGCTCGAGACGCTCACGCACGAACTGCGTCGCTGACACCTGCGCTCACGGGCCCCGCACCTCCTCGAGGTGCGGGGCCCGTGTCGTCTCTGCACACAACCCGTGTCGTCACGGCCGGATGTGCCTGCCGTGCGGTCCGCGCCTGTGAGCAGAACTGCACGAACGACCGAAGGCCCCGCACCGGTGAGAGGTGCGGGGCCGTCGTCGGTGTCTAGCGGAGAGGGAGGCCTGCTGCCGTGTACGCGGCGTCCACCAATTCCATGGTCGCCACCGCGTCGTCGGCTCCCAACGGGATCGGCGCGCCGTGCAGGACGTGGGCCGCGAACGCCTCGAGTTGGTACTCGTAGGACGGGCGGGTCCCCAGATGCTCCACCGTGGTTCCCGACGCGTCCGTGACCGAGACCCGATCGTCGGAGTTCGGCTTGATGAAGTCGGGCGCGAACGCGGAGCCGTCCGAGAACGTCAGTCGGACGGTGAATTCGAACTGCGAGTGCACCATCGAGTTGGCGACCGTTCCGCGAGCGCCGTTCGGGAACTCGAGCTCGATGGTGGACGTCTCGTCGACGCCCTTGTCACGTTCGGTCGCCGTCGCGGAGACCACGCGCGGCGGCCCTTCGGCGGCGTCGGCGAGCATGCGGTGCACGTGCAGGCCGTAGCAGCCCAGATCCATGATCGCACCGCCGGCGAGGTCGAGGGACCACCGAGGGTCGCCGTCGGCGGGCTCGGGCATGGCCATGACGACGTCGACGCCGGTGAGCCGACCCAGCCGGCCGGACTCGGCGATCTCGAGCAGTCGACGCGTCACCGGGTGGAAGAGATAGTGGAACCCTTCGACGATGATGCCGCCGGTCTCACGCGCTACTTCGCGCACCTCGCTCGCCTCGGAAACGTTGCGTGCGAACGGCTTCTCCGTAAGGACGGCCTTGCCCGCACGCAGGGCGCGGATGTTCCACTCGGCGTGGAGGGCGTTGGCCAACGGGTTGTAGACGGCATCCACCTCGGGATCGTCGACGACCGCGTCGTAGCTGTCCGCGACGCGTTCCACGCCGTACCGCTCGGCGAACGCCTCGGCCCGGCCGCGATCGCGTGCCGCCACCACCACCAGCCGGTGACCGAGCGCGTGGGCCGGACCGACGATGGCCTGCTCCGCGATACGCGACGCTCCCAGAACCCCGATGCGCAGGGTCGCAGCTTTCGGTTCGGGCGTTGTCACACCGTAATCCGTCGGGCCGCCACCACGTCGCGGAGGTACCCGACGCTGGCGATGACGTCGGTGATGGGGCCGGGACCTTCGGGCTCGCCGGTCAGAATGGTGTCCTGCTCGAGCACGAACCAGCCCGTGTAGCCGGCGTCGAGGAGCGAGTCCACGACGCCGCCGATGCCCACGTCACCGGTGCCGAGAGGCCGGTACATACCCGCGCGGACGGCGTCGGTGTAGGTCAGTTCTCCGGCCTGGACCCGCGCCGCGAGTGCTGCGTCGACGTCCTTGAGGTGAGCATGGGCGATGCGATCGGCTGCCGCAGTGGCCAATTCGGCCGGATCGGTACCGCCGATCATCAGGTGACCGGTGTCCAGGCACAGCGGGATGGACGATCCGTCGAGCACGCGGTGGACCTCGTCGCGCTGCTCGATCATGGTGCCGACATGGGGATGGACGACAGCGAGGATGCCGCGGTCCGCCGAGGCCGCAGCCAGACGATCGAGGTTGCGCAGCAACACGGTCCACTGATCGGCGGTGAGGGTCGGACGTGCGTCGTAGCCCTCCTGGCCCGTGGAGGCGGCGAGGACGATGACGTCGGCGTTCGCCGCGACGAAGCCGTCGAGCAGCGACGAGATGGTCGGCACCGGGTCATGCGACTCCTCGTGCAGCAGAACAGGAGCGAAGCCCCCGACCGAGGTCAGGTCGTGTCCCGCCAGAGTCGCCGCGAGGGCGGCGGGATCGGCGGGCAGGAAGCCCTCGGGACCGTTCTCCGTCGCGGTGAGTCCTGCGTCGCGCATCTCGCGGAGGACGCGGTCGTTGTCCATCTGGTAGCCCCAGCCGGGGACCTCGCACACACCCCACGAGATGGGGGCTCCGGCGATACGTACGGGTGCTGCGGTCATGAGCGAACCTCTTCCAGGGTGACGGGTGCGCCTCGGCGCAATGATTCGGTGGCGGCCTCGGCGATCCAGGCGACCTCGAGAGCGTCCTGTGCGGTGCAGGGTGACGGGCGGGTTCCGGCGGCGACGTCGAGGAACGCTGTCAGCTCGTCACGGTACGACTGCGCGAAGCGGTCCATGAAGAACGAGTGCGGCGCGTCCGCCGGGAAGATCTCACCGTGCGGGAAACCCTGTGCCGCTTCCATGTTGCGCACCGGCGAGTGCGGGTCCCAACCGGCAACGACGGTGTCCTCGCTGCCGTGCACCTCGAGCCGGCAGTCGTACCCGCGGCCGTTGTAGCGGGAATTCGACACGACGCCGACGGTGCCGCCCTCGAACGTGAGAAGGACGGTGGCGGAGTCGACGTCGCCCGCCGCGGCGAAGGCGGGATCACCCTGGTTGGAGCCGGCGGCGAAGACCGAGACCACCTCTCGTCCCACGATCCAGCGGACGACGTCGAAGTCGTGGACGCTGCAGTCGCGGAAGATGCCGCCGGACTCCGCGATGTAGGCCATCGGTGGGGGAGCGGGGTCGAGTGTCGTGGAACGGACGGTGTGCAGGAATCCGAGTTCGCCTCCTCGCACCGCGCGCTCGGCTGCTGCCACGGCGGGGTCGAACCGACGGTTGAACCCGATCTGTACCGGGACGTCCGACGACGCGATGCCGTCCACCACTGCTCGGCTCTCGGCTGCGGTGAAGGCCAGCGGCTTCTCGCAGAAGACGGGAATGCCGGCGTCGACGGCGGCGAGCAGCAGGGAGGCGTGCGCGGGAGTGGCTGCCGCGATGACGATGCCGTCCACACCGGCGGACAACATCGCGTCGACTCCGTCGACCTTTTCCGCGTTGTACTTCGCGGCGACCGTGTCCGTCACATCGGGTCGGCCGTCGGTGACGACGAGGCTCGACACTCCGTCCAGACCGGCGAGAGTCTCCACGTGGAATGCGCCGATGCGCCCCAATCCGATGACTCCGATTCGTGCCTGTGTACTCATCAGTCCTGTCCTCCTACTACCTGCTGGTCCCATTCGATGACCGATCCCGTGACCACACCGCTGCGCGCCGACAGCAGGAACACCACGAAGTCGGCGATCTCGTCCGGTTGCCCGAGCTTGCCCATCGGGAGCGCGGCCGAGGCGTCGGCGACCCAGTCGTCGTCCGCATCGTGAAAACGCTTCTGCGTCAGGGTCTCTCCCTCGGTCTCCGTCCATCCGATGTCGAGGGCGTTGATGCGGATGCGGTCCCACCGGTGGGCGTGGGCGGCGTTCTTCGTCAGTCCGGCCAGTCCGGCCTTCGCCGCCGAGTAGGGCGCGAGATAGGGCTGGCCGCCCCGAGAGCTGAGCGAGCCGATGTTCACGATCGTTCCCGGTGCCGAGCGGGAGAGCATGTCCTTGACCGCCGCCTGCATCACGAAGAACGGGCCGCGCAGGTTGACCGCGATGTGGTCGTCGAACAGCTCGGGAGTGGTGTCGATCAGCGTTCCGCGGGAGGTGAGGCCGGCGGCATTGCACACGGCGTCCACCCGTCCGTACACCTCGATGGTTCGCGCCACGCTCGCCAGAGCGTCTGCGGCGTCGGCGACGTCGGCGCGGATATAGGTGGCGTCGTGCCCCTGTGCGCGAAGCTCGTGCTCCATCGACGTTCCGACGTCGTCGCGACGGCCGCTGAAGGCGACACGGGCACCGGCGGCCAGCGATGCGCGCACCACGGCCGCACCGACACCGGACGTTCCGCCGCTGACGAGAACGACAGTGTCGTGCAGAAGTGTGCTCACCCGAGAAGTCTTGCGGTACTCGTCCGTGTGATCAACACTCTGGAGGCATCAAAAACACCTCGAGAGGACACGGCTGTGGGCCATCGCTACAAGGTTCGGGAGATCGCGCAGCAGTCGGGGCTGAGCGAGGCGACCGTCGACCGAGTTCTCCACGAGCGTCCCGGCGTCCGCGAGGACACCCGCGCAGAGGTGCGCCAGGCGATCGCGGACCTGGACAAGCAGCGCAGCCAGCTACGACTGTCAGGGCGCAAGTTCTTCTTCGACGTGGTGATGCAGGCACCCGAACGCTTCTGCGCGCAGGTGCGAGCCTCGATCGAGTCGGAACTTCCGATGCTGTCCCCGGCCGTCGTCCGCTCGCGGTTCCACTTCCGGGAGACCGAGTCGGTGGAGGCGATGCTCGAGACTCTCGACCGCATCCGACTTCGAGGATCGCACGGCGTGATCGTCAAGGCGCCGGACGAACCGGAGGTGGCGCGTGCGCTCGACGTCCTGTCGGCGTCGGGGATACCCGTCGTCACTTACGTCAGCGACGTGCCCTCCAGCGCGCGTATCGCCTACGTCGGCATCGACGACCACGCGGCCGGAGCAACGGCTGCGTACCTGGTGGACCAGTGGCTCGGAGAGTCGCCCGCGGCCGTGCTGGTCACGTTGAGTCACAACAGTTTCCGCAACGAGGGTGACCGTGAGATCGGCTTCCGGCGGGCGCTGCGGGCGACCTCGTCGGGTGTGACCCGCCCCGTCGTCGACATCGCGCGCAGCAGCGGTCTCGACGACACGGTCGAGGATCTGGTCGTCGCCGCACTCGAGGCGCACCCGGACATCGAGGGTGTCTATTCCATCGGTGGCGGAAACCTCGCGACGGTGCGGGCGTTCGCGCGTGTCGGCCGACGGTGCCGGGTGTTCATCGCGCACGATCTCGACGCGGACAATCGTCGGTTGCTGGCGGACCGGTCGATCAGCGCCGTCCTCCATCACGATCTGCGCGCAGACGCGCGGCTGGCGTGCCGCCTCCTGATGCAGTCGGCAGGCGCCGTGCACGGGGTCCAGGATTCGCCGTCACCCGTGCACGTAGTCACTCCCTACAACACTCCCCGATGACGCCGTCCGCCACAGCCCCCACGCCACCAGCGCGGCAGCCGACATACCGGCGCCGGCGATGCACAGCGCGGTCCATCCGCCCATCGACCAACTCAGCGACGCCGCGCTCGACCCCACCACGCCCCCGGCGAAGTAGCTGACCATGTACGCCGTGTTCAGGCGGTTGCGCGCTGGTGGGTCGAGAACGAAGACGACGTTCTGATTGGCGATGTGGGCACCCTGCGTTCCGAGGTCCAGGGCCACGATGCCCACCAGCAGGACGACAACGGCCCACACGGCACCGCTCCCGGATCCGAGATACAGCGGAACCCAACTCGCGAGCAGCACGGTCAGGCACAGCGTCGTGGCGAGGCGTCCGCGTCCTCGATCCGCCATCCGGCCGGCGACAGGAGCGATCGCTGCGCCGGCGACCCCGGCGATGCCGAAGAGTCCGATGACGGCGTCACCGTACGAGAACGGGGGAGCGGCAAGTAGGAAGGCGAGGCCGGTCCACATGACGGAGAACGACGCCATCAGCAACGCACCCAGAGCCATCCTGAGGCGAAGCTCGCGGCCGGTGCGGACCAACGTCAGGATGGACACCAGGATGCCGCGGTAGGACTCGGTCACCACCGGAGTCGAGACGGGAACGAAGCGCCACAGGACCGCGGCGAGTATCGCGATGACGACGGCCGCGACTGCGAACACCAAGCGCCACCCGCCGACTTCGGACAAGAACCCGCTCACCGTCCGTGCCAGCAGGATGCCCGTCAGCAGTCCGCTCATCACCGTGCCGACGGTGCGCCCGCGATCCTCCTCCGCGGCGAGCGCCGAGCTCAACGGAACGATCACCATGGCTGCGGACGCGCCGATACCGGCCAGGATCAATGCTGCCGCGAGGACGGAGAACGCGGGGGCGGCGACGGCGGCAGCGTCGGCGATCGCGCACACCACCGCCGCGGTCACGATGAGGCGCCGCCGCTCGATCATGTCGCCGAGCGGCACCAGGAACGCCAGGCCCACCGCATACCCGATCTGTGCGGTCGTGACCAGGATGCCCGCGGTGGCGTTGTCGACGTCGAACGAGCGCGCGATGCTGTGGAGCAGGGGTTGCGCGTAGTACAGGTTTGCGACCAGGACGCCGCACGTGACGGCGAGCAGCAGCACCAGGCCTCGCCCGATCGTGGGCGCGGGCTCGGTGTCGTCGTTCGTGTCCGTGCTCGTCGAGGCGTCCGTGTCGTCCTTCACGCCCCCACTATCGCCCGGCGAGAGAGCCGGTGCACAACCGAGAGACGTCAGGGCCGGTGACGGGTACTCATGGCGGCCGCCTCGTCGGCGAACTCGTCGGGGGAGAGGTTCTCGTCGAGTGCCCTGTGCACCAGCTCGGCCTGCGTCTCGGCGGCCAGGCCGGTCAGCGGCGGGTCCAGGTCCAGGTTCGTCGGAAATGCATACGCCTCGGCCGAGGCGGCCACCACATTCGCGACCGACCGTTCGCCGTGGGTCGCCGCGAACTCCTGGAGCGAGGGATAGATGGAGGTCACGATGGCCTCGCGGTCCACGCTGTCCATCGCTCGCCCGAACGCCGACGAGATCTGCAGAAGGTTGGCCATGCGCTTGATCGAGGTCGACGTGTTGTGACCGGCGGCGTGGAAGAGAGCCGGATTGAAGAACACCGCGTCGCCTTTACTCAAGGGCAGTTGCACGTAGTTCTGCGCGAAGTACTCCTGGAAGGCGGGTAGACCGAATGCGACGTACCCGGGTTCGTAGTGCTGGGAGAACGGCAGATACATCGTCGGCCCGCTCTCGATGGGCATGTCGCAGTGGGCCACCGCGCCCTGCAGCGTCAATGCCGGCGACAACCGGTGGACGTGGGCCCGGAAGCGTGATGCGGTCGCGGGGTCCATGAACCCGAGGTGATAGTCACGGTGGGGATTCTGTGCGGCACCACCAGGATTGACGACGTTCACCGCCGACGTCACCTGGTACATCGGTCCGAGCCACGCTTCGGCGACGAGGGCCAGGACATCGTTCGAGTAGTACCGGGTGAAGAGCTCGGGCGCCTCCAGCGCCAATTTCTGCAGTGCGTTCCAGACGCGGTCGTTCGCGCCCGGCTTCGCGAAGTGGTCGCCGCTGCCCGTGCCGTCGCGGCGCTGGCGCTCGACGACGGACTCGAAGTACTCGGTGACCTCTCGAAACGCGTGATCGCTCGTGACGGCGCCGCGGAACACCACGATCCCCGGGCCGTCGAGCAGTGCCCGTGCGATCTCGTCCTGGAGGCCGACGCGATCGCCCGCGGTGTCGAGCGTGGCGGCGTCGTAGAAGAGGACGTTGCTCTCCACGGAGGACGAATACGGATAGTCCGCCGGATCGGTGGTCGCGGAGACGACCCGGTGGAACTCGGCGAGGTCGCAATCCGATTCGGTGACCAGAGCAGTGCGGGACGAGTGCTGTGCGGACAGTGTCATGTCGTTTCCTTTGCATCGACAGGTGATTCTCTCTGTCGAGCCTGCACCCTCGACGCCGACCGTACAAGAGCCGTGGACCCCTCGAGAACACCTCGAGTGCGTGATCGATGCCGGGACGAATCCGTCTGATTCACCGACATCCGGGGTAACCGTGTACCACGGTGACGGGTAACCGCATCGATCGCTGTCACGACCTCAGGAGTTGTACATGAGCAAGCACGAACCGCTGGGACCCCTGTCACCGGATTTCCTGGCCGCCGACATGTTCGGCTACCAAGGAGTGCTCACCGACGAGGAATCGGCGATCGTGCTCACGGTTCGTCAGTTCCTGGAGGACGAGGTCGCCCCGCGTGCCAACGAGTTCTGGGAGAAGGCGCAGTCGCCGGTACACCTGCTGCCGAGGTTGGCGGAGCTCGGAATCGTCGGGCTCGAATACGAGTTCGACGGTCGGGAGCCCGCCCGGAAGGTGTTCACCGGGTGGCTCGGGATGGAGTTCTCCCGCGTGGATCCGTCGACAGGAACCATGTTCACCGTCCACAGCGGCCTCGCGATGAGCAGCATCGCCATCCTGGGATCAGACGAGCAGAAGGATAGGTGGCTGCCCGCCATGAGGCGGATGGAGAAAATCGGCGCCTTCGGGCTCTCGGAGCCGCACGGTGGATCCGACGTCGCCGGCGGTCTGGAGACGACGGCACGCCTCGACGGGGATCACTGGGTCCTCAACGGCAGCAAGAGGTGGATCGGCAACGCGACGTTCGCGGACCTCGTCATCGTCTACGCCAAGGACGAGGCGGACGGAGAGGTCAAGGGCTTCGTCGTCGAGAAGGAGTTCGAGGGGTTCCGCGCCGAGAAGATCGAACGCAAGTACTCGCTCCGCGCCGTCGAGAACGCCGACCTGTACTTCGAGAACTGCCGAGTGCCCGTCGCGAACAAGCTCGAGCACGCCAATTCCTTCGCCGACACCGCGAAGGTGTTGTCGCTGACTCGCGGGGGAGTCGCCTGGGGAGCTGTCGGCGTCATGATCGGGGCCTTCGAGAAGGCCGTTGCCTACGCGCAGGAACGCGAACAGTTCGGTGCGCCCATCGCGTCGTTCCAGTTGATCTCAGACCTGATCGCCCGCATGGCCGGAAACATCACGGCGTGCATCGGCATGGCGCTGCGGGTGTCTCAGCTCCAGGATTCCGGGGTCCATCACGACGAGCACGCCGCGTTGAGCAAGAGCTACTGCACCACGCGGCTCCGCGAGGTTGTCGGCTGGGCGAGAGAGATCCTCGGCGGCAACGGCATCGTTCTCGACTACGACGTCATCCGATTCTTCACCGACGCGGAAGCCCTCTACTCGTACGAAGGCACCTCCCAGATGAACAATCTCATCGTCGGCAGGGGAGTGACCGGCTTCTCCGCCTTCGTGTAGCGCGAGCACACGAAAGCCCGCTCCTGCAGTGCAGGAGCGGGCTTTTCGGGACGTGCGAGGAGGTCAGCGTGCGAAGAGCAGCGCGCGCTTGACTTCCTGGATGGCCTTCGTCACCTGGATGCCGCGAGGGCAAGCGTCGGTGCAGTTGAAGGTGGTGCGGCAGCGCCACACACCCTCGACGTCGTTGAGGATGTCGAGACGCTCGGGAGCGCCCTCGTCACGGCTGTCGAAGATGAAGCGGTGCGCGTTGACGATGGCAGCGGGACCGAAGTAGCTGCCGTCGTTCCAGTACACGGGGCACGACGTGGTGCAACATGCGCACAGGATGCACTTGGTGGTGTCGTCGAACCGGGCGCGGTCGGCAGCCGACTGGATGCGTTCACGCGTGGGCTCGTTGCCGCTGGTCATCAGGTACGGCTTGACGGCACGGAACGCGTCGAAGAACGGCTCCATGTCCACGATCAGGTCCTTCTCCACGGGAAGCCCGCGGATCGGCTCGATCGTGATGGTCAAGGACTTGGACGAGTCCTTGGGGAGCATGTCGCGCATCAGCACCTTGCAGGCGAGACGGTTGACACCGTTGACGCGCATCGCGTCGCTGCCGCAGACGCCGTGCGCGCACGAGCGTCGGAACGACAGAGTGCCGTCGAGGTAGCTCTTGACGTAGAGCATCAGGTTCAGCAGACGGTCGGTCGCCAGGGTGGGCACCTGGAAGCTGTCCCAGTGTGCGCCCTTGTCGTCCTCGGGGTTGAAGCGAGCGATCTTCAGAGTGACCATGACCGCTTCGTCGGGGACGGCGGGGAGGTCGCTCTTGTCTTCGGAGTTGTCGATTACAGCTGCACTCATCAGTACTTACGCTCCATCGGCTCGTAGCGCGTCTGCACCACGGGCTTGTAGTCGAGGCGGATATCGGAGAGCAATCCGTCGCCCACCTTGTACGCCATGGTGTGGCGCATGAAGTTGACGTCGTCGCGCTCCGGGTAGTCCTCGCGTGCGTGTCCGCCGCGAGTCTCCTTGCGATTGAGGGCACCGGCGACGGTGACCTCGGCCATCTCCAGCAGGAAGCCGAGCTCGACGGCCTCGAGCAGGTCGCTGTTGTAGCGCTTGCCCTTGTCCTGCACGGTGATCCGGCCGTAGCGCTCCTTGAGCGACTGGATGTCGCTCAGCGCCTGCTTCAGCGTGTCCTCGGTGCGGAAGACGGACGCGTTGTTGTCCATCGACTGCTGCAGCTCGGAGCGGATCGTGGCGACCTTCTCGGAGCCGTGATCGGAGAGGATCAGCTCGAGCCAGTCCTCGACCATCTTCTGCGGTGCCTCGGGCAGCGGCGTGAAGTCGACGCTGTTCGCATGCTCGGCGGCAGCGATGCCGGCGCGACGGCCGAACACGTTGATGTCGAGGAGCGAGTTGGTTCCCAGGCGGTTCGAGCCGTGGACCGACACGCAGGCGCACTCACCGGCGGCGAACAGTCCGGGGACGATGTCGTCGTTGTTGCGCAGGACCTCACCACGGATCTTGGTGGGGATGCCGCCCATGACGTAGTGGCACGTCGGGTAGACGGGAACCAGTTCGGTCACCGGGTCGACGCCCAGGTACGTGCGCGAGAACTCCGTGATGTCGGGGAGCTTCTCCTCGAGCACCTCGGCGCCCAGGTGGGTCACGTCGATGTAGACGTAGTCCTTGTTGGGACCGGCGCCGCGACCTTCGAGGACCTCGAGAACCATCGACCGGGCGACGATGTCGCGGGGTGCGAGGTCCTTGATGGTGGGGGCGTACCGCTCCATGAAGCGCTCGCCGTCGGCGTTGCGGAGGATGCCGCCCTCGCCTCGGACCGCCTCGGAGATGAGGATGCCCAGACCCGCCAGACCTGTCGGGTGGAACTGGTGGAACTCCATGTCCTCGAGCGGCAGTCCCTTGCGGAAGATGATGCTCATGCCGTCACCGGTGAGGGTGTGGGCGTTGGACGTCGTCTTGTAGATACGACCCGATCCACCCGTGGCGAACACGATCGATTTCGCGTGGAAGACGTGCAGTTCACCGGTGGCGAGCTCGTAGGCGATGACACCCGTGGCCACGGGACCGTTGTCGGTCTCGGTCAGCGCGATGTCGAGCGCGTAGAACTCGTTGTAGAACTCCACGTCGTGCTTGACGCACTGCTGGTAGAGCGTCTGAAGGATCATGTGTCCGGTGCGGTCGGCGGCGTAACACGCACGGCGGACAGGTGCCTTGCCGTGGTCGCGTGTGTGGCCACCGAATCGACGCTGGTCGATCTTGCCCTCGGGGGTGCGGTTGAAGGGCAGGCCCATCTTCTCCAGGTCGAGAACCGCATCGATGGCTTCCTTCGCCATGATCTCGGCCGCGTCCTGGTCGACGAGGTAGTCGCCACCCTTGACGGTGTCGAAGGTGTGCCACTCCCAGTTGTCCTCCTCGACGTTGGCCAAGGCGGCACACATGCCACCCTGAGCCGCGCCGGTGTGACTACGCGTGGGGTAGAGCTTGGTCAGAACTGCCGTGCGAGCGCGAGGGCCTGCTTCGATCGCGGCGCGCATTCCTGCGCCACCTGCGCCGACGATGAGTACGTCGTAACGATGTTCCTGCATATCGAAATCTCCCCTAGCTGGCGGTGATGTTGGGGTCGAACGTGAAGATCACGTACGTGCCGAGACCCATGATCAGGATCATCGACAGGACCAGAAGCGTCGTGAGCCAGAATCGCGTGGAGTCCTTGCGTGAGTAGTCCGCGATGACCGTGCGCAGGCCGTTGCCGCCGTGCAGCTGGGCCAACCACAGCATCGTCAGATCCCACACCTGCCAGAACGGGCTGGACCAACGTCCGGCCACGAAGGCGAAGTTGATGCGATGAACGCCGTCGTCGAGAAGCAGCATGATCGACATGTGCCCGAGGACGAGGACGACGAGCGCGAGCCCGGAGAAACGCATGAACAGCCATGCGTAGAGCTCGAAGTTGCCCCGGTTCTTCCGACGCGGTGAGCGCGGGTTGTCGAGGCTGGCGGGGCGGTCGTGCGACGTGCCCAGCGTGCGTGCCGGCTTGCTTCCGGCATCCGTGGTCGCCATGTCAGTGCCCCCCGGTGAAGGTGTTGTAGAGGATGCGCGCTGCGCCGGGGATCATCACGACGAACCAGATGCCGAGAATGACCCAGAGCATGAGGCGCTGGTACTGCGTGCCCTTCGACCAGAAGTCGACCAGCATGACGCGGATGCCGTTGAGTGCGTGGTAGAGCACCGCAGCGACGAGGCCGAGTTCCATCAGGCCGACGATCGGCGTCTTGTAGGTGTCGATCACGTCGTTGTACGCCTCGGGGTTGACACGGACGAGCGCCGTGTCGAGCACGTGGACGAACAGGAAGAAGAACGTGACCACACCGGTGATCCGGTGCAGGACCCAGGACCACATGCCAGGGTCTCCGCGGTACAGAGACCGCGTGCGCTCCCGGGACGGGGCGGCTTCGGTCGAGGTAGCCATCGAGTGCAGTGCCTCCAACATCATTGATGGACGCGACGAGTGGAGAGATCCGGGTGAGACCGGAGAAACTCAGCTCGATCGTGTATGTGAAACGACTTCTTCGAACTCTAATCCCATGCCCGGACACGCACTAATTCGCGTTGGGCCTGGCGTTTCCGCATCGCAGGGAAGTTAGGTTTGCCTGTCCAATCGGGGATGCGGTTCCGTCGTAGATTCCGACATCCGGGCGGATGTCGTGACAGGATCGCTCCCATGCAGGAAGTGGACTGGAAATCCTTGCGAGACAGAGCCCGTGAGGCTATGACCCACGCATACGCGCCCTACTCGAACTACCCGGTGGGCGCTGCCGCACTGGTGGACGATGGACGGGTCGTCGTGGGATGCAATGTGGAGAATGTCTCATACGGCCTGGGGCTCTGCGCCGAGTGCGGACTGGTGTCGACGTTGAACTCCTCGGGCGGCGGACGACTGATCGCGTTCTCGTGCTGCGACAGTCGGGGTCTCGTGCTTCTCCCGTGCGGCCGTTGCCGGCAGCTCCTGCTGGAGTTCGGCGGCGGTGGTCTGATGATCGACACGACGAGTGGACCTCGCTCACTGAGCAGCCTCCTCCCCGAAGCGTTCGGACCCGACGACCTTGCCGCCGGCCGCACCTCCGACGCCCCGAAGGAGGCGACGGATGCCTGATGCCGTATCGGTGATAGCCACCAAACGCGATGGCCACACCTTGTCTTCGGACCAGATCTCCTGGATGGTCGACGCCTATACGCGCGGCGAAGTCGCCGACGAGCAGATGTCGGCGCTGACGATGGCGATTCTGCTCCGCGGAATGGACCGCGGCGAGATACGTCAGTGGACGGAAGCGATGATCGCGTCCGGCTCCAGAATGGATTTCTCGTCCATCTCCAGACCGACCGTCGACAAACATTCCACCGGCGGAATCGGCGACAAGATCACGTTGCCGCTCGCGCCGATCGTCGCCGCGTGCGGAGCGGCCGTTCCCCAGCTCTCGGGCCGCGGACTCGGCTACACCGGTGGCACTCTCGACAAACTCGAATCGATCCCCGACTGGCGCGCGGACCTGACGGCGGAGGAGATGACGCGCATCCTCGACGACCCCGCTGTCGGCGCTGTCATCTGCGCGGCGGGCGCAGATCTCGCGCCGGCGGACAAGAAGCTCTACGCCCTGAGGGATGTGACCGGAACGGTCGAGTCCATTCCGATGATCGCGGCGTCCATCATGAGCAAGAAGATCGCCGAGGGGACCGGCGCATTGGTCCTCGACGTCAAGTGCGGGTCCGGCGCCTTCATGAAGTCGCTCGATCAGGCGCGGGAATTGGCATCGACGATGGTGGAGCTGGGAACCGATGCCGGTGTCCGCACCATTGCCTTGGTGACGGATATGAATACGCCCCTGGGGTGGACCGCGGGTAACGCACTCGAAGTGCAGGAATCGCTCGACGTCCTGGCCGGCGGCGGACCGTCCGACATCGTCGAGCTGACCTTGGCATTGGCTCGGGAAATGGTCGCCGCGGCCGGGCTGGGCGACATCGATCCCGCGGCCACCCTGCGGGACGGTACGGCGATGGACCGGTGGCGCGCGATGATCGCCGCCCAGGGCGGAGATCCGGCGGCGGCATTGCCCACCGCCCGTGAGACGCACGACGTGACGGCGGAGCGGGACGGTGTCCTCACGCGTGTCGACGCCATGGCCGTGGGAATCGCGGCGTGGCGCCTCGGTGCCGGACGTGCTCGGCAGGGACAAGCAGTCCAGGCGGGAGCGGGCGTGCGTCTGCATGCGAAGGAAGGCGACCGCGTGACGAAGGGGCAACCGTTGTTCACCCTCCACACCGACACCCCGGAGAAGTTCGACGGCGCGCTCGAGGCACTCGGCGGTGGCTGGGACATCGGGGATGTCGCGGAGACCGCCCGGCCCCTGATCCTCGACAGGATCGGGTCGTGAGATGACGCGTCGCCGGTGGAGCCTCGCCGCGGCGGTGGCCGTGATGCTCTCGATACTCCTGGGAGCGTGCGGGTCGTCGTCGGACGGACCGCTGATCGACTCGGTCACCGACGACGGCGTGCTGGTGGTCGGGACCGAGGGCACGTACAGCCCGTTCAGCTTCCAGGGTGACGACGGTCAGTTGACCGGATACGACGTCGACGTCGTGCGTGCCGTCGGGGAGAAACTCGGAGTGCGCGTCGAGTTCGTCCAGACGCCGTTCGACTCCATCTTCGCCGGACTCGAGTCGGAACGATTCGACCTGATCGCCAACCAGGTGACCATCAACGACGAGCGTCGTGCGAAGTACGACCTGTCGCGGCCGTACACGGTCTCCGACGGCGAGATCCTGACTCGCACCGGCGACTCGTCCATCAGCTCGCTCGCCGATCTCGCCGGCAAGACGACGGCGCAGTCCTCGACCAGCAACTGGGCCGAGGTGGCCACCGACGCCGGTGCTCAGGTGCAGGCGGTCGAGGGGTTCGTCCAGGCCGTCACGCTGGTCAAGGACGGCCGCGTGGATGCCACCGTCAACGACTCGCTGGCGGTCGCGGAATACTTCGCCCAGACGGGTGACACCGGGGTGTCCGTCGCCGCGCAGACCGGCGACGTCAGCCTGCAAGCCTTCGCAGCCCGCAAGGACAGCGGTCTGATGGACTCGGTGAACACGGCATTGGAGGAACTGCAGAACGACGGGACCCTCGCGGCCGCGTCGGAGAAGTACTTCGGTTCCGACGTCGCGGTGCCCGATGCGGAGACGGCGGCGGCTACCGCTCCCACCGAGTCCGCCGCGGCCTCGCAATCGACGTGGGATCTGATCTCCCGCAACCTGGTGCCGATGTTGAAGGCGACGGTGACGACGACGCTGCCGCTGACGGCGATCAGCTTCGTCATCGGGCTGATCATCGCTCTGGCCGTGGCGCTGGCGCGCATCTCGTCGATCCGACCGCTGTCGCTGCTCGCTCGCTTCTACGTGTCCATCGTGCGCGGAACGCCTCTGCTGCTCCAGTTGTTCATCGTCTTCTACGCGCTGCCGCAATTCGGTGTGGTGATCTCTCCGTTCCCGGCCGCGGTGGTGGCGTTCAGCATCAACGTCGGTGGCTATGCCGCCGAGATCGTCCGAGCCTCCATCCTGGGAGTTCCCAAGGGCCAGTGGGAGGCCGCGCAGACCATCGGTATGGGCTACCGGACGACATTGCAGCGCATCGTCCTCCCGCAGGCCTTGCGCACCGCAGTTCCTCCTCTGTCCAACACGTTGATCTCGTTGGTCAAGGACACCTCGCTCGCGTCGACCATCCTGGTGACCGAGCTGTTGCGAGTCGCCCAGCTCGCCGCCGCCCCGACGTTCGACTTCTTCGCCCTGTACTCGGTCGCGGCGCTGTACTACTGGGTCATCTGCATCGCTCTCTCGGCTGTGCAGGGTCGACTGGAAACCCGACTGGACAGGTACGTGGCGAGATGACCGAGAATCCCCTCATCGAGGTAGCCGGGCTACGGAAGTCGTTCGGCGGCAACACGATCCTGAACGGTGTCGACTTCACCGCGGACCGGGGCACCGTGACCGTCGTCGTCGGCCCCTCCGGGTCCGGCAAGACCACATTGCTGCGCAGTCTCAACGCCCTCGATCCCGCCGACGCGGGAACCATCCGGGTCGGTGACGTCTCGGTCGATTTCGAGGCGCTGTCATCGGAATCGAAGGGACGCGTCCGCAGCGCCACGTCCGCGTTGCGCGCGCAGAGCGGCATGGTCTTCCAGTCGCACAATCTGTTCCCGCACAAGACGGTTCTGCAGAACGTCACCGAGGGGCCGATCGTGGTGCAGAAGCATCCACGGGAGGAGGCGGAGGCCGCAGGGCGCGAACTGCTGGCGCAGGTGGGGCTGACCGGCAAGGAAGATCAGTACCCGTTCCAGCTCTCCGGTGGCCAGCAACAGCGCGTCGGGATAGCGCGGGCGCTCGCGCTCGCCCCCCAGCTGATGCTCTTCGACGAGCCCACTTCCGCCCTCGACCCGGAACTCGTCGGTGAGGTTCTCGCCGTCATCAAGAACCTGGCGAGCGAGGGGTGGACGATGATCGTCGTCACGCACGAGATTCGATTCGCGCAGCAGGTCGCCGACCAGGTTCTGTTCGTCGACGGGGGAGTCGTGGTCGAGAGGGGCACCCCCGCGGAGGTCCTGAGCAACCCCTCGCAGGACCGCACCCGGCAGTTCCTGAAGAGGATCCTGGACCCGCTGTAGGAGTAGGGCGCGCAACACCGTCACGGACACTAAAGTCGGAGTCATGGAAGACGATGTGGCGGTTGGTCCTGCTCCACTGGACATGCAGAACATCGCACGCGCGCCGAAAGCGTTGCTGCACGATCACCTGGACGGTGGACTGCGCCCGAGTACCGTGCTGGAACTGGCCAGCGAATGCGGGTACGACGGCCTGCCCGCATCCGACGCGGAGAGCCTCGGACGGTGGTTCCGCGATGCGGCCGACAGCGGTTCCCTCGAGCTGTACCTCGAAACGTTCGCCCACACCGTCGCGGTGATGCAGACCGCCGAGGGCCTGCAGCGCGTTGCGAGGGAATGCGCCGAGGACCTGGCGGCAGACGGTGTCGTCTACGCCGAGGTCAGGTACGCCCCCGAGCAGCACCTCGAGAAGGGGCTCACACTCGACGAGGTCGTGGAACACACCCTCGAAGGCTTCCGGCAGGGTGAGAGCGCAGCGCGTGCAGCCGGTCGTCCCATCCGCATCGGGTGCCTGCTGACGGCGATGCGGCACGCCGCGAGGTCACGGGAAATCGCCGAGCTCGCCGTCCGCTACCGCGACCAGGGCGTCGCGGGATTCGACATCGCCGGCAAGGAGGCGGGATTCCCGCCCAGCCGCCATCTCGACGCCTTCGAGTACATGCGGGCGAACAACGCGCACTTCACCATTCACGCCGGCGAAGCGTTCGGCCTGCCGTCCATCCACGAGGCCATCGCGTTCTGCGGAACCGACCGGCTGGGCCACGGCGTGCGCATCGTCGACGACATCACGACGGACGCCGACGGCAACCATGAACTGGGACTGCTCGCGAACTACGTGCGGGACAAACGAATCCCCTTGGAGCTGTGCCCCAGTTCGAACGTCCAGACCGGTGCTGTCGCCAGCATCGAGGCGCACCCCTTCGACGTGCTGGCGCGGCTGCGATTCCGCGTCACCGTCAACACCGACAACCGCTTGATGAGCGACACTTCGATGAGCAAGGAGATGTTCACGCTCGCATCCGCTTTCGGGTACGGCTGGTCGGACCTCGAGCGGTTCACCATCAACGCGCTCAAGTCGTCGTTCCTGCCGTTCGATCAGAGGTTGGCGCTCATCGACGACGTCGTGAAGCCCGGGTACCGGGTGTTGATGGGGTAGGCGCCTAAGTCACCCGCTGGACGCGCCGTGCCTCAGTGTCCACAACTCGCTCGGATCGACGGGATCCCGTCGATCCGAGCGATTTACGGACACTCAGGCACGGCCACGCTCGCTCATGCCGACCACCGCGGCAGCCGCGTGCGCTCGTCGAGTCGTGTGCTGCCCAGTTGGGTGCGTGTCAGGAAGAGACAATCGGTGAGATCGGCACCGCGGACGTCGGCTCCCCGAAGGTCGGCGCCGAGCAGGTCGCAGCCTGCCATGTCGACGCCGCGCAGGTCGGAGCCCAGGAGCGACGCACCTCGTAGGTCGGCACCGACCGCGCGCAGACGTCGGAGGTCGCGGCCGGCCAGGTCTGCATAGCGCACCAGAATCGGATCGACGAGGTCACCCTGCGCGCGGAACGATGCGCGCACGTCCTCGCTCACCGCGTCCAGGATCGGGCGGACTCTCTCCCTGTACATCTCGAGGTCGGCCGCCGGGTCGGCGCTGTCGACACTCGCCGTGATCTCGCTGACCAGGACGTCGACGGCGGCCTTCAGGTCGTCGTCGTAGGTGCGGTGCCGCGCGTGGGTGAGGTGCCACAGCAGTTCGTGCAGCGCAGTGACGGTTCTGAACGCGGCGAACATCGACGCCGCGGTCGACGGGTCGTCGCGCCACGTGCGGCCGCCGGACAGTCTGCTGCTCACGTGCTGTCCTGCTCCGAAGCAGTCGAAGGCACTGCATCCGCGAAAGCCGCGGCTATCCAGACTGTCGTGCACGGTGCAGGAAAAGGACGTGCTCAGGTTGGGGCAGGGGTCGCCCGCGTTCTTGTCGACGGGAAAATCGGACGATCGGGTGAAGGCGAAAGCCACGCAACATAATCCGACGCAGCTACGGCAATCGGCGCGGAGGGACGGCAGGGGGCGAGGTGAGGTGGGCACGATGTGCTTCCGGGTGGCAGGAATGCTGGGCCAGATGCGGCGGGACCCTGGCCGGTCACCGAAGGACCGGGGGTGCCGCCGACAACGTCGCACGCAGATGCCACCGAGCGCCGGAACGGTGCACGGGAGTGGCCGGAGGGCCGAGTCACCAAGTCATGAAGGAAGTCACTGATCGCACCGTAACGCATGTCGACGCGGGCGTGAAGCTCGCGGTGACGAGAATCGACGGCTGCCGGACAATGGCGGCATGACAGAAGACCGGAACGCATCGCCCGAGCTGAAGCAGACACCGGAAGAAGCTCTCGCGGACTACTGGGACACCGTCGACCTGGACGATCACGCCGGCGCTGTCACGCGTCTGCAGGAGCTCGTCACGACACTCGACCTCGACGAATCGATCGCGCACTTCGAGATGGGGAGCGTGTACGACTCGGTCGGCGACGAACAGGCGGCGGTCGTCGAGTACGAGGCCGCCCGAGCGTCTGGACTTACCGGATCTCGCAGGTCACAGCTGGATATTCAGTACGCGTCCACTCTGCGAAACCTCGGTCGGCTGGACGAGGCCGTCGACGTTCTGCGTGCTGCGGTTCCCGATCCGTCGACGGGAGATGCTCGAACGGTGTTTCTCGCCCTGGCGCTGCATGATTCGGGACGTTCGGCCGAAGCTCTGAAGCTCACGATCGACGCGCTGACACCGTATCTACCGCGGTACCGGCAGTCAGTCGCGGCGTACGCGCGTGCCCTTCTCGATCCGCCGACGGACGCCTGAGTCGATCACGCGCAACCGTCAGGTGGTCGGGCGCAACCGGGTCTCGAACTCGCGCTCCAGGGCGCGCCAGGACTCGGCTTCGGCATCGAACGGCGCACTGGGCGCCATACGGCCCTCGGTCGGCTCGACGATGTACGACACCAGCCACCCGAGGGGCGTGGAGGTCGCCAACGCTTCCTCCACCGACGGATCCTTGGCGTAATCGGCTGCATCGGTGAACAACTCGACCGCCAGGTCCAGCTGGTCGACGTCGACGAACTGCGGGCCGCGAGCCAGGTCGTCGGCGAGGCCCGGCAGTACGTAGACGTTCTCGTCGGTGACCTCGATATCGAGGGAGCCGTCGACTGCCGCGGTACGGACGTCGTCGTAGGTACTCACCGACGTCAGGTCGTGGTCGTGATCGTCGGCGAGGTAGCGGGCCAGTGCTCGCTCACTGCCGAATACGAGAATGGCGCCGGAGCGACCGAGGAACACAGGCTCGTCGTCCAGGTAGCACCGCAGTGTGTAGTACGTGTCGTCCGAGGTGATGATGCGAACAGGGTCGATTCCTACTGCGCCCCAGAACGTTTCGTCGTCCTGGTCGTCGTCGTCCTCGTCCTCGTCGACGGCCAGCGGAACGATCACCGTCGAGTCCGCGTCGTCGTCGGAGTCGATGTCCTCGTCGTCCAGGTCGTCCACGTCGACGATGTTCTCGGCCGCCGCGGTGATTTCGGCGTCGGCGATGGCGGTGGCGTCTGCATCGACGTCGGGGGTGACGAGGACGTCGTCGATCGCATCGAGAACCGCGTCCCATCCCTTGGCGACGACGGAGCCGATGCGGTTCCAGAGCTGACTGCCCTCACGGCCGACGAAGGCGTCGGCGCCACGAGAAAGAACTCCGAGTAGGGGATTGGCGGAGAAGAACCGGGTGACGGCATCCAGTTCGCAGACCTCGCCGAGGGTGCGCGCCATTTCGAGCGACCGCGCGAGTTCGACGAGAGATTCCTCGTCCGGCTCACTGGCTGCGAGCTCCGGGACGCCGACCAGATCGAAGACGTGCTCGTCGTCGGGTTCGATGTGCGCCGCCGACAACGCCACCACGGTGCGCCACTGCGGGTGCTCGACCAGGTCATTGTCGGTGTCGTTGCGGATGAACGCTGCCATCTCGGCGACCGACGGGAACGCGTACAGGTCGTCCTCGCGGCCGAGGAACGCTTCCCATTCCTCACCGTCCTCGCGCCACTCGGGCGCCCACAGTGTCACGAGGTTTCCCGCAGTCACTCCGAGTTCGATCGGGACGATGTCTCCAGGCATGGCCGCGAGCCTATCTCAGCGGCGGCTGTCGGCGGATGCTGCGTCGAGCACCGAGAGGAGCCGCGCCGTGATGGCCTCCCTGGTTGCAGCCGCGTCTCTCACCGAGCCGTTCACAGCTTCGACGACAACGCTCTCGACATGGTGAGCGCTGCAGTCGCGCACCCGGTCGTCGACGTGGAGTACGACCAGGGATCCGTACACATCGGCCTGTGCGGACACCGAGAACCCGCCCCGGCCGTCGACGGTTCGCGATCCGCGTACCGCCCCCAACGCATCGAGGCTGTCGCGGAACGCGGCGGACGCGAGTCCTGCTCGGTACAACGGGCCGGAGGTATCTCCCGACAACACGCAGGGCGAAGGAGAGGGAACAGCCGGCGGCCGGTGGGCGGTTCGGTGTAGATCGAGAACGGCACGTGCGACAGCCTCGCCTCCGTATGCGAATTCGCCCGGATCTACCTCGAGCGAGACGATCTCACCCGTCGGCGCGACCTCGATGTAAGACTTTGTCATGCTGTCGGCCGGTAGAACCCGTGAAAGCCCATGCCGGAGTTCGATGTCCGGATGGGAGAGACACTGACCGGATCTCCGGCCTCGACCATCTGGCCGTTGCCGACGACCATGGCCACGTGACCGTCCCAGACGGCCAGGTCACCCGGCATCACGTTCTCCACATCGACAGGGGTTCCGACGGACTGGTCCGAGGCGAGCCGGGGGATGTCGACACCGGCGTGCTGGTAGGCGCTCTGCGTGAGCCCGCTGCAGTCGAGTCCCTGCCCCGGGGTTGTGCCACCCCAGACGTAGGGCGTGCCCTGCTGGTCGAGAGCGAAGCGGACTGCGCTGGCCGCACGGCTGTTGGGAGCCAGGGATGTACTGCCGTCGGGGAGTGTCACCGACGTTCCGGTGCCGCCATCTGCAGGGTCGTAGGCGCGATGGCCGGGAGCTGTCGCGCCGGATGTCTGCGGGTCGACGAAAGGCTGGAAGTCACCGACCGTCGCCGCCTGTGTCGGTGAGACGAACGACCGCACGATCGCATCGATCGCGGACGTGGGACGAGGGATCTCCGGGAGAACCAGCGCCGCGACTCGCGCCGCCAATGCGTCTAGTTCGGCGCGGACGCGGGCGTAGACGACGGTAGCCCGCTCGAGATGCTCGGCGGCGAGAGCCACCAGGGCTGTCTGCCCTGCCGGGGTGAGGGCTGCAGGCAGCAGGACGCCCGCGGCCGAGAGGAACGATGACAACACCGCGGACAGCTCGGCGCGACCTCGGGCGATCGACTCGGTGGCCTCGGCTGCCGCTGCCTCGAGTTCACCGGCGTGAGCGATCAACGCCGTTCCCGCCTCGATCGAACTCCGCACGGAGGACAGCGCCGCATCCGCGGCCGTGCCGGTCCAGACCCCGGACAGTGCGCTCGACGCGTCCGTGGCAGCGCGTACTGCCCCGGCGACGTGCCGGTCGCCGGTACGCACTGCGCTGTCGACCGAGTCTTCCGTGGCGACGCATCGCAGCAGGTCCTCGATCGGCGCGGCCAACACGTCGATCACCGGGTCACGCCTCCGGACAGCGAGTCGGACAGCGACTCGTCGCCCACTCGGTAGCTCCTCGACGCACGGAGAACGTCGTCGGCAGTCGCGGCGAACCGGTCCGAGAGCGTCGACAGAGCGTCCGAGTAGCGCTGCGATGCCGCGCCGAGGACGGCCGCGAAATCGGATCCGACAACTCCGAATGCCGCCGTCTCGCCGACGCTCACGGCGGTCGAGGCCTCACGCAGGGCGGTCGACGCGTCGTCGAGTCCACCTGCGGGCGCGGTCATCGCATCGGCATCGACCTCCACACCACCGTGCACGTCCGGGCCGACACCGGGAACTCTCACCATGTTCTCCTCCACCCATCCTGTGCGCGAACATCCTTGTTCTCGCGGGGTTGGACGCCCTGGCGGTCCCGACGGTTCCCCGGCTCGTCAGCACGACCAGCCGGTGCGGTGGCGACTAGTGTGTTGCCGGTGAACACCACGCCCGACATGGACATGCGCGTACTCGACCATCCCCTCGCGTCCGCGCTGCTGACTCAGATGCGCGACCAGGCAACGGACAACCCGGCCTTTCGCTCCGCCTTGCGCCAGCTCACCCAGATGCTCGTGTACGAAGCGCTACGGGATGCTCCTGTGGTCGAATTCGAGGTGACGACGCCTGTCGCGGTCACCACGGGAACGCGTCTGGCGAAGCCCCCGCTGCTCGTCCCCGTACTGCGAGCCGGACTCGGCATGGTGGAGAAGGCGAGCTCGCTGATCCCGCAGTCACGGATGGGATTCGTCGGAATCGCCCGTGACGAGAAGACCCATCAGCCGGTGCCGTACATGGAATCGCTGCCCGACGACCTGGCCGGATACCCGGTGTACGTACTGGATCCGATGCTGGCCACCGGCGGATCGATGGTGCATACCATCGAGCTTCTCGTTCAGCGCGGTGCCGACGACGTCACGTGTATCTGCGTCGTCGCGGCTCCCGAGGGCGTGCAGGCCCTCGCGTCGTCCGGGCTGCCCGTGCGACTGGTGGCGGCGAGCATCGACGACGGACTCGATGCGAACGCGTACATCGTTCCCGGCCTCGGCGATGCCGGCGATCGTCAGTTCGGACCTCGCTAGAGGCTGTCGGCGAAGGTGACCAGGGCTGCGAGGCTCGCGCGTGCACGCGCACGCGCCGCCTCGAGTCCGTCGTTTCCATGAACGGGCTCGACCACTTCCAGGTACGCCTTGAGCTTCGGTTCGGTGCCCGACGGCCGGACGACGACTCTGCAGCTGTCGGTGGTCAGTTCGACTGCGTCCGTGCGGAGTTCGGCCTCGGGAGAGTCGAGATCACGCACCGTCACCTCGGATCCGGCCAACGTCTCGGGCGGTGATGCACGCAGCTTCGCCATCATGTCGGCGATCTCGGACAGGTCGGTCACCCGCCGCGACACCTGGGTTCCGACGCGCGCGCCGAACTCACGGTCGAGGTCGTCGAGCACGTCGAGCACGGTGCGACCCTGCTCCGCGAGCTCGGCCACCACGTGGGCCAGGAGAACGGCGGCGGAGATCCCGTCCTTGTCGCGCACCGCATCCGGATCGACGCAGTGGCCGATGGCTTCCTCGTACGCGTAGATCAGACCCTCGCCGGCGCGGACGAGCCATTTGAAACCGGTCAGCGTGCGTCGATACCGCGCGCCGCGAGCGGGTGCGAGTGCGGACAGCAACGTGGACGACACGAGCGTGCTGGCCACGAGGGAGTTCGGAGTCGCGGTGCGCAGGATGTGGTCGGCGAGAACGGCTCCCGTTTCGTCACCGGTGAGCATGCGCCATCCATCAGCGCCGGATACCCCGACGGCGCATCTGTCCGCATCGGGGTCGAGCGCGATCGCGAGGGAGGCGCCCACCCGGTCCGCGAGCGCCAGCAACTCGTCCGTAGCTCCCGGTTCCTCCGGATTGGGAAAGGCGACCGTCGGGAAGTCCGGGTCGGGGTCGAACTGCGACTGCACGGTGTGTACGTCGGTGAACCCGCTACGGCGCAGCGCGTCGACGGCGACGGTTCCACCGACGCCGTGCATGGGAGTCATTGCGATGCGCACCCCGCCGTGGGACGGTCGAGCGGGAACACGGTCGGTGACCCGATCCAGGTATGCGGCCACGATCGGGTCGGAGGTGGGCTCGACCGCGGTGCGCGGAACGTGGGCGGCGCCGGGTGCTGCCCCGATGAGGTCCTCGATCTCGCGATCCGCGGGGGAGACGAGTTGGGCGCCGCCGTCGAGGTAGACCTTGTAGCCGTTGTCGGCCGCGGGATTGTGCGAGGCCGTGATCTGTACTCCTGCGATTGCACGCCGGGACCGTGTCGCGAACGCCAGAACGGGAGTGGGTGCGGGGTCGGGAAGCAGGGTGACGCGAAAGCCCGCTGCGGCCAACACTTCTGCTGCTGCGCGGGCGAAGGCGGCGGACCCGTGCCGCGCGTCGCGGCCGACCACCACCTCGGATCCGCGCGCGTGATGCCGTGCGAGATAGGCGGCCAGGCCGGCCGTCGCGCGTGTCACCACGGCCACGTTCATCCCACTGGGGCCGGCCTGCACAGGGCCGCGGAGCCCGGCTGTTCCGAACGTGAGCGTGCCGGCGAACCGGGCGGCCGACTCGGTCGCGTCGAGTGCCGCGAGTTCTGCGCGGGTCACCGGGTCCGGGTCGTCGGCGATCCACGCTTCGACTGCTGCCCGGACGTCGCTCACAGGCGCGTCACGAGTTGCCGGAGAAGGGTTCCCATCCGTTCGGCGGACGCTGCGCCCGCGGCGATGACCTCGGCACCGTCGAGATGATCGCCCGTCATTCCCGCCGCGAGGTTGGTCACCAGGGAGATACCCAGTACGCGCGCTCCGGCGCCACGGGCTGCGATCGTCTCGTGCACGGTGGACATGCCGACAAGGTCTGCGCCCATGGTGCGCAGCATGCGGATCTCGGCGGGGGTCTCGTAGTGAGGACCGGGCAGTCCCGCGTAGACGCCGTCGGTCAGCGACGGGTCGATCTCACGCGCCACATCGCGGAGGTCGGCCGAGTAGGCGTCGACGAGGTCGACGAACTGCGCGCCGACCAACGGTGACCGCGCGGTCAGGTTGAGGTGGTCCGAGATCAGCACCGGGTCTCCGACCGCCATTCCTTCACGGATACCCCCGGCCGCGTTGGTCAGCACGATGGTGCGTGCGCCCGCGGCGGCCGCGGTGCGCACGGGATGGACGACGCGACCGAGGTGATGGCCTTCGTAGGCGTGGGTGCGTCCCAGCAGGATCAGGACCCTGGTGCCCTCGACGTCCACCGACCACATCGCACTGGAGTGGCCCAGGGCTTTCGGGGCAGCGAAACCCGGCAGCGACGACATCGGAACGATGTGTTCGGGCGTCCCGAATTGCTCGGCTGCCTTCTGCCATCCCGAACCGAGCACTACCGCGACGGGATGCTCGGCGACGCCTGTGATGTCGGCGAGCGCCGCGGCGGCCGCTTCGGCGGCTCCGGTCGGATCGGTCTCCGGGTCGACGGGGACGTTCGTAGACGAGGCCTGTGTGGGGGGAGTACTCACGAACTCGACCCTATCGCCGACGGGGGGTGCCCGCTGCGGCAGGCAGAATCGGGAGATGACCGAGACCGCGAGCCCCGCACCGGACCAGGATCTGACCGGACTGGTGGGCCATCACTTCATCTACACCTACGCCAACGGGTGGCAGTACGAGATGTACGTGAAGAACGACGCCACCATCGACTACCGGATCCACAGCGGGATGGTGGGAGGTCGCTGGGTCAAGGACCAGCAGGTGGACGTCGTGCGGCTCACCGACGACGTCTACAAGATCTCGTGGGTCGAGCCCACCGGCACCTGCGTCGTGGTGGACGTGATGCCCGGGCTCCGGCGGGTCCACGGCACGATCTTCTTCCCCGCGTGGGTGGAGGAGGACGGCTCGAAGACGGTGCTGTTCCAGAACGACCATCTGCCGCTGATGACGACTTACCGCGACGAGGGTCCGACGTACCCGATCCATGTGGTGCCCGAGTTCGCGCAGATCACGTTTCTCGAGAACGTCGGAGTCGACGACGACACGGTCGTCGCAGTGGCGCCCGGTGATCTCCCGGACGGATACGCGACGCGTCGGAACTGACGAGGGTTCAGGTGTGGGCGCGGTAGAGACGCCAGAACCACACCGTTGCCCCCGACGCCAGGACGGCGCCGGATCCGAAGGCGCCGACGAACAGCAGCATCGCCGACAGGGCAGCCAGCAGCACGATGACCACGAGTTGGACAATTGCCGCGAACTGCATGACTGCACAGTGCCCCTGGCCGGGCGGTGGCGCAAGGTGGACGGCCGCCGACGTCACCGGCGTGTTACCGGCTAGTACCATCCGCTCATGCCTTCACTCGATCGCGACGGAAACGTCTTCGTTCTCAGCCTGGCCCACGCGGACGGAGTGAATCCGGAGAACCGTTTCCACCCCGATTGGATCGAGCACGTCCACGAGCTTCTCGACGAGGCGGATGCAACGGAGGGCCCTGCAGCCCTGGTCACCGTGGGTGGCGGCAAGTTCTACTCGAACGGTCTGGACGTCGATTACCTCTTCTCCCACGCGGACGCGATCCCCGAGTACCTCGATCTGGTGCACACCGTCTACACCCGGTTGCTGCGGTACCCGATGGCTACCGTCGCCGCGGTGCAGGGCCATGCGTTCGGCGCCGGCGCGATGCTCGCGCTGTGCCACGACACCTCGGTGATGCGCGAGGACCGCGGCTTCTTCTGCCTGCCCGAGGTGAACCTGGGCATGCCGTTCACCCACGGCATGTCGACGCTGCTTCTCGAGCGACTCCCGAATCAGACCGCGCTCGAGGCCATGACGACCGGACGCCGCTACGGAGGTCCCGACGCTGTGGCAGCGGGAATCGTCCAGACGGTCGCCGGAGAGGACCACGTGATCGAGACTGCCGTACGGCAGGCCGCCGAGCGCGTCGCGACGCGCGGACCCAATCTGACGTCGATCAAGGACAGCGTCCACGTGTCCACGTTGGCGGCGCTGTCCGTCCCCACCGCTGAGAGCGGCTTCGCCTTGGGTCAGTGACAGACTGGTGACCGTGCACCCGACCATCGACGCCGTCATCGACACGGCGCGTACCGACCTGATCGGGTTGTCGCATGCCATTCATGCCCGTCCCGAGGTGGCGTTCGAGGAGCACTTCGCTGCCGCGGCCACTTCCGAGCTGCTGGTGAGCGCCGGATTCGAGGTGCGGCGCGGAGTCGCCGAACTGTCGACCGCGTTCGACGCGTCGTTCGGGTCGGGCGACCTGGTGGTCGCCGTCTGCGCCGAGTACGACGCGCTGCCGGAGATCGGACATGCCTGCGGGCACAACATCATTGCGGCGTCCGCGGTGGGCGCCGGTCTCGCACTGGCGTCCGTCGCGGACGAGCTGGGCCTGACCGTGCGGGTACTGGGCACGCCGGCGGAGGAATCCGGTGGCGGCAAGGTGCTCATGCTCGACGCCGGCGTCTTCGACGACGTGTCCCTCGCGCTCATGGTGCATCCGGGTCCGTTCGACATCGCAGCCGCGCGGTCACTCGCCCTGTCCGACATCGCCGTCCGCTACACCGGGCGGGAAGCTCACGCGTCCGCGGCGCCGGAGTGGGGGATCAACGCCGGTGACGCGGTGACCGTCGCACAGGTGGGTGTCGGACTGCTGCGTCAGCATCTGCGGCCCGGCCAGCAGATCCACGGCATCGTCGGGCACGCGGGTATCGCTCCGAACATCGTTCCCGGATCGTCCGAGATGTTCTACTACCTGCGAGCGGACACTGCCGAAGCCCTGGACGACCTCGACCGTCGGGCTCGCGGGTGCTTCGAAGCCGGTGCGACGGCGACAGGGTGTACCCACGAGATCGTGACGGTGTCGCCGACCTACACCGAACTCACGCCCGACGCGTGGCTGGTCGACCGATACCGCAGTGTCGCACCGGCTCTGGGGCGGACGCTGGTCCCGCCCGAGTTCGAGACATCGCGACCGTTCGGCAGCACCGACATGGGCAACGTCACGGCGGTCGTTCCCGGTATCCACCCCGTCATAGGGTTGGACTCGGGTGGAGCCGTCACCCACCAGCCCGCATTCGCGGCGGCATGTGTCACCGACTCCGCCGATCTCGCCGTGACCGACGGTGCCCGCGCTCTCGCGCAGGTCGTCGTCGCGGCCGCCACCGATCCGCATCACCGCGCTCGATTCGTCGAGGGCGCCCACGAGAGGACCGCACGACGATGAACCCGGCCGACGACTGGATCGCTGCACACGGGGCGGATCTCGTGACGTGGCGTCGTCGGATCCACCGACATCCCGAGCTCGCGCGTCAGGAGTTCGAGACCACGAAGATGGTCGCCGAGATCCTGACGGCGGCGGGTCTGTCGCCCGTCGTGCTGCCCAGCGGCAGCGGCGTGATCTGCGACATCGGTCCGAGTGGGCCGAGAGTGGCCCTCCGCGCCGACATGGACGCATTGCCGCTGACCGAGTTCACGGGCGCCGAGTACTCGTCCGAGGTCCCCGGTGTCTCACATGCCTGCGGTCACGACGCGCACACGACGATCCTCCTCGCGACCGGCCTGGCGCTGGCCTCGCTGCCGAACCTTCCGCACGGAGTACGTCTGATCTTCCAGCCGGCCGAGGAAGTCATGCCGGGTGGGGCGTTGGACATGGTGGCGGCGGGAGCGCTGACGAGCGTGTCGCAGATCTACGCGCTGCACTGCGACCCACGCCTCGAGGTGGGCAAGATCGGCATCCGCGTCGGTGCCATCACGTCCGCGGCCGACACTGTCGAACTGCGCCTCGACTCGGCCGGCGGACACACCTCACGTCCGCACCTGACATCGGACCTGGTCTACGCACTCGGCTCGGTCATCACGGGTCTGCCGGGGCTGCTCAGCCGTCGGGTCGATCCGCGGACCAGCACCGTCATGGTGTGGGGCGCTGTCGTCGCGGGGCAGGCGCCCAACGCGATCCCGCAGAAGGGCATGCTGACCGGCACCGTCCGCACAGGGGATCACCAGACCTGGGCGCTGCTCGAGCCACTGGTGCAGGAGATCGTGGCAGGGGTGCTCGCACCCACCGGAGTCACGTTCGAGGTGCACTACCGGCGAGGCGTGCCCCCCGTCGTGAACGACGAGCACGCGACGCGCCGTTTCGAGGCAGCCATCCGCTCACTCGGCCCGGACGCGTTGGCCGACACCGCGCAGTCCGGCGGCGGTGAGGACTTCTCGTGGTACCTCGAGAACGTTCCGGGTGCCATGGCTCGGCTGGGTGTGTGGTCCGGCGTCGGGCCGCAACTTGACATCCATCAGCCCACGTTCGATCTGGACGAGCGTGCGCTCGCCGTCGGCGTCCGGGCGATGACGGCGCTCGCCCTGGGCCTGGGCGACGATCAGGTGCTCTGACCGTCAGCTCTCAGGACGGGGAGGTGCCGGGACCCACGTTGCGGCTGTTCCTCGTGCGGAGGTCACGGACGTAGTCCGCGGGAGCTCCGGCGATCTCCGCCGCTTCGGCCATCACACCCAGGTAGCGGGCGGACGGAAGTCCACCCTCGTACGCGTCGAGGACGTACAGCCACGCCAGGACGGGCTCGTCGTCGGTGTCGACGCGCAGACGGATCTTGCGGTGGATGCCGAGCTCGGAACCCTCCCACCGGTCGAGGCTTTCCTCGTCCTCGGGGGAGACGTCGTACAGGACGACGAAGACTTTCGAATCGGGGTCTTCGACGACCGTCGCCAGCGCGCCTTCCCACCCGATGTCGCCGCCACCGAACGTCAGACGCCATCCCGGCAGCCACCCCGTCCCGGACGCAGGCGAGTGGGGGCACCGCTCGAGCATCTGCTCGGGGTGCATGTTGGAACCGTAAGCGGCGTAGATCGGCACGGCGGTCAGCCTAAACCGTCATGTCCGTGTCCCGCGGATCGAGGTCGTCCGCGCTCCGGCGTCGGGCTGAGGTGCGAGCGCGAGCCTCGGTGGAATAGGTTTGAGGAGTGTGAGCAACCCTCACGCCCGCTAGGACTCTCCCGCAAACCCGTTACGGAGGATGAATGACCCGCATCGTGATCATCGGCGGTGGACCGGCCGGGTACGAGGCTGCACTGGTCGCTGCTCAGCACGGTGGGACGGTGACTCTCATCGATTCCGACGGTGTGGGCGGCGCCTGCGTGCTGTGGGACTGCGTCCCGTCGAAGACCTTCATCGCGTCCACCGGCATCCGAACCGACATGCGGCGTGCATCCGATCTCGGCATCGAGCTGGATCCGGCATCCGCCACCGTCGATCTCCCGCAGATCCACAACCGTGTGAAATCCCTTGCGCAGGCCCAATCCTCCGACATCCGGGCTCGTCTGCAGACCGTGGGTGTGACGGTGTTGGCCGGCTCCGCCAAAGTGGTGGACACCCAGCCGGGCCTCGCTGCCCACCAGGTCGAGGCGACTCTCGCCGACGGTACGACGCAGCAGCTCGACGCCGAGGTGGTGCTGATCGCGACCGGTGCCAGCCCCCGGATCCTTCCCGGAGCAGAGCCCGACGGCGAGCGCATCCTCACGTGGCGTCATCTGTACGACCTCGATTCGCTCCCCACTCACCTGATCGTCGTGGGTTCCGGTGTCACCGGCGCCGAGTTCGTCTCGGCGTACACGGAGATGGGCGTCAAGGTCACCGTGGTGTCCAGCCGCGACCGCGTGCTGCCCGGCGAGGACGCCGATGCCGCGCTGGTTCTCGAGGACGTCCTGTCCGAACGCGGTGTGACGCTGATCAAGAACGCGCGCGCCGACTCCGTCACGCGCACGGACGACGGCATCGTCGTCACGATGTCCGACGGGGAGACCGTCGAAGGTTCCCACGCTCTGATGACCGTCGGCTCGGTGCCCAACACCGCGAATCTCGGGCTCGAGAGTGTCGGCATCGAACTCGACCGTGGTGGCTACCTACGGGTGGACCGGGTGTCGCGCACCCGTGTCACCGGTATCTACGCCGCCGGTGACTGCACGGGGCTGCTGCCTCTCGCGTCCGTCGCGGCGATGCAGGGCCGTATCGCGATGTACCACGCTCTCGGTGAGGGCGTCAGCCCCATCAAGCTCAAGACGGTCGCGTCGGCGGTGTTCACCCGTCCGGAGATCGCCACGGTCGGTGTGGGGCAGTCCGCCATCGACAACGGCGACGTGCCGGCACGGACGGTGATGCTGCCGCTCAACACCAACCCCAGGGCCAAGATGTCCGGGCTCCGTCGCGGCTTCGTCAAGATCTTCTGCCGACCGGCCACCGGCGTCGTCATCGGCGGCGTCGTCGTCGCGCCGACCGCGTCGGAGCTGATCCTGCCGATTGCCATCGCAGTGCAGAACAACCTCACGGTCAACGACCTCGCCGCGACGTTCTCCGTCTATCCGTCGCTGACCGGGTCGATCACCGAGGCCGCTCGCCAGCTCATGCGCCACGACGATCTGGACTGACGCACCGGGAGTTGTCTCGAGGGATGAGACGAGGGTGTCACAGAGTGGGCACTCGGCCTAGCATGGGTCCAGCGCCTCACCATGGGCGCCGTTCCCGTCCGAGCCACTCTGTACACAGACACCCTGTGAGCGCGCCGCGACGCCTGGTTTCCACGGTGTTCGGAGTTCGTCATGTCCATCACGGTTCCCCCTGTCCCCTCGTTGTCCGTCCGCGCGTCGTCCGTCACCGGATCAGCGATCCGTGACCTGCTCACGCTGACCGCCCGGCCGGACATACTGTCCCTCGCCGGCGGTCTTCCATCGCCGGACGTCATGCCGCACAGCACCATTCGTGACGTCACGCATCGGATACTGAGCGGCTCCACCGCCGCCCTGCAGTACGCGGAGACCACGGGGGTGCGGCGGCTCCGCGACGTGATCGCCGCACGGGAGTCGGCGCTGGTCCACGGCGAGGTGTCGCCCGCCTCGGTGGTGGTGACCCACGGCTCCCAGCAGGCGCTCAGCCTGCTCGCGTCCGTGCTCGTCGATCCCGGCGACGTGGTCGTGGTCGATCGACCGGTGTATCCCGGTGCGCTGCAAGCATTCCAGGCCGTCGGCGCCCGCATCGAGTCGGTTCCGGTCGACGCGGACGGCACCGACACCGACGCCCTCGAGCGACTGCTGGTGTCGGGCGTGCGTCCTCGTGTCGTGCACACCGTCAGCAACTTCCACAATCCTCGAGGGGGAGTGCTGTCGGTCGGGCGTCGCCGCGCTCTCGTCGACCTCGCGGAGCGATACGGCATCTGGGTCGTCGACGACGATCCCTACGGCGACGTGTGGTTCGACGCGCCTCCACCGAGCCCCGTCGTGTCCGATCGGGTGATCCGGTTGAGCTCCGCGTCCAAGATCCTGGCACCGTCCCTGCGCGTCGGGTGGCTCACCGCGCCCCGACCGGTGTGCGACGCCGTCGAGCGGATCAAGCAGAGCGCCGATCTGTGCGGCTCGTCGTTGACGCAGCTGATCGCGGCGGACCTGCTCGCGGACGAGACGTGGCTGCAACGGCACCTGGACGACGTCCGCGCTGTCTACTCGGCACGGGCGGAGGTGCTGGTCGGAGAATTGCGGAGCGAACTCGGTCCGGCGATCGAGGTCGATGCGGCCCGCGGCGGGATGTTCCTGTGGGTGCAGTTCGCCGACGGTACGGACACCTCGACATTGCTGCCGGCAGCGGTCGAGCGCGGGGTCGCGTACGTGCCCGGTCGCGCCTTCGACCCGGCCGGCGGGGACGAACTCGGAACTGCGTTGCGCGTCTGCTTCGCGACGTCGACCGAGGCCGAGCTGCAGGAGGCCGTGCGACGCCTGGCCGCGGCGCACGACGCGCGGTAGTCCTCTCCGGTTTTCCGACTTCCGCCGAACCTGGCATCGTGTCGGCATGCGGTCCGTCGACGGCGTCCAGCCACCGAGTGTTCGGCACGGAACCGCCCAACTCCGGACCCGCCTGCTTCGCCAATATCTGCTCGTCACGACATCGTTGTACGCGGTGGGCGTGACGGTCTCGCTCCTGCCGCACGGTGACCGGGTGACGTCACCGGTGGCGGGCGGAGTGGTGGCGGTCGTCGTCGGGGTGGCGGCGCTGCTCGTCCTGGCGGTCCGGCCTCGCGGACGCGTCGCGCTCGGTATGGCCGTGGGCGCCGCCATGATCGCGACGCCCGCTGTCATGGCCTTTCATGTGCTCACCGCATCGCAGTTCATGTGCCTGATCGCGGTGATGTTCCTGGCCATGTACATCCGCGCCTTCCACGACCGGACGGTCGCTCAGGTCCTGGTGATCGTGCTCGTGGTGGCGGTCTGTGGGGCCGCGGCCGCGTCCCCCGCCCAGCTCTATCCCATCAGCTACCTGGTTTTCGCAGTCGCCGTCGTCGGCGCGGCCGAGGCGTTCGGGAGTGTCACCAGGGCGTTGATCGACGCGTCCCACACCGACCCGCTCACCGGTGTGCGGAACCGGGCGGGCTGGGAGATGGCCGTCAGCGAGGTGACGACGTCGTCGATCACCGTCGTCGCGCTGGACGTCGACGGTTTCAAGGCCATCAACGACACGTCCGGCCATTCCGCCGGCGACCGGTTCTTGATCTCACTCGCCCGCTCGTGGTCCGATCTGGCACCCCCGGGCACGGTGATCGCGAGGCTGGGCGGCGACGAGTTCGCGGCTCTCGTGCACGGTGCATCGCCGACCGTGAGCCGTGCCTTCGCCGACGCGACCGCCGCTGCCTTCCCGCACGTCAGTGTCGGCTGCTCAGTGTCCGCGTTTCCTGGCGAGTCGGCGTCGGATGTCCTCGCACGCGCCGACGCCGACCTCTACCAGGTGAAGAGGAAGAAGGCCGGCGTCGACGACAAGGCGTGAGTGCGGGTCAGTCCTTCGGGTCCAGAGCGGAGGGCTTGTGCACCGCGTCCTTGCCGGACTTGTCGCTCTCCACTCGGTACTGCGGGTCGTCCTTCGACGCCTTGACCTTCCGCCCACCGGCTTCGGTCTCGGAGGTGATCTTCTCGACCACCTCGCCTTCGGTCTTGGTGCCGTGCGTCTTCCACTCGACCTTGTCGCCCTTGGTGAATTCGTCCTTCGACATGTGTCGTGTCCTTCCGTCGGGATGCGGGGCTCATACCCGGATAGTGCCGTCGGTACACCCGGCCTCCCCGATGGTGCAAGTTGCATGGTGCACAGTGCGGTATCGGCGTAGGGTCTCGAACCGATCGGTCTCCAGCCCATGTTCGTGGGACGGGGACTCGGCACGTCGAACGGGGATGACGAGATGGCCGCGAGAATTGCTGCGACGGTAGTGACGCTGGCATTGGTGGCAGCGGGATGCAGCTCGGAGGAGGCATCGCCGGAGCCACTCGCGGACAGCCCGCCGGCCGTCCCAGCCGCCCAGATCGACCGCGCGGACGTCGACGCGGCCGTCGGCGATCTCGACGGGTACGTCGAGGCGATGATGGCGCGGACCGGGACGCCGGGAGTCGCGGCTGCCGTCGTGTACCAGGACGAGGTTCTGTACTCGCGGGGATTCGGAGTCCGGAAGGTCGGCACCGATGAGCCTGTCGACACCCACACCCGGTTCCAGCTCGCGTCGGTGTCCAAGCCGGTCGCGTCGAGCGTCATCGCTGCCTCGGTCGGAGACGGAGCGGTCGACTGGGCCGATCCTGTCCGACGCTACGAGCCCGAGTTCGCGGTGGCGGATCCGTACGTGAGCGAGCACGCGACGTTCGTCGATCTGCTCTCGCACCGATCGGGTCTGCCGGATCATGCCGGAGACGTCCTCGAGGATTTCGGGTACGACTACGACGACATCATGGGCCGACTCGACCAGCTCCCGCTGGCGTCGTTCCGGGACAGCTACGCGTACACGAACTTCGGGTTCACCGCCGCCGGCAACGCCGCAGCGAAGGCGCAGGGCACCGACTGGCCCGAGCTGTCTCGTCGTCGCATCTACGAGCCCCTCGGCATGGCCGACACCTCGTCACGATTCGAGGACTGGGCGAACTCGCCCAACCATGCGGTGAACCACGTGCTCGCCGACGGTTCGACTACCGAGTGGGAAGCGAAGTACGTTCGCGAGCCCGACAATCAGTCACCTGCCGGAGGAGCGAGTTCGTCCGTCGACGACATGACGAAGTGGATCCGCATGGAACTCGGCGGGGGAGAGTTCGAGGGACGTCGCATCGTGGACGCGGACGCACTGCAGTACACGCACACCTCGCACTCCCTGTCGGGCGCGTCCGGGACGGAGGGCGCGCGAGACTCGTTCTACGGGTTGGGGTTCAACGTGGGCACGGACGACAAGGGGCGCGTCGAGCTGTCGCATTCCGGAGCGTTCGCCCTCGGGGCGAGCACCACGGTGTTCATGTTGCCGAGTGAACAGCTGGGCATCGTCGTCCTGTCCAACTCGGCACCGGTCGGGGGCTCGGAAACTGTTGCCGCGCAATTCATGGACCAGGTGCGGAACGGTCGGCAGACCGTCGACTGGGCACCGCTGATCGCCGGGATCTTCGACGGGATCGCAGAGGAGGAGGCGTCGCCGATCGACTACGCGACACCGCCGGCCTCGGTGACCCCTGCTCGTCCCGCGACCGAGTACGTCGGAATGTTCGACAGCCCGTTCCACGGACCGGCACGGGTCTCGGCGGACGGTGATCGGCTCACGCTCACCGTCGGCAAGGACGGTCAGCTGACGTACCCCCTCACCCATTACGACGGTGATACCTACTTCTTCGAGACGTCCGGCGAGAACGCGGTCGGCCCGACAGGGATCACGTTCGAGATCGTGAACGGTGCTCCCGCCTCGTTCACGGTCGAATACCTCGACAAGCAGGGACTCGGAAGGTTCACACGCTCATGACTGTTCGCACTGTCTCTCGTACCGTCGGTATCGCGACGGCCTCTGCCCTGATCTTTATCTCGGGCTGCTCGTCCGGCAGCGGCGAGACGCCGGCACCGGCCACGTCGTCAGCGACCGCATCGGCTCTCCTGCCACTCGATCCCGCAGCTCTCGATGCCATGGTCGAGGACGTCGCCACGACGTCGCGGGAGATCGGCATGGTCGTGCTGATCACCACGCCGGACGGTGAGTACGTCAAGACCTGGGGTTCGGTGGCGGCCGATCGGTCGGAGGCCCCGACTCTCGACACCAAGGTGCGGATCGGGTCGAACACGAAGACGTGGACGGGCACGGTCATCCTGCAGATGGTCCAGGAGGGGTTGCTGTCCGTCGACGATCCGGTGAGCAAGTTCCGACCCGATGTGCCGAACGGTGATGCCATCACGATCGGGCAGTTGCTCGACATGCGCAGTGGGCTCTACAGCTACACCCAGACCGTGGAGCTCAACGAGGCACTCGACACCGACCCCGGCCGGGTGTGGAGCGCCGAGGAACTCGTCGCACTGGGGCTGAGCAACCCGCCGAACTTCCCACCGGGAGAGGGCTACAGCTACTCCAACACCAACACCGTGCTGCTCGGACTGATCGCCGAGAAGCTCGACGGCAAGCCCATCGACCGGATCTTCCAGGACAGGCTCTTCGGTCCGCTGGCATTGGCGGGGACGTCGTATCCCGCCACCACCGATACGAGCATCCCGGCGCCGTTCACCCGCGGGTACAGCTACAGCGGCAATGTCGAAACTCTCGGGGAGGGCAAGGAAGCGCTGTCCCCGGACCGGATCGCTGCGATCGACGCCGGCTCGGTCCAGCCGAGGGACACCACGAACGACAACCCGTCGTGGACGAGTTCGGCCGGCCAGGGCATCTCGACGGCGAACGATCTGGCCACGTGGGTCCGGGCGTTGGTCAGGGGCGACCTGCTCGACGCGGACACCCAGACGGTGCGGATGGACAGTGTGCAGCCGACCGATCCCGACAACCCGTCCTCTGCCGGGTACGGCTACGGGCTCGCGCAGATGGGACCGATGTTCGGACACATCGGCGAGATGCCCGGGTACAACTCCTTCATGGGGTACGACCCGGTCAACGACCTGACGATGGTGGTCTGGGCGAACATGGCGCCCGGAACGGACGGGAGTGCGCCGGCGGCGGCGCTGGCCGGGTCGCTGGCGAAAGCCCTGTATGCGCAGCAGTCCGGGCCGTCTTCCGGCGCCGAGGACACAGCCGACGACATCGACGAGGTGGCGGAGGACACCGGCAAGTAGGCTCGCTACCGGGGGAGAAATCCAGAGGTGGAACCGGTGGCTCAGGGCGACCTCACCACGACGTCGTACGTCGTGCTCGGCATGTTGGTGTCGCGGGACCTGACCGCGTACGACATCTCGGAACTGTTCGGTCGTGGTGTCGGCGAACTGTGGCCTCGGGCGGGACGGCAGCACTACAACGCGCCGAAGAAGTTGCTCGAGCGCGGGCTGGTGACAGCGAGGGCCGATGCCGTGGGCGCGCGTCCCCGCACCGTCTACTCGATCACCGACGAGGGGCGCGCAGCCCTGACGGCGTGGCTGGCGGAGAGGTCCCGCCCGTCGGCCCTCGAGTTCGAGGGCATGATGCGGGTGCTGTTCGCCGACCAGGGCTCCCTCGAGGACCTGCGCGGCAACCTACGGACGATGCGGGAGCAGGCCGACGCCACCCGCAAACTCTTCGGGCGGCACGCCGTCACGCTGCGTGACACCACCGTCGCGACGTTTCCCGAACGTCAGCACCTGATGGCACTCGCCAATCGCTTCATGATCGGACACTTCTCGCACATCGTCGAGTGGAGCGACTGGGCGCTGGCGGAGATCGAGGACTGGCCGGACACCACGACTCCGGCCACCTCGCACCGCGATCGGACCGAGACGATGCTCGACGCCTCGGCGCGACTGGGTGCACCGGAGGTGCCCGAGAAATCGTGACCCGACAGTCGGTTCACGGAGCGGGTTGGCACCTCCGGCACCAGTAGATCTGCCGCTCCTCGAGAGGGTTGTCCCCGAGAAGTCCGTCGCGAATGCGTGTCCCGCAGCGACGACACGGCTTGTTCTCCCGGCCGTAGACCCAGAAGTGCCGGCCCGCGCGGAGATCCCCGGTGAAGGTGCGCGCGTTGCGGTTCTTGTTCGCCGTGATCGTGCGGTGCGACAGATCGATCATCTTCGCCAGGTTCCCCGCCGCGGAGACCGGCGTGTGCGGGTCCACTCCGCGGAGGAACAGGATCTCGTTGCGGTAGACGTTCCCGAGTCCGGCGATGACGCGCTGGTCGAGCAGAGCGAGGCCGATGGGTCGGTCGGGATCCGCTTCCAGGTTTCCGAGAGCGACGGCCGGATCCCACAGGGGCCCCAGCAGATCCGGCCCGAGATACCCGACCGCCTCCTCGACGGTATCCAGTATCTCGACGACACCGAGTTCGAATCCGACCGCGACTCGGTCATTCGTTCCCAGCACGATGCGCGCTTGGTAGGCAGGCCGTCGCCACGGTGTGTCCGGTTGGTAGACGTGCCACGCACCTTCCATCTTCAGATGGGAGTGGATGACTTTGCCGCCGACCTCGATGACGAGATGCTTTCCCGCCGACAGAACCGATTCCACTGTCTCGCCGGTGAAGTCGACCGTGGCGTAGCGCGGCACGCGGACATCACACGTGGTGAGGACCTTGCCGTCGAGTGCGTCGCGGAGACTGTTGGCCGTGCGCCAGACGGTGTCGCCTTCGGGCATGGAATCAGGCCCTGATCCGGAGGCCACGCGGCGTCGCCGAGAAGCCCGCCTCGGTGAGGATCGTCGCGAAGACGGAGCCGTGGATGTCGCTCCCGTCGGTGCGTTCGATCACCAGCTTGTCGACGGACCTGGTGGTCACCAACGACACGAGAGCCGACGCCGCGGTGACCAGCACGTCGCGCTCCTCGGTGAAGGTGAGCACCGTCTTGCCGCCGCGCTCGACGTACAGCACGAGTTCGCCGTCGACCATGACGACGAGGGCACCGGCCTTGCGTCCCGGACGGTGGCCCGAGGCGGCGTCCACGGGACTCTTGGGCCAGGGCAGTGCGGCGCCGTACGGGTTGGCGGGATCGGTCGCAGCAAGTGCCACGGCTCCGACAGGACGTTCGGACTCGCTGCGCAGTCGGTCGACGACGTCCGAGGTGGAGAACTGGGCGCCGCCGAGAGAGTCGACGAAATAGCCGCGTCGGGCCCGGCCGCTGTCCTCGAAGCCGGTGAGCACCTTGTAGACCCCGCCGAAGCCGCCGGGGACGCCCTCGTTCATGACGGAACCGCGGGTCACGACGCCGTACCGCTCGAGCAGGATGTCCGAGGTGGCATGTGCCCGGATGGTGGGGTCGGACTCCGCTTCGGGGAGCAGTGCCCACCGGCCACCCGCGGAGGGCGGGCCCGTTCGCGTCGGAAGGGAGGGTCGCGCGAAACGCTGGTAGGACCGTGCTCGCGGCGAGCGCCGCGCCGGGCGGTGGCTCGGTGCGGACCGGGTGGTGCCGTGCAGCAGCGAGCGCAGCGGAGCGAACGTGTCGTTGGTCAGGTGCCCGGTCCACACCAGATCCCACAGCGCCGCAACCAGAGTCGGGTCGTCGGCCGGCGCGCCGGACTCGGTCTGGTGCAGCTGCCCGACGGTGTCGGACAGCTGCCGGAAGAAGTACGCGCCGCCGCCCGAGAGCACCTGCAGCACGGTCTGCTGCAAGTCCGTCAGTTCGTCGTCCTTGGCGGGCGGCAGCGTGACCGGTGCGGCGTCGGCGGGATGGAGGCAGATCCACCCGTCCTTCGAGGAGATCGCGCCGTGGCCGGACCACACGACTTCGCCGGTAGCGGTCAGCTCGTCGAGCATCGCGGGGGAGTAGTCCCGCACACGCTGGGGCAGGATCAGCGATTCCCAGGCCGAGGCGGGCGCGGGGACGCCGGCGAGCTGGTCGATGACCGTGGCCACGCCGTCGAGTCCGCGGAGGGTGCCGCCGACGTGTTGCCAGCGCGGAAGGAAGCGGCCGAGGACGCCGGTGGACACGGGTTCGACGTCCTGGCGTGCGGCGGCGAGCGAACGCCGGCGGAGCCTGCGCAGCACCTCGGCGTCACACCACTCGCTGCCGGAACCGCCGGGCCGGAATTCCCCTTCCACCACGCGCTTCTGGGCGACGAGGCGCAGCAGCACGTCGCGGGCGACCGCCGACCCGATGCCGAAGCGGCCGGCGACGTCTGCGACCGAGAACGGACCGTGCGTGCGCGCGTAGCGGCTGACGAGGTCCCCGAGCGGGTCCTCGACGGGCTCGATGAACGCCGCCGGGGTGCCGATGGGCAACGGAACACCGAGGGCGTCACGGAGTCTGCTGGCGTCCTCGATGGCGACCCACCACTGCGACCCGGCGAACGAGACCTCGAGGGCGCGGCGCGCCGCGGTGAGCTCGCCCGCCCACTGCGCTGCGGAGCCGGGCGACTCGATGCGTGCCTCGATCTCCGCCGTCGTGAGCGGGCCGAGCAGGCGCAGCAGATCGGCCACGCCCTCCGCGTCACGTGCCTTGCGGTCGTCGACGAGGCGCTGCAGTTCCAGCTCGGTGTCGGTGACGACGTCGCCGTCGAGCAGGTCGCGCAGTTCGACGCGTCCGAGCAGCTCCGCCAGCAGCGAGGCGTCGAGAGACAGTGCGGCAGCGCGACGTTCGGCCAGCGGAGAGTCGCCCTCGTACATGAACTGGCCGACGTAGCTGAAGAGCAACGACGTGGCGAACGGTGACGGCGAGTCGGTCTCGACGTCGACGATGCGGATCTGGCGGCGCGCGATGCGGACGCACAGGTCTTCCAGCGCCGGCAGGTCGTAGACGTCCTGCAGGCACTCGCGCACCGTCTCGAGCAGGATGGGGAACGTGGGGTACTTCTTGGCCACGTCGAGAAGCTGCGCGGCGCGTTGACGCTGCTGCCAGAGTGGCGCTCGCTTTCCGGGGTTGCGGCGGGGGAGAAGCAGTGCGCGCGCGGCACATTCACGGAACCGCGATGCGAAGAGCGCGGAGCCACCGACCTGCTCGGTGACGATGTCGGTGATCTCGTCCTTCTCGAAGACGAACAGGTCCGGGCCCGGCGGCTCGTCGTCGGTGTCCGGGAGCCGCACGATGATGCCGTCGTCCGATGCCGTCGGTTGAGAGTCGATGCCGTACCGCTCGATGAGGCGGGCACCGATGGCGAGGGCCCACGGTGCGTGCACCTGCTGGCCGTAGGGGGAGTGCAGCACCAGGCGCCAGTCGCCCAGTTCGTCGCGGAACCGTTCGACGACCAACGTGCGATCGGTGGGCATGTGGCCCGTCGCCGTGCGCTGCTCGGTGAGCAGCGCGGACAGGTTGTTCACCGCGTTGACGTCGAGCCCACTCTCCTGCAGTCGGCCGCGCAGGGCGTCGTCGTCCGACGACTCGCGCAGGAACGCGCCCAGTGCCTCGCCGAGTTCGGCCGGGCGGCCGAGGCCGTCACCGTGCCAGAACGGAAGCCGGCCCGGTTGACCGTAGGCAGGGCTGACAAGCACACGGTCGTGGGTGATCTCCTCGATGCGCCAGCTGGTGGCACCGAGGGCGAACACGTCTCCGACGCGAGATTCGTAGACCATCTCCTCGTCGAGTTCGCCGACACGGCTGGCCTTCTCGCCGACCATGAACACGCCGAACAGTCCGCGGTCGGGAATGGCGCCGCCGGAGGTGACCGCAAGGCGCTGGGCGCCGGGGCGACCGGTGAGCGACCCGCCGTCGCGGTCCCAGACCAAACGTGGCCGCAGCTCGGCGAACTCGTCGGACGGGTACTTTCCCGACAGCAGGTCCAGCGTGGACTCGTAGGCGGACCGGGGGAGCGACCCGAAATTGCCGGTGCGCCTGACCATGTCGAACCACTCGTCGGCGTCGATGGGTTCGAGCGCGCACGCCGCCACGGTGTGCTGGGCCAGGATGTCGAGCGGATTGGCCGGCACCTTCAGCGCCTCGATGTGCCCGTCTGTCATCCGCTGCACGGTGACAGCACAGTGGATCAGGTCGGTGCGGTGCTTCGGGAACAGCACGCCGCGGGAGATCTCGCCGACCTGGTGGCCGGCGCGACCGACGCGCTGCAGACCACTGGCGACGGACGGCGGCGCCTCGACCTGCACCACCAGATCGACTGCGCCCATGTCGATCCCGAGTTCGAGGCTGCTGGTGGCCACGACGCATTTCAGTCGGCCGGACTTCAGGTCGTCCTCGATGAGCGCGCGCTGATCCTTGCTCACGCTGCCGTGGTGTGCCCGTGCCAGCAGTGGTTCGGCACCATGGACGACGTCGCCGGACGCGCCGATCTGCGAGGGCGGTGCGTGGTCGACGGGGGCGCCGTCACCGAGGCGTTCGGCGTAGATCTCGTTGAGCCGGGCGGTGAGTCGCTCCGAGAGCCGTCGGGAATTGGCGAAGACGATGGACGACCGGTGCTCCAGGACGAGGTCGACGATCTGCGCCTCGACATGCGGCCAGATGGACCCCTGCTGTGGGGCGGCCGACGCGGACCCCTCCTGCGGCTCGGTGGTGCCGAGTTCCGTCATGTCCTCGACCGGAACGCGCACCGAGAGGTCGAACGTCTTCGGCGACGGCGGGCACACGATGCTGATGGGTGCAGTCCCGGTGAGGAAGCGTCCCACCTCCTCGTGCGGACGGACGGTCGCGGACAGACCGATGCGCTGAGCGGGTTTGTCCAATCTCGCGTCGAGACGCTCCAGCGACAGCGCCAGATGCGCGCCGCGCTTGGTGCCGGCGACGGCATGCACCTCGTCGACGATGACGGTGTCGACGCGTTCGAGTGATTCCCGCGCCGCGGACGTCAGCATCAGGAACAACGATTCCGGTGTCGTGATGAGGATGTCCGGCGGCGTCTTGAGCATCAGACGACGATCGGCGGGGCTGGTGTCGCCGGAGCGCACGCCCACCGAGATCTCCGGCGGCGCGACCCCCTGCAACTTGGCCGTCTGGGTGATGCCGACCAACGGTGCGCGGAGGTTGCGCTCGACGTCGACAGCAAGGGCTTTCAACGGGGAGACGTACAGCACCCGGGTGCCCGGTGCCGTGTCCTCGGGATCACGGCTGACCAGCTTGTCCAGCGCCCACAGGAATGCTGACAGTGTTTTACCGGAGCCGGTGGGAGCGACGACCAAGGTGTGCGCGCCGCTGGAGATGGAGTCCCACGCGCCGATCTGCGCGGCGGTGGGAGCGGGGAAGGCACCGTCGAACCACGCACGCGTCGGAGCCGTGAATCGCGCGAGCACGTCCTCGGGCGACGGAGCGGTGGGGTTCTTCACCTCTCCATAGTGCACGGACCCACCGACACGGTTGCCGTGTGTGGTCCCCACCCCCCGCGAGTACGTCGATAAGGTCGCTGAGAAGGCCGGGATCACAGCACTCTGGACGTACTCGCGAGGTGTGGCGGCGCGACGATCAGTCGTGCAAGCGTTCCTCGCCGCGATTGCGGAAGAACTTGAAACCCGGGATACCGATGACGGCCTTGCGCACGTCCTTGGTGACCTCGAGCAATTCGTGGATCTCGGGGGACACCGTGTCGAGCGTGGCGAGGATCGGCATGATGCCCTCCATCCGCTGCACCAGCTCCGGCAGCTGGTCCACGAGCTTCACGGCCGCCTGAACCTCGGCCTCGGAGAAGTTGTCCACGAAGGTGCGGCCCAGCGGAATCGCGCGCTCGGTGATCGGTTCGAGTTCGGAAATCATCGCCAGCGCCTTGGACGAGGCCGACTCCGCCCCGACGATGACGCCCTGCGCGTCCTCGGTCGTGGCCGAGACCTTGCCGATGACGGTCTGAGCCTGGTCGGTGATGCGCTCGATCGCGGCGATCACCTCGTCGACACGCACGAACAGGTCGTCGATGCGCCGAGGCAGCTGGGCGACGAACGCGACGGTGTCGAGCGACCAGAGCACGGTGCCGCGGGCGAGTCCGAGCATGTTGCCGAGTGACGGTACGGGCAGCCGGACGGTGCGCACCGACAGATCGTTGTCGGGTGCTCGGTGTCGATCCACGTCGGCCATGAGCACAGTCTGCACGGTGACGCCTCTCACGCGGCGGTATGCGAGCGCACTGCACCCGTAATGTCGAGATCATGACTGCATTCGTGACCGGGGCCAGTGGCTACATCGGTTCTCGCCTCGTCGCTGCGCTGGTGAAAGACGGCGACGACGTGGTGGTGGGCTCCCGCACGCCGACGCGTCTGACGAATTTCGACTGGTACGACGACGTCCGCGCCGTGCGACTGGACGTCACGAGTGCCGACTCCTGCGCCGAGGCGCTGTCGTCCGGAGACATCGACGTGGCGTACTACCTGGTCCACGCGATCGGCGAGTCCGGATACCGGGCGACCGACCTGGCCTCCGCGCGCCATTTCGCCGAGGCCGCCAAGGCCGCGGGTGTACGCCGAATCGTCTATCTCGGCGGCTTCGTTCCCGAGGGCGAGAAGCTGTCCGAGCACCTTGCGAGCCGCGCCGAGGTGGGCGAGGCCCTGACCATCGACGGTATCGAGGTGGTCTGGCTGCGGGCAGCCATCGTCGTCGGCGCCGGGTCGACGTCGTTCGAGATGATCCGCTACCTGGCCGATCGGCTCCCGGTACTTCCCCTGCCGAGCTGGTTGAGCAAGCCCGTGCAGCCGATCGCCGTCGACGACGTCGTGCACTACCTGGTGGCAACCGCGTCGTCGGACGTCCCCGCCGGTGCCTACGACATCGCCGGACCGGAAATCCTGCCCTACAAGGACCTCGTGTTCGCCTATGTGCACGCCGCCGACCTGCACCGACTGGGTATCCCCACGCCGGGGATCCCGACGAAGCTGGCCGCGCTGGTCATCGGCCGACTCATTCCCGTCCCCGGCTTGCTGGCCGACGACCTGGTCCAGTCGCTGGTCAACTCGATGACCGCGTCGGAGAACCGCATCTCGGAGTTCGTACCGGAGCCGGAGGGTGGGCTGACCGGGGTCGACGATGCGATGCGGCGCAGCCTTCTCGGTGCGGCGACCCCCCGCGGGCTGGGCAAGACGCCCGACTCGCTCCGCCTGGTCGACTCCGACGCGGAGTGGACCGGCGGCGACGTCCGCAGCATCCGCCGCCGCGGCGCGGAACTGCTCACCGAGGACGGGTGGAAGCTGGCCGAGGCGTTGGGAGCGGGCGCCGTTCTGTACTCGTGGCCGGTCGCACCCGTCGTCCGCACCAATCTCGACGTGGTTGCGGGCGTGACGTCCCGGGTACGTTCCTTCCTGAAGCTCTGAAGCCCGACGACGCAACGAACCGGAGGAATGGTCCATGGTGTCCTGGCAGATGAGGGCCGAGTCCATCGTGCGCAACGCCTTGGTGGACAAGGTCGATCGTGATCATCACGAAACCGATCGGGCGTTCCTGCGTCGTCGGATCATCGTCGCGGTGGTCCTGGTCATCGGTGCCACCCTTCTCGGGGTGTCGCTGTCGACCGAGCCCGGCGACCCCATGTTCTACACACTCACGATTGCGCTGGCGTTCGTGTGGATCATCGGCGGCTTCCTCTCCGGACCGCTGCACCTGGGCAGGATCAACTTCCGCGGCACGCTCCGACGTCCGATCGTCACCCCCATCGCGATCGGACTCGCGGCGGGCGGAGTGTTCATCCTGGGCGCCCTGGTGGTCCGGGAAATTCCCCCGCTGCGGGACTTCACGGCCAACGTTCTCGATCATGCTCGCGTCGGACCGCTGGCACTGATCGTCTTCATCACCCTGTTCAACGGTGTCGCCGAGGAGATCTTTTTCCGCGGAGCACTGTTCTCCGCGATCGGGGTCAAGCGTCCCGTCGTCATCTCCACGATCGTCTACACGATCGCCACGCTGGCCACCGGCAACCCGATGCTCGGCTTCGCCGCGATCACCCTGGGATTCGTGCTGGGACTCGAACGCCGTGCATCCGGTGGCATCCTCGCCCCGATCCTCACGCACGTGGCGTGGTCGACGGTCATGGTGTTCGCGATGCCGCCCCTGTTCGCCTGACCGCGCATGGCAGGCTGTCACGCATGACGGGTGTCCGGGGTAAGGCCGCGAAGGCAACGGCCGCGCCGGACGATCTCGATCCCGTCGACCGCGTGCTGGTCGACGAGTTGATCGCCGACGGCCGTGCCACCCTCGCTCAACTCGCCGAGAAGGCCGGGCTGTCGGTGTCCGCCGTGCAGAGCCGTGTCCGCCGACTGGAAACGTCCAATGTCATCCTGGGCTACACCGCGCGTGTAGATCGCGAGGCGATCGGGCAGCTGCTCTCGGCGTTCGTTGCGATCACACCGCTCGATCCGACGGCACCGGACGACGCACCCGCACGTCTGCGACATCTGCCCGAAGTGGAGGCGTGTCATTCCGTCGCCGGTGAGGACAGCTACGTCCTCCTGGTGCGGGTGGCGTCACCGCGGGACCTCGAACGCCTGCTGCAGCAGATCCGCACGACTGCCAATGTGCAGACGCGCAGCACCATCATCCTGCAGACCTTCTACGACTCTTGAGAGCGCAACGCTCGCCAGACCCGGTCCGCCGACATCGGGAGCTCGTGCATCCGCACGCCCGTCGCGTCGGCGATGGCGTTGGCCAGAGCGGGGGCGACGGGGTTGTACGGAGATTCGCTCATCGACTTCGCGCCCAGCGGTCCGAGCGCGTCGTACGTGTCGGCGAACAGGACGCGGGTCGCGGGAATGTCCGCGATCTGCGGGACGTGATAGTTCCGCAGCGATGCAGTGGTGACCCGGCCCGCGTCGTCGATACGCATCTCCTCGTACAGCGCGGCGCCGAGTGCCTGTGCGACACCACCTTCCACCTGCCCGCGGCATTGGACAGGGTTCATGACCGTGCCCGCGTCCACTGCCTGCACCGACGTCAGGATCTCCACTCGACCCGACTCGGGGTCCACCGCGACGCGGAAGCCGTGCACGTTGAACACCACCGAGCGGGGCGACCCCCCGTGATACCCCTCGGCGATCAACGGCCCGTCGTGAGCGGAGACGATGTCGTCCAGTGAGACGAGGGTTTCCGACACGGTGACGCCCTCCGGGCCGAGCACACACTCTCCGGGCAGAGCACCCGATCGGGCTGCCGCCGCGTCGATCACCATCGTGCGCAACGCTTCTGCCGCCAGTGCGACAGCCTTGCCCGCTACGACGGTGCCGGCCGATCCGAACGCGCCGGTGTCGTGCGAGGTGACGTCGGTGTCGGACTGCGCGATCTCGATGCGATCGACGGTCGTGTTCAGGATCGACGCCGCGATCTGGCCGTGCACCGTCGTGGTCCCGTTGCCGAACTCCGCGGTGCCGACCCGCACGAGGTAGCGCGCACCCGGCAGAGCCGTCACGGATGCGTCGGACACATGTCCCCTCGGCGGAACAGTGGCGTTCATCCCGATCGCGAAGCCGACCCCCACGGACCACCCGGGGGGTGGTTCGGGGCCGGGGTCGTCCGCGAAGGCCCGATCGACCAGATCGAGGCACTGGTCGAGTCCGTAGCTGCCGAACAGCAGGTCGCCGTCGAGGGGGTGTGCAGCGACGAACGGATCGCCGGGGACCACGACGTTACGACGCCGGAATTCCAGGGGGTCGATATGCAGCTTCCGGGCGAGGGCGTCGAGCGCGGATTCGACGGCGAATCCGGTCTGCCCCACCCCGTAGCCACGGAACGCACCGGAGGGAATGTTGTTGGTGTACACCGCCTTCGCGTCGACGCGCTTGGCGTCGCATCGGTACAGCGCGACCGAGTCGGTCGAGTGATGCATGACGCCGGGACTGTGGTTGCCGTAGGCGCCCGCATCGCTGAGAACGTCGAGCGTCAGGGCGGTCAGCATGCCGTCCGCAGTGGCAGCGGCCGTCACCGACACCTCCATGGGATGCCGACACGGCGCGACGGTGAACTGATCGGCCCTACTGAATTCGAGTTGTACCGGCCGCCGCACGGTGAGTGCGGCCAGTACGACCAGATCCTCGGTCAGCATTTCCTGTTTGGCGCCGAAACCTCCGCCGACGCGGGTGGCGAACACCCGGACCGACGCGGGGTCGAGGCCGAAGACGTGGCACAACTCGTCCCGGACGAGGAACGGGACCTGCGAGCTGGTGCGCACGGTCAGCCGTCCGTCGTCGGCGAACCACGCCATCGACGCGTGTGTCTCGAGGTGCGTGTGCTGGACGCGCGCGGTGTGCCAGGTTCCGGTGACCACGGCGTCGGCGGCACGTATCGCGGCGTCGACGTTGCCGGTGGTGCCGTGTACCTCGGCCACGATGTTGCGGTCGGGGTCGGCGATCCGGGCGTCGGGCGACGCACCCGCGTGCACCGTCGGGGCACCGGGCGCGAGGGCGTCCCTCGGATGGAAGACGGCGGGTAGGACGTCGTAGACGACGCGGAGTCGGCGTCGTCCTTCCTCGGCCGCGTCGACGGACTCCGCGATCACCGCCGCCACACGCTGGCCGACGTAGCGCACGACCGAGTCGAGAACCCTGGTGTCGTCGGGATCGTCCTCACGAGACTCGTGGCGGGCGGTGGAGAACGCGACGTCGGGAGCATCCTCGTGCGTGAGGACGGCCACCACACCGTCGACGGCGAGCGCCTCCGACGTGTCGATGGAGACGATGCGCGCACTGGCGTGGGGGCTCCCGAGAACGGACAGGTGCAGGATTCCCGGCATCGCCACGTCGAGCGTGTAGGGCTCGGTTCCGGTGACGATGCGGGCACTCGCCGGGGCGGCGACGGACCGCCCGCACGCCGGGCCCTCGGTCGACTTGTCGATGGTGCGCACCCCCGTCACCGCGTCGGCAATCGCGCGATACCCGGTGCAGCGACACAGGTTGCCCTTCAGGGACGTGTCGAGGTCGCGGGTCTGTGACTCGTCGAGAGCGGACGCGGTGACGACCATGCCGGCCGTGCAGAAGCCGCACTGGAAGCCGGCCGCGTCGACGAAGCGCTGCTGCACCGGATGCATGTCGTCCGGTGTGCCCAGCCCGGCCACCGTGGTGACCTCGTGGCCCTCGGCGCGGTAGGCGGGGACGATGCACGAATGGACTGCACGCCCGTCGAGCAGTACCGAGCAGGCCCCGCAGTCACCCGCGTCGCACCCCTTCTTGACGTCGAACCGCTCGATGTCGCGCAGAGCGGTCCGGAGGCACTGACCCGGCCGCGGAGACATCTCGACGGCCTCGCCGTTGACGGTCACCTTCATGACAACTCCTCACAGATCTGCTGTGCGAGAACACCACTGACGTGTCGACGCCAGTCGGGCGCGCCATGGACGTCGTCGTACCAGGCATCGGCGGGCACGGCGTCCCGGACCCAGGTCGCGGCATCGAGGGGGAGCGTCGAGGCCCGTAGCTGGATCGGACGGTCGGTGGCCGCGGTGATGGTCAGGACGACGGATCCGTCCGCGTCGAGGCGTCCGATCACGACGGCGCCGGACCGCCCGCGCGGGGCGAGAGAAATTCTGCGGCAGGCGATCCGGGATCGCAGAACACTGTCGGCGATGTCGACTCTGCGGATGACCTCGCCTGTCGCCAATGAGGTGCGTTGTGCACCGACGACCAACTCCGCCACTGGAATTCTGCGCTCCTCGCCGTCCGGAGTCCAGACGAACGCGACACCGTCCAGACCGGCGACGAGCGAGGTCATCGCGCCGGCCGGAAGACCCAACGCGATGTTCCCGCCGACCGTGGCGAACTGCTGAACCTTCCAGGATGCGAGGAGTGCATCGGCGCAGAGCCCGACCGCGGACCCCAGATGCGACCACCGGTCCGGCCACGTCGCGCGACGGAGCTCGTCGACCGTGCAGGTCGCGCCGATCTCCAGGTGACCGTTGTGGACGACGATCGACGGCCAGCCGAGGTCGGACAGATCGACCAGACGTCGGACACCCACCTGAGGTTCGGAGAACACCCAGGTCCCACCCGCGACGATCGACGTCCGATCGTCGATCGTCGTCAGGTCGTTGCGGGACCTGGCTCGAACGACGTCCCGGACCGTGTTCAGATCCATGGCTTCACCGCCCTGCCTTGGCCACCAGCGCCGTATGCGCGGCGGCGACCTGGCCGGCCACCGTGTCTTCGTCCACCGTGACGACGACGCCCTTCTCGACGACCGTGCGGCCGTGGACGAACAGTCGCTCGAGAGGTGGGCGGTCGCCGAGCACCAGCGCAGCCACCGGATCCGTGATGCCCGCATGAGCGATCCCGTCGATCCGCCACAGGGCGAGGTCGGCCACCTTGCCCACCTCGAGCGACCCGATCTCGTTCTCACGGCCGAGGACTCGCGCACCGCCGATGGTGGCGAGCTCGAGACTCTCCCTCACCGTCATCGCCCGTGGGCCACCCCGCGCCCGCGCGAACAGTGCAGCGTGGTGCGCCTCTTCGAGAATGCTGCACGACTCGTTGCTGGCGGCACCGTCGACGCCGAGCCCCAGGGGAACCCGAGCGTCGATCAGATCGCGTGCTCGGGCGATGCCGGCGCCCAGCCGTGCGTTGGACGTGGGGCAGTGGGCCGCCCCGGTTCCGGTGGCCGCCATGGTCGCGATCGCGGCGTCATCGAGGTGCACGGCGTGCGCGTACCAGACGTCGGGCCCGACCCACCCCACGGATTCCATGTACTGCACGGGCGTCATACCGAAGTTGCTGCGGCAGAACTCCTCCTCGTCCAGCGTCTCGGCGAGGTGTGTGTGCAACCGGACGCCGAGCTCGCGCGCCAGCGTCGCCGACTCGCGAAGGAGATCGGCCGTGACGGAGAACGGTGAGCACGGCGCGAGGGCGATCTGCAGCATCGATCCGAAGGACGGGTCGTGCCAGCGCTCGACCGCGGCGGTGCTCGCGGCCAGGATCGCATCGAGCGACTCCACGACGTTGTCCGGTGGCAGGCCACCCTGACTGTGTCCCAGATCCATCGATCCGCGCGTCGGGTGGAACCGCAGACCGACCGTCCGCGCGGCGTCGATCTCGGCGCCCAACACGTCGCCGCCGTCGTGGGGGAAGACGTAGAGGTGGTCGGTGGTGGTGGTGCATCCGGTGGCGGCCAGTCGGGCCAGTCCACCCGTCGCGGCGACCCGGACCGAGTCGGCGTCGATGCCGGCCCACACCGGATACAGCGTCGTCAACCACTCGAAGAGCGTCGAGTCGGCCGCCAGACCGCGAGTGATCCATTGATAGAGATGGTGGTGCGTGTTCACCAGACCGGGAGTCAGGACGCAGCCGCGGCCGTCCACCACGACGGCGTCGTCACGCGAAATACCGTCGAGCGCAGGTGGGTCACCGGGGCCCAGAGCGGCGATCAGTCCGTCCTCGACCAGGAGCCATCCCGTCGGCCACTCGGACCGAGCAGGGTCCACGGTGATCACGTGGGCGCCCGTGATGAGAATGCGCTCCGGCACGTCGGTACTCCTGTCCTCGCTGTGACACCGAGTCAACACCGTGTCGGCCGCCTGCGCAGGACGCGCGCCGACGAAACGTGGCCGAAACGATCGCCGCTTATTGTCGGATCCTCCAACGGCGATGTGGACAGGTGAACGGGTGTGTTGATCCAGGACGTGCTCGACGTACGAGAGCTCGCGCTGCGGCGCGTCGTCGGTACCGACGATCAATTCGCTCGGGCCGTGCGGTGGGCCTTCGCGACCGACCTCACGGACCCGTCCCGCTACATCGTGGGTGGCGAGCTGGTCGTCACCGGCATGGTGTGGCGCCGAGCGCCGGAGGACAGTGATGCTTTCGTGGCGTCCGTCGTCGCGGCCGGCGCGGTGGCGCTCGCGGCGGGTGACGAGGTGTTCGGCTGCGTCCCCGACGATGTGGTCCGAGCCTGCGAGAAGTATTCGCTCCCGCTGCTGGCGGTGCCGTCGTCGGTCGCGTTCGCCGACGTCATCGAGGCCGTCACCAGCCGCGTGACCGGCGATCGGGTGGCGCGCCTGTCCGCCAGTCTGGCCCGCCAGCACCGATTGCTCACCGCGGTCGCCGACGGCCGCGCGCTCGCCGACCTCACACAGGAGACAGCGCGGGACACCGGGGTGACGTGCAGGATCATCACGGCGGTGGGACGGTCCGTGGTGTCCGCCGAGCCGTTGACCACGGAGGCGGTGGACGCTCTCGTTCGCACTGCGGCGCAGGGTGTTCCGTGCAGCGTGGTAGCGAGGGACACGGTGCGGTCGGTGCTGCCCGTCGGGTCGAGTTTCGGTCACCGCGCGACAGCCTGGTACCTCGTCGTCGACGGTGACCACGAGCGGATGGACCCGCAGGTTCTCGACACGCTCGCTCAGCTGGCCAGTATCGCGGCCCTCGATCGGGTGCGGCACGACGACGGCGCCCGGGTTCTGCGCACCATGGCCGACCAGGCGGCGGACCTTCTCGTCGCCGGGGCGGGGGAACACGCGCTGGACCGTGTCCGACAGATCGGGGTCGACCTGACAGGCGATGTCGTGGCCTTGGCCGCGACGTCGGATCTGCCGATCGAGGTACTGGCCGCGGTGCTCACCGATGCGGTGCGGACGTCGGTCGGCGGCGCGGTGAGCGTGGGTGTCACCGACGGGGACGTCGTGATCGGCGTCGTCGGATTGCCGCCGGGGGGCACGACCACCCGCGTGGCCGACGATCTGACCCGAGCGTTGGGACGACTGGGAGACGTTGTGACCGGGAGCATCGCCGTGGGCGTGGGTACGGCGTCCGAGGCCGCTGCCCTCGTCGGGTGCGTGCAGTCGGCGCAACACGCACGCGAGGTCGCCGCGGCGTCGGCCGACCGCATCGCGGTGCGGACCAGCGCGGACACCGGATCGGCCGCCGTTCTGCTCTCGGTGGTCCCGGACGGACTGCGCGCCGCCTACGCCCGGCGGGTGCTCGGCGCGGTGATCGAGCACGACACCCGCACGGACGCAGGACTTCTGGACACGCTGCGGGCATACCTCGACCACGACGGTTCCTGGAGTCGCACGGCCGACGCCCTCCACGTGCACGTCAACACGGTGCGATACCGCATCGGACGGGTGGAGGCGCTGACGGACCGAGACCTGGGGACGACGGAGGACCGCACCGACGTCTTCGTCGCGTTGGCCGTGCTGGGGCCTCAGCCGACGACGCTGTAACCCCGCCAGGCGGATCCTGCGTCGGGGGCGTCGTCTCGTTCGACGGTCGCCTGGATGAGTCCGTAAGGGCGGTCGTCGGCGTGGAACACCTCGCCGTTGTTCTCGACGCCGAACCGGTCGAGGTCGTAGAGGAAGTGGTGCTTGTTCGGTGCACTCATCCGGAGCTCCGCGATGAACGGGAATGCCTCCAGCGCAGCGCGTCCCATCGCGAAGAGTGTCTGCTGCAACGCGAGCGACTGCAGTGTCGCGAACTGCTCGATCATCACCGCCTTGACGCCGGCGTACACCTCGTCCCACGCCACGTCGGTGGTGGTGTAGCGCCACCGGGCCTCGAGCGAGGTGGCCATGACGCGGTCGTGGGTCGGCGCGAGCACGGTGTAGGAGTCCTCGAGGAACCCTGCGAACTCGGATCCCGTCGACTTCAGAATGACGAGGTCCTTGAAACCCGCAGTGACCCAGGTCTTCTGCTCCGCTCCGCTGCCCGCCACGGTGACCGAGGCGACCCGCGTCTCCTGACCCTTGCGTACCCACGTGTGATCGTGCGGACGGCCGTCGACGGTGACGCGCTCCCACGCGTACTCCTCCAACTCGATCCGCGCCTCCGTCACCGGCTCGACATCGTCGACGAAATGCCGTGCCAGATCGAGGCCGTACGACTCGAGATGTAGCAGGCCCTTCTCCTTCGCGTACGAATAGGCGGTCTGCTTCTGCGTGTCCGTCGGCAGGACGGCGCCCTGATCACCGACCAGATGGGCGGCGGAGAAATCACCCCGCAGTGCCGACGACACGGAGATGTCACGGATCTCGTGGCGGGCGGTGTCGCGATAGATGCGCACCACCCGGTTCTCGGCCTTGCCGTACTGGTTTGCTCCCAGGACGATGTTTCCGGTCAGGTCGGTCATGGCGTCAGCTTCCTCGATAGGTGGAGTACGCGAACGGAGACAACAACAGCGGAACATGGTGGTGCGCATCGACGTCGCGGACGGTGAAGGTGATGGACACCTCGGGGTAGAAGGTCTGCGTCCCGGACTGTTCGAAGTACGCGGCGGTGTCGAACACCAGCGTGTAGACACCGGCAAGGGCGTCGTCGGGCAGCAGTTCCTTGGCGCGCCCCTCCTCGTCGGTGATCCCCGTGGTGACCACGTCGCCGTGCTCGTCGACCACCGCCAGACCTACCCCCGTCGCCGGGGTTCCGTGCACCGCGTCGAGGACGTGGGTGCTGACACTCACAGTTCGGTCCGCTCGGTCAGCATGCGGGTCAACCTGATTCGATTGATCTTCGCCAGTTCTGTTCTCATCACGCGCCTCTCCGTCTCCGGATCGTTGTCGAGCCTCTCGGTGAGGATAGCGAGAAGCTCCGTCGCCGGTCGGCCGGTCGCACACACCAGGTACACGTGGCCGAACTTCTCCTCGTAGGTCCGGTTACCAACCGCGAGCGCGTCCTTGACACTCTGGTCCGCCTCGCTCACCGCGGCCTGCTCGCGCTGCGACGACGAGCCGGCGGTCACCGACGCACCGATGCGCGGATGACCGTCGAGAGCCCGGTCGATCTCGGTCTCGGACAACTCCACCAACTCGCTGTCGGCGCGGTCGAGAAGGGCTTCGGCGCTGTCGAAGGGGCGACCCGCCGCGACTCGGCGCGCCCAGATGGGCGACGAACAGCATTCGAACAGTGCGTGCATCGCGGCGCGATCGGTCGACCGGTTGAACGCGTCGAGCCCGAGTGCTTCGTGCAGGAACACGGGCGTTCCCTTCTGTGGTGGGGATCAGGACAGGTCGTTCAGTCTGCCGAAGCGCGCCGCGGCGATCGGGTTCGCATCGGCGACCAGGTCGTCGAACCGGTGATTCGCGATCTTCGCGACCTCGATCATCGCGAACGACCGCTCCGCGCCGGGCGAGTTCTCCATCCGTGACCACCCGTTGGCGAGCACCCTGTCGTAGTGCTCGGTCTCGGCGGCACAGATGACGAGGGGGAAGCTGAAGTGATCGCGGTAGGCGGTAGCAAGGTCGACAACCGAGCGATGCTCCTCGTCGCCGAGGTGCGCGAGCGAGACGTGGTCCTTGGCGAACGCCTCACCCGTGTCGTCCTCGCTACCCAGATCGGGGAAGGCGCTGATCAGCTCGACCTGCTCTTCCGTGGTTCCCGCGAGCAGGGAATCCTGGAACGCCTCCCGTAGTGCATGGGCATCCGCGAAGGGCCGCTGCTCGTATGCGCGACGCACCACCCAGTCGGATCCCTGCACGACGTCGCCGAAGGTCTCCGAGAACGCGTCGAGGCTCATCTCGTTGACGGCATCGAGAGTGATCGAGTCGCCGGGGGAGCCGGCCACCGTCGCACCGCGCGAGCCGCCCACGTGGAAGAACAGGATGTTGAGCACGATCGCGGTGAATGCACCGAGCACGATGCCGCTCGAGAACAGCAGCTCGAGCCAGCTCGGGACTCCCTCCGAGACGGTCGGCTGAATGGTGACCAGCAGGGCGAGGCCGAGACTGGTCGCGACGATGATGAGGTTGCGGTGATCGGTGAAGTCCACCTTCGACAGCGTCTGGATGCCCACAACCGCCACGGTGGCGAAGAGCGCCAACGCGGCGCCGCCCAGGACGGGTGACGGAATGGACGCGACCACCGCCGCCGTCTTCGGCAGCAGGCCCAGGACGATCATGATGGCACCGGCGGCGGCGACCACCCACCGGCTGCGCACGCGCGTCAGGCGCACCAGACCCACGTTCTCCGAGAAGGCCGTGTACGGGAACGAGTTGAAGGAACCGCCGATCACCGTGGCCACGCCGTCGGCACGCAGGGTGGCGGCGATGTCGTCCTTCGTGATCCGCTTGCCGACGATCTCACCCGTGGCGAAGACGCTGCCCGTCGACTCGACCGCCGTGATCATCAGGACCACGATCATCGAGATGATGGCGATGACGCTGAATTTGGGCGCACCGAACAGGAACGGCTGGGTGAACCCGACCCACGAGGCCTCGGAGACGCCGTCGAACGTCATGTCGCCCAACACGTACGCGGTGGCGCTGCCGATGACGAGCCCGAGCAGTACGGCGATGGTGGCGGTGAAGCCGCGGAAGAACCGCTGGATCAGCACGATGATCACCAGGGTGCCGATCGCGTAGGCCATCCAGCGACCGTTCGTCGGATCCTGTTCGTGCGTCGCAGGATTGGTGACGGCATCGTTCACGGCCACCGGCAGCAGCGCGATACCGATGATGGCGATGACCGTGCCGGTCACCACCGGCGGGAAGAACCTCAGCAGCCTGCTGAACCACGGGGCGATGAGGAACGTGAACAGCCCCGCCACGATGACGGCGCCGTACACGTACAGCAGGCCCTCGGTTCCGCCGCCGTTCGCCATCGCGATCGCGATGACGGGGCTGACGCCGGCGAACGTGACGCCCTGCAGAAGCGGCAGTTTCACACCGATCTTCCGGAAGCCGACCGCCTGGATGATCGAGGCGATGCCACACGTGAAGAGGTCGGCGTTGATCAGGTGGATCAACTGCTCGTTGGTGAGGCCGATGGCCCCACCGATGATGATCGGGACCAGCACCGCCCCGGCGTAGAACGCGACGACGTGTTGGAACCCGTAGGCCGCCAGCTTGTGGGCGGGGAGAACCTCGTCGACGGGGTGGCGCCGTGTGACGGCGGAGCGAACAGTCATGAGTGGGACCTGGTTCCAGGCGAGGGCCGTAGGGGCCTGTGGCGGTGCCCTGCGACGGTGCAGGGCGGCGAGTGACCGGAGTGCGGTGCGATCAGAATCCGCCATGCCGGGCCACCCCGCCAGTCGAGACCGCACAAAGTCGGGTCACCGGTTCGCGCTGGTCGTTGGGTGATCCGCCAACGGGTGGTGAAGGGACGCGCAGTCTCCCTGGCCGAAACTCAGAATGCCACGCCCACCCCAACTCCACCTCCACCGCCGCGGTAAACAAGAAAATGGTGAACTTGTACGAGTACGGGTACCCGAGTCTTCTTACCGAATCCGCCGCCGAGTTGCGCCTCTCCTTCCAGTACGAAGACGACCCATTTCATTCCGAAGTGCATCTTTCGGCCGCCAGGTGTTTCGAGTGACATGAATTCTGGGTTCGCATCAAGGAGCTTCACCGGTTCGAACTTCTCCGGTTTCTCGAAATTGACGCCTATTTCCTGACCCACGAATTGCTGAATTATCTGATGCATCGAAGTTCCTGTTCTGAGCGCGGATGTGAGGGTTGCGGGCGATGATGCCACGCCCCGAAGGTCACGAGCCGAGATCGATGGCAGAGTGACGGGCGATGAGCAACCACTACCACCATCTGGTCTTCGGAGCCTCGACGCTCGCACGGCAGCGTGAGAAGGGCAGTTACACGGCCTATGGTGCGCAGACGGAACGCGGCGACGACGGACCCGACGAACTCGACGGCCGCGAGAAGGTGATCATCCGCGCGGCGGACCAGTTCTACCTGTCGACGGTCACCGAGACCGGATGGCCCTACGTCCAGTACCGCAGCGGGCCGGCCGGGTTCCTGCAGGTGCTCGACGACCACACACTCGCGTTCGCCGACTTCGCCGGGAACAACCAGTTTGTGACGGCCGGCAATCTCGATGCGAACGATCGTGTGGCGCTGATCGTCGTGGACTACCCGCGCCGCCAGCGCGTGAAGATCTACGGGCGCGCGACGGTGGTCGAGGGGAGTGCGGACCCGGCGTTGCTCGAGCGACTCCGGCAGGTACCCGGCGGCACCGTCGAATCGCGGTGCGAACGCAGCGTCGTGATCTCCGTCGAAGCGATCGACTGGAACTGCACCCGCAGCATCATCCCGCGCTACGACCAGGACTACGTGAGCAGGATGGGGGCGCTCTACGAGCGTGACGCCGCGGCGCGGGAGAAGGTGCTGCTCGAGCGCATCGCCGAGCTCGAGGCGCGGCTGGAGTAGATGGCGCCCGGGAGATGGGGTTTTTGCTCCTCTCGGCGGCGACAGCAGCGGGATCCCGTCGACAATCAGCGCGACAGGAGCAGAAACTCCACCGTCCGGGGTGCCATAGTGGCAGGTATGACCTCGATCGGTGTGGTGCTCGCGGCGGGTGCGGGCACCCGCTACGGCGAACCGAAGATCCTGGCGCACGAGGGGCTGTGGCTCAGGCTCGCCGTCCGTGCACTGCGGGAGGGTGGCTGCGACGAGGTGCTGGTCGTCGTGGGTGCGGCGGCACCCGAGATGCCTGCCGGCGCGCAGTGCGTGGTGAACGACGAGTGGCGTACCGGCATGGGCAGCTCGGTCCGGGTGGGCCTGCAGGCATGTGCGACGACCGACGCCGACAAGGCCGTACTGCACCTGGTGGACACCCCCGACATCGGCGGCGACGTGGTCGGGCGCGTCATCGAGGCATCGCTCTCCACGGGTCTGGCGCGAGCGACGTTCGACGGCCGGCCGGGACACCCCGTCGTGCTTGCGCGGCACTGGTGGCCGCAGGCGGCCGGTGCCGCGGACGGAGACCGGGGAGCGCGGTCATTCCTGGCCGACAATCCCGACGTCGTCCTCGTCGACTGCAGCGATCTGGCGACCGGCCGCGACCACGACCACCGCAGCGACGGTTACGAAATGCCCGGGGTGGGCACACGAACCCATGCCGATGAGTTCGACAGAGGGTAAGAGCTGGATCCGTGACCGAGTGACCGCGCTGGGGGCCGACAGCCCGGTGACCGTGCTCGACATCGGGCCGGGGGTGGGAACGTACGCCAAACTGCTTGCCGGGCCCGCGGTCTCGCACATCACGGGCGTCGAGATCTGGCAGCCGTACGTCGACACGTACCGACTGCACGACTATTACGACGAGATCGTCATCGGTGATGCACGCAAGGTCGACCTACCGGCTGCGGACGTGGTGATCATCGGTGACGTCGCCGAGCACATGACCGAGGCGGACGCTCTCGCGCTGTGGGAGAAGTGTTCTGCTGCTGCGCGCCGCGCGGTGTACCTCTCCATTCCGATCGTCCATTACCCCCAGCACGAGATCGAGGGCAACCCGCACGAGATCCATGTCGACGAGGACTGGAATCACGAGCGCGTGCTGTCCACCTTCGCCGGGCTCGGTGACTGGGAAACGGGTTCCGAAGTGGGCGTGTACGAGCGGATCATTCACTGACGCAGCAGGACTCCGAGTTCGAGTAGATCGTCGACGACGTAGTTCCAGTCGTCGGTCGGCTCGGACGACGACTGTTCCGGGCCGTGTTCACGAGGTCGCCTGACGAAGGCGGTCCGCAGTCCGCACCCACGCGCGGCGGCGAGGTCGTCGTTGTGTGTGGCGACCATCAGACACTGGTCCGGTGCCAGGTCGAGGACCGCCGCCGTGCGGAGGTAGGACTCGGGCGTCGGTTTATATGCCCGCACCACCTCGGCCCCGAGGATCGCGTCCCACGGCAGGCCGGCATTCTTCGCCATGTCGAGCAGCAGCGAGATGTTGCCGTTCGACAGCGGTGCCACGATGACGGATTCGCGGATCGCCGAGATGCCGGCCACCGAGTCGGGCCATGGCGGAAGCCTGTGCCACGCACGGTTGAGGTCCTCGGCCGCATCGGTGGGCAACGCGCACTCGAGCAGGAGTTCCAGCAGACTTTCCCGATGGAGGACGTCGAGTGCGGTGAACTCGCGCCGACCCTCCCTGATCGGCTGCATCGACGGCTGATACTTCGCCCGCCACCTGTCCGCGAACTTTCCGGTATCGATGTCGGTCCGGTCCGGCGCATGGTTGTCGAGCCAGGTTCGGGTGGACGATGCGATGCCGCCGCGCCAGTCGACGACCGTTCCGAAGACGTCGAAGAGTGCCGCTCGAATCGCCGTCACGAGTCGTCCTTGCGGCCCGCATACAGGATCGCACCGGCGGCGGGGACGGCCAGGAACCACAGCCATGACCCGGTGACGAAGAAGAGCACGAGCGCTGCGAGCGGCATGATGCCCATCGCCACGGCTCGATAGTCCCGTCCACCGCTCACCGCGGGTACGTGTCCCGACGACGCGATCACCGGGCTCGAGTCGGGTGACGTCGGCTGGTCGGAGTGCAGCATCGCGGATCCACCCGGAAGGTCGCGGAACAGGGGCACGAGTTCCCCGCGCGTCACTGCTGCCGATACGGCAGCCGATCGTTCGTCGAACTCCGAGGTGCCCAACCGTCCCGCAGCGAAATGCTCGCTCAGCAACGAGAAAGCCCGCTCCCGTTCGGCGGTTCCGATTCTCACGTCAGGACTGTCGTCAGCCATGAGAGGAGCCTAACGGGGGCGGGCTGTCTCGGTGGATCACTTCAGTTCTGCGAGGACCGTTCCCTGGGTGATGGCGGAGCCGGGCTCGACGGACAGGCCGGTGACGACGCCGTCCTTGTGGGCGGTGACGGGGTTCTCCATCTTCATCGCTTCGAGGACGGCGATGAGGTCTCCGGCGACGACTTCCTGGCCTTCGGTGACGGCGACCTTGACGACGGTGCCCTGCATGGGTGCGGTGACGGCGTCACCGGACGCAGCTGCGCCGCCGGCGCCGCCGCGGGTGCGCGGCTTGGGCTTGCGGCGGATCGCGCCACCGTTGCCGGCACCACCACCGCCGCCGAGGGAGAACTGGCCGGGCAGGGAGACCTCGACACGGCGGCCACCGACCTCGACGACCACGTTCTGTCGGGGTCCGTTCTCGTCGTCCTCGATGGGGGCGCCGGCGGTGAACGGTTCGACGGTGTTGTCCCACTCGGTCTCGATCCACCGGGTGTGGACGTCGAAGGACTGACCGTCGCCGATGAAGGCGGGGTCGGAGACGACGGCGCGGTGGAACGGGATGACGGTGGCGAGTCCCTCCACCTTGAACTCGGCGAGGGCGCGACGCGAGCGGGCGAGGGCTTCCTCGCGGGTGGCGCCGGTGACGATGAGCTTGGCGAGCATGGAGTCGAACTGGCCGCCGATGACGGAGCCGGACTCGACACCGGAGTCGACGCGCACGCCGGGGCCCTCGGGGGCGATGAAGGTGGTGACCGGTCCGGGAGCGGGGAGGAAGCCGCGGCCGGCGTCTTCGCCGTTGATGCGGAACTCGAAGGAGTGTCCGCGCGGGGTGGGGTCCTCGGTGATGGAGAGTTCGTCGCCGTTGGCGATGCGGAACTGCTGCAGGACGAGGTCGATGCCGGAGGTTTCCTCGGTGACGGGGTGTTCGACCTGCAGGCGGGTGTTGACTTCGAGGAAGGAGACGAGTCCGTCCTGGCCGACGAGGTATTCGACGGTGCCGGCGCCGTAGTAGCCGGCTTCCTTACAGATGGCCTTGGCGGAGGCGTGGATCTCGGCGCGCTGGTCGTCGGTGAGGAACGGTGCGGGGGCTTCCTCGACGAGCTTCTGGAAGCGGCGCTGCAGGGAGCAGTCGCGGGTGCCGGCGACGACGACGTTGCCGTGCTGGTCGGCGATGACCTGCGCTTCGACGTGGCGGGGCTTGTCGAGGTAGCGCTCGACGAAGCATTCGCCGCGGCCGAAGGCGGAGACCGCTTCGCGGGTGGCGGAGTCGAAGAGCTCGGGGATTTCCTCGCGGGTGCGGGCGACCTTCATGCCGCGTCCGCCGCCGCCGAAGGCGGCCTTGATGGCGATGGGGAGGCCGTGCTCGTCGGCGAAGGCGAGGATCTCGTCGGCGTCCTTGACGGGCTCGGACGTGCCGGGCACGGAGGGGGCCTTCGCGCGGGTGGCGATGTGGCGGGCGGTGACCTTGTCGCCGAGGTCGCGGATGGACTGCGGGGACGGTCCGATCCAGATCAGGCCGGCGTCGAGGACGGCCTGGGCGAAGTCGGCGTTCTCGGAGAGGAAGCCGTAGCCGGGGTGGATGGCGTCGGCGCCGGACTTGGCGGCGGCGTCGATGATCTTGTCGATCGCGAGGTAGGACTCGGCGGAGGTCTGACCGCCGAGGGCGAAGGCTTCGTCGGCGAGGCGGACGAAGGGTGCGTCGGCGTCGGGTTCTGCGTAGACGGCGACGGAGGTGTAGCCGGCGTCGGCCGCAGCTCGGATCACGCGAACCGCTATCTCGCCCCGATTGGCGACGAGAACTTTACTGATGCGGGCAGTGGCGTGGCTGGGCACGAAGCCTCCTGTGAGGGTCGGATAGGCCGTCGCGAGGTATCGCTCCGGCGGGCATACGCGGGTTCTCGCCCACGAGATTAGATGGACATCCTTGTTTCGGAGTCTAGGTGGGGTGTTTCCGGCGCGTGCACCAGGTATGTCCCCGTGCTCGCGACCGCGGTCAGCACGGCCCTCAGCTCGCCGACGAACCGGTGCACCGCGGCGGCAGCGACCTCGGTGCCGGCGAACCGTGAGGAGATGTTGACGCCCTGCGGCGTGCGATGGATCCACAGGTAGACGTCGTGGTCGTACTTCTTGCTGCGGAGAGCTCGCGCGTTGATGTCGGGCCACGTGCGGGCGTCCGGAGCGAAGCGGACGTCCATGAACGACACGACGAACCGCGGCAGCACGTCGACGCCGGTGGCATCGGCGATCAGATCGAACGGCACCTTCGATACCGGTTTGGTACGGGCCAGTTCCGATCCGGCGCGCACGACCAGGTCGCCGAACGATTCACCGTCGGCGACGTCGAACGCGAGCGGAGCGACCCCGACGAACCATCCGAGGGATGCGGCCCACGACGGGTCGTGCCGGGTGTGCATCGGGGTGACGGTCCGGAAGCGGGGTGCCCCCGACACGGCGTAGGACGCCGCGCCCATCGCCGCCATCAAGCCGGCGAGGAACCCGGGCCCCGTCTTACGGCATGCGACGGTGAACGACTCGGCTTCCTCCGGCGTCATGATCCAGGCGGACAGCCCGTTCTGCGGGACCCGGACCTCGGGAGCGGGGCCGATGTCCAGAGGGAACGACGGGAACTGCCCGCCGTTCTCGGCGAGGAATCGAGACCACTCCACAGCGGCGTCGTGTGTGTGATCGACGCCGCTGCACAGGGTGCGTTCGAGTTCACCGAAATCGAGGTAGCTGCCGGTGGGGAACAGACCGGCGTGGACGCCGGTCGTCTCCTCCTCGTACAGCCGGGTCAACTCGTGCGCGATGAGCACGATGGAGAGACCGTCGATGATCGAGTGGTCGGCCGCGAAGAACACCGTGACGTGGTCGGGAACGTCGTCGGTCGAACGGGGCTCGAGGGTCACGAACGCGTACGACGGCCACACCAGCGGCGAGGTGTACTCGTCGAACAGATGCTGGAGATGTTCGTACACCTCGTCGGCGCGCGTGCACTCGTCCTGCTGGATCACCCATATGTCGGTGGCACCCACGGGGGCCGTGACCCGCGACAGAACCCCGCTGTCCGGATCGATCGTGGCATTGGAGCGCATGCCCTCGTGGCGGTCGATCCACGCCAGGACAGCCCGCCGGAACGCCGCCTTGTCCAGGGTGCCGGGGATGTCGAACGCCGTTCCGAGCCACGACTCGCGGCCGGCGGACGGATCGGCGATGGTCCGCCGCAGGTGGGCTTCGTGAACGAACGACGTGGGCCGGTCGTCCTCGAGCCACCCGGCGTCCTCGGGGGTGGAGGCATGCGGTCCGACGCTGGGAATCCACTCGGTGATGGTGCCTGCCGGGATCGGGTAGTCGACCAGCTCGGTGAACTCCACTTTCGGGACTGCCCCTCCCACACCCGGCGCGCGACCCCTGACGGACTGCGCTCTCGGTACCTCAGTCTACCGCCGAGACCGAGATTGTCAGTACATATCGACGCTCTCAGCCGCGAAGATGCTTCTTGACCCGACTCAACATCGCCGACATTCCGCGCAGCCGTAGAGGACTCACCGTGTCGGCGAGCCCCAACTCGGTGTAGAAGTCGTCCGGTACCCCGAGGATGTCGTCCGCCGGCAGGCCGTCGAGCCCCTGCGCGAGGATCGACGCGAACCCGCGGGTGGTCGGTGCCTCCGGCGGAGCGCTGAAGAACAGCCGCACCGCCGAACGGTCGGACGAGTCGACGGACAGGAACAGCGGCGACTGGCACTCCGGCACCGGCTCCATCGCCGCCTGCTCGAGTCCGGCAGGAAGCGCGGGGAGTTCGTTGCTGAACTCGAGCAGCAGAGTGATCTTGTCCTGACCCTCGACGGCCCCGAAGTCCTCGACGATCTCCGCGAGGGGAGCGGGAAGAGCGCCGGTCACTGCAGTACCCCGGTCTCCTCGCCGCGGGCGATGGGTGTGCGGACCGCGTTGCCCCACTCCGTCCACGAACCGTCGTAGTTGCGGACGTTCGAGTATCCGAGGAGGTGCGTGAGTACGAACCAGGTGTGGCTCGAGCGCTCGCCGATGCGGCAGTAGGCGATGACCTCGGCGTCGGACGACACGTCGGCGTACACCTCGTCGAGCTGGTCGCGGGACTTGAAGCGTCCGTCGGGAGCTGCGGCCTTCGCCCACGGGATGCTCACTGCGGACGGGATGTGACCGCCGCGCAAGGCGCCCTCGTCCGGGTAGTCGGGCATGTGGGTGCGCTCGCCCGTGTACTCGGCGGGGGACCGGACGTCGACCAGCGGTCCCGATCCGAGGTGGGCGAGGACGTCGTCCTTGAACGCGCGGATCGCAGCGTCGTCGCGCTCGACGACGGGGTAGCTGCCGGAGACGGATGTCTCGGGGACGTCGAGCGTGGTGTCCCGGTTCTCCGCCAGCCAGGCGTCGCGACCTCCGTCGAGCAACCGCACGTCCTCGTGGCCGAACAGGGTGAAGACCCAGAGGGCGTAGGCGGCCCACCAGTTGCTCTTGTCGCCGTAGATGACGACGGTGTCCTCGCGGGAAATTCCCTTGCGGTTCATCAGATCGGCGAACGCTGCGCCGTCGACGTAGTCGCGAGTGACCGGGTCGTTGAGGTCGAGGTGCCAGTCGATCTTGACGGCGCCGGGGATGTGGCCGACGTCGTAGAGCAGGACGTCCTCGTCGGATTCGACGACCTTGAGCCCCGGTGTGCCGATGTTGGCGGACAGCCACTGCGTCGTGACGAGCCGCTCGGGGTGCGCGAACGACGCGAAGGCGGGGTGGGGATCTGGCGCGACGGGCACGTGCGACTCCTGAGATTGTCAGCGATGGTCGGCCGAGGCCGGGTGTCGCTTCCGATCCTAGGTCGCGCGCCGGTCGGGTGTCAGTCGCCCGATGCCCGCGTCGCGGCCCAGAGCTCGGCCACGGACACGCCGACCTCCGCGAGCAGCCTGCGGACCAGGGGCAGGCCGATGCCGATCACGGACGACGGATCGCCCTCGATGCCGTCGACGAACCACCCGCCGAGGCCGTCGAGTGTGAACGCCCCCGCGACCGTCATCGGTTCACCGGAGTGCAGGTATGCCTCGAGGTCCGCCGGATCCGGAGTCGAGAAGTGCACGACGGTGGAGCAGTGCGCCGAGCTTCGGGCCGTGACCACGCCGTCGTCGACACGCAGGACGCAGTGGCCTGTCAGCAGGCTTCCGCTGTTCCCCGCCATCACCGCCCAGCGTTGTCGGGCGACCTCGATGTCGTGGGGTTTGCCGACCAGCTCGCCGCCGATGGCCAGCATCGAATCGCAGCCGACGATCACGACGGTGCCGACGGCGAGATCGCTGTCCAGGGAGTCGGCGATCACAGCGGCCTTGGCAGCAGCGAGCTCGGTGACGACGACGGAGTCCGGGGAGGAATCGGGAAGCGCGGCGGCGACTGCATCCTCGTCGACATCGGAGACACGCACGACGGGGTCCATGCCGGCAGCACGCAGCACGGCCAGCCGTGCGGGGGATCGGGAGGCCAGAACGAGACGAACGGCCATCGGGGTCAGCGGACTCCGGAACCGAAGGCGTACGGCGAGAAGGCCGTGTCCGGCCGGTGCATCGTCTCCGGCCGACCCCAGTGGTCCCGGACGGGAACCTCGGCGGGCCCGCTGTCCGCGGCTGCGGCGGACAGGACGGCGACCAAAGCCGCGAGATCCTCGTCGGTGGGGTTGCCGCGTTCGACGCGCAGGAACGGCGCAGCGACCGCATCGTCCGTGACGGGCCGGTCGTTCTCGGGCCGATCGTCCGCTTCACTCACCGATGTTCTCCTCGCGTCGTCCGGATTCGGGATCTGTCCGTGTCCGGTGCCGACTTTATGTCACTGCCAGCGCGGGCAGGCTCGCGGTGCACGCCGCGATGTGCTCGCGGACGACGCGCAGAAAGCTCTCGACGGTTCTGCAGGCCGTCGGGTTGTCGGGGAACCGCGATCGCAGAGCGATCCCCTCCACGGTCCGAGAGATCCAGAACTGGGCGTCGTCGGCGACCGTCACGTTCGAGATGTGATGGGCATCCACCGCGCGCATCTCCTCGTGGCCGGGTAGCCGTCGGTAGTCCACGTACGAGACCATGAAGACGTTCTTGCGAGGCCGGTTCAGGCCACCGGCGGCTTCGACGACGCGGGGGATCGGCACAGCGCCCAGGTCGACCGCGCGGCGTAGGTCGGGTCCGGTCCGACGGATGGTGGCAAGCATGTCGTTCTCGACGACGACGTCGAGAGGTGCGTTGGTGACGAACCACCCGACGGCGGACCGCCACGCGTCGATCGTGCGGGTGTGCAACGGGAAGAGCAGTGGCAGTGTCGAACCGCCGCCCAGATCGCGCACTGCGTGCGCCATCGCGGAGAGCACCCCGGCGTACAGGCTCGCGCCCTCGTCCCGGCAGCAGGCTTCGAACGAGGCGGCCTCGTCCGTCGACATCAGCGTGTCCACGCGGATGGCGCAGCGGTCGGTCCTTCCCGGCGGCACGCCGAGATCCAGCGGGAACTGAGGTGGGGCGCCGCCGCGGGCGCGGAGGAAGTCCACCCAGGACACCACCCGCGGATCATCGAGGCGGACCGCGGCAGAGGTGGATTCGAGCAGGCAGTAGTCGACGAAGCTTCCGGGATCCGCGTCGTCCACGGTGTCCCCGAGATACACACGACGGATCTCGTCGATGACGACGGCAAGGGAGTACGCGTCGACGTGGGCGTGGTCGAACGCGGCGACGACGGTCGACGTGTCGGACCTGTCGATCGCGGCGAACGTGAACGCGGGGGCCGAGAACGGTTCGCACGCTTCTCTCGACGCGCTCCGCAGGACCTCGCGCGCTCGGGTCGACGTGGTGACGGCGACGTCCGTCCCGCGCAGCAGTCCCAGGGCGTCCCGGCCGTGCACGACGCGGGACATACCGTCGGGAGTACGCACGAATCCGGTTCGCAGCGACTCGTGACGGCTGATCAGGGCGGCGAGCGCGCGTTCGAGGGCGGCGACGTCGACGGGGCCGAACACGTCGAAAGCCGCTGCGAGCCAGGTGCTTCCGTCCTCGGTGTCGGCGAGGTGGGCACTCTGATTGAAGGACGGTGGAACGTCCGAGGGACGCGGCGGCTCGGCGGCGTGCACGGTCCACTGCATGACCGTGCCCGGTCGAGGCGACCAGTCGTCGATGCCGATCACCCGCACTGGACGGACTCCCGTGTCTCGCCGAGGACGTACGCGCCGTCACGGGCGATCGTGCGCAGAACTGTCCGCAGATGGTGGTGGTAGCGCGAGACCTGCTCCTGCGCGAACGGAGTCGCGGGGGTCTGCGAGCCGAGGTAGAAGTGACGCTCGTCTCGGTTGAACCACATCGAGGCGTTCGAGGTGCGGCCTTCTCCGGTGAAGAGGATCGCGGAGCGGTCGGCCTCCGACCCGTGGCTGGGGAACCATCGGAAGTCGATGTAGGACAACAGGTGCGGACTCGATGCCACGCCGGCTCCTCCTGCTCCCGATTCCACGAGGAGCTGCAGCACACGTCCGATCGGTGCTGCAGCCGTGGCTTTGGTACGACGGTACGCCTCCACTGCCCGCCCGATCACGGCGTCGAAATCGGGTGCCCCCACCACCGGGAACGTCACGGGTGCGAAGTTGCAGAACCATCCCTGCGACAGGGCGAAGTCGCCGAGGTGCCGAGTTCCCAGCACGGTGATACCGGCGTAGACGTCGCGTCCCGCGAGTTCGTGGTCGGTGATGGCCACGGCTGCGAAGAGTCCGGTGACGAACTTGCCACCCGCGGCGCGGCAGACGTCCTCGAATGCTGCGGCTTCCTCGGCGTCGAGCAGGTCCATCTCGATCGGCTCGACAGGTGCGGTCTCGCCCGGCGCCAAGCCCAGGTCGAGAGGGAACGACGGCATCGACCCGCCGTGCGAGGTGACGACATCGGTCCACTCCGCCATCTCCGGGGAGTCCGGGCCGATACCGCGTGCGATGTCGTTCTCGATGCCGACGTAGTCGACGAAGCTCCCCGTCCATGCTGAGAGGTCGGTGGCCGGTGTGCCGGTGATCTCCGCACGGTAGAGGTCCGCGAGTTCCGAGAGGACGATGACCTGGGACGCGCCGTCGGAGAACGCGTGATCGGCGCCGTAGTACAAGGTGAAACTGCCGGCGCGGGACACAGCGCCGAAGGCCACCGCGGGCCAGCTCAGGGGAGTGGCGTCCCGGGACAACCGGGCGCGCACGTAGTCGAGGAACTCCTCCTGCTCGGCGAAACTACCCGCGGTCCGAGCCTCCAGCCGGACGGCGTCGAGCGGAACCCGGCGCCGGACGACGGACCCGTCCGACACGTCGAAGCTGGTCCGGAGGGCGTCGTGCCGCACCAGGAAGGCCTCGAAAGCGCGTGTCAGGGCGTCGATGTCGAGGTCGCCGGCGATCTCCGTGGCCGAACCGAGGTACGCGGTGTGGACGGCGCCGCGATCCGCAGCGCTCTTCACCCCGCGGACATGGTTCTCCTGCAGGAACGACGGGGGCACCGGGTCCGCGGCGGCTGCCTCCACGAGCGGGACGACGTCCGGATGCGGATGCCATTCGATCAGGGTGCCCGGTTGCGGTGCCCAGTTGCGCAAGGCGGTGATGATCATGCGCGCACGCTCTCGACGACGGTCTGCGGCGCTGTCCGCTCCAGCGGTCCGGCTCCGACGACGTCGTGAAGCACTGCCTGCAGCCGGGAGACGAACGCATGTACCCGGTCGACGGCGATCTCGTGTCCGGGAAAACGCGCCGAGACGTTCAGCCCTCGCGGTGTTCGCAGGATCCAGAGGTACACCTCGTCGCGTGAGGCGGTGGCGCTGCGCAGGGTGCGGGTGTTCCACAACGGCCACGACTCGGCATCGGGGGTGTGGCGCAGATCCAGGTAGGACACCACGAACTGCGGCACCGAATCGATGCCCAGCAGTCGAGCTACCTTCGAGTACGGCTGTCGGGCATAGCCTTTCACCGCATCCAGACCGGCGACGGCCCTGTGCAGCGCATCGGTGAAATCGGACTGCGGGTCGATGTGGACGTCGACAGGGACCACACCGACGTACCACCCGATCGACTCTGCGAAGCGCGGCTCGAAACGAGTGTGCATCGGCATGGCGAAACGCAGGCGTCGGGTGCCCGTCAGATCGCGCGTCGCGAGAGTCATGGCTGCCACGAGCGCTGCGGTCATCGATGCGCCGTCGGATCGGCTGCGCCGAGCCAGGTCGTCGGTGAGATCCGCCGACAGTATGTCCGTCGACAGACTGCTCTGGCGTGCAGCGCAGGGTCGGTCGGTCGAGACATCGAGCGGGAAGCGCGGAAACCCGGTCTCGCCGAGGAAGGACGACCACGTCTGCACGACCTCGTGGTCGACGGTGAGGCCGTCGCCCGTCCGACGGTCCAGCACACTGAAGTCGACATGGCTCGCGGTCTCGGCCAGTCGTGGATCCCGACCGTGCACCTCGAATTCGTAGAGTCGTCGTAGCTCGCTGACCGCCAGCAGCATCGAGTAGGCATCCATGACCGAGTGGTCGGCACCGAAGACGAGCAGGAACTTCTCGCCCGGCTCGTCGGTGACGAGGATGTCGTCGACCGTTGCGACGAGGCAGTGGGGCCAGCGGAAGGGCGAGAGAGTGCGCCCGAAGAAGGACACCACGTGGTCGTGGACATCGGAGCCCGAGCGCCGTCGTCCGACGACTCGCGGCACCACATCGACGGCGTCCGCCGCGACGGTCGAGCGGCTCAGCCGGACCGACCCGTCGGACTCGGTACCGTCCGCGGACACGGTCGAGCGGAAGGTTTCGTGTCGCGAGGTCCACGTCGTCAGCGCACGTCGCAGCAGGACGGGGTCGTAGCGCTCGTGGATCTCGAACACCGCACCGATCCACGACGCGCCGACGTCCTCCGACGTGCCGGTGGCCGCTTTGGCCAGGCTGTGTCGGCAATGCTCCTCGTGCGTATAGGCGAGCGGGCGGTGGTCCTCGCTCCAGCGATCGGCCGACGTGACGGCCGGGATCCATTCGGTGACCACTCCACGCGGAAGCGGGTAGTCGGCGAGTTCGGTGAACTTCATGGTCGTCTCACATCCGTTCGGGTCGAGATGACGCTCGCGTCAGGGCATCGCGCGATCGACGCGCGGCCGCAGGACGCCGGCCGGCGAGAAGGTTCCGGTGTCCTTGTCGTAGGCGCGGATCATGATCAGGCGACAGGCATGCAGAACGGACACGGCCGGGACGTAGAGAGTCAGCGCACCCAGCGCCAGCGAATATCGGCGGTGCAGGAGCAGGGTTCTGGGCAGACAGGCCATGTAGCGGACGAAGGACCGCATTCCCGATTCCATGCGTCGCGGCGACACACCGACAGTGATCGACGGCAGGAAGGCATTGCGCCCTCCTGTCTCCTGGACGCACAGCCCCATGTCGACATCCTCGAAGACGTCGCGTCGCAGGGACACGCCGTCGCGAATCGCCTTCCACGTCTCCTGACGCAGAATCATGTTGGAGCCGTAGAGGACCGGTACGTCCCGTACCTCGGGCGTCGACGGTGTGCGTCGCGCCAACGGGGACAGTCGACTCTTCAGCCGTGCTGCGGCGTCGCCGTAGGGCAGGTCGTACGCCTCGCCGCGACCACAGGCTGCGGCCCAGGCGCCGTCGATGTCGTCCTCGAAGAAGGCCAGAACGGTGGCCGCCCAGTCCGGGGGAACCCGGGTGTCCGCGTCGATGCGGGCGACGATGTCCCCGGACGCGGCGTCGAGCCCGGCGTTGCGCGCGAACACCAGTCCTTGCTGCGTCTCCGTCATGTAGCGGATCTCGGGGTGATCGGCTGCACGACGCTTGACGATGTCTCCGGTGTCGTCCGTCGAATTGTTGTCGACGACGATGATCTCGGTGATGCAGTCCAGTTGCTCGCACAGCAGGTCGAGGCACAGGCCGATGCAGTCGGCCTCGTCGAACGCCGGTACGACCACGGAGAGAGACCGGCTGAACATGGGCACGGCGTCGCCGTCGCCCGGGGAGGAGTAGGTGGCCCTCGGCATGTCAGGTCACTCGCAATCGTGGTGTGTGGGCGGTGGCATGGTCGACCAGATCGGCGCACCGGTCCACCGCGTCGGCCGCGGGGACCAACCTCGTGGCCAGAGTCGTTGCGGTGTCGCGTGTCCGAGGGTCGAGAACAACGGTCAGCGCTGCATCGAGTCGGGTGTCGGTGATGGCCGACGCGGGGACGGCGGCACCCACACCGGCCGCGACGACACGCCGTCCCCACATCGGCTGGTCCGCGCCTACGTGGCACACCAGCGTGGGTCGGCCCGCACGGAGCCCGGCTGCGGTCGACCCGGCTCCACCGTGATGAACGACGGCCTCGCACAGGGGAAACAGGGCCGTGTGGTCGACGCTTCCGATGGTCACGACGTCCGCCGACTCGCGCGAGCCGATGTCGGCCCAGCCTCCGGCGATCACGACACGGCGTCCTGCGCGGCGCACCGCCGAGACGATCGTGTCCACGGTGGCGGGGCCGCCGGGTACGGACATACTGCCGAAGCCGACGTACACGGGTGCGGGTCCCGACCGCAGCCAGGCTCGGAGATCTTCGGGCAGGGGCTCCCTACCGTCGTCCATCGCACGCCGGGTGGCCTCGTCGGGCCCGAGAAATCCTGTGAGCGGACGACGAGATCCCCACTCGCTGTCGAGGCCGGGGAACAGTTCGGCGTCGTAGGCCTGTATTTCGGTCACACCCGAACGTGCCAGTCCGACAGCGATGCTGGTCGACATCGGAGCGAGCCCGAGTTCGCGTCGAAGTCGGTTGTCGGCGCGTCGAGACGCCAGTCGCAGGATGCGGTCCAGCGCCGTCCAGCCGGCACGGTGCATCCACGGAGGACTCCACCGGGGGAGGGGGAGGATCGAGACGCTGCCGTTACGACGCACCGGGCAGAAATGCACCGGTACGTACGGGACGCCGCGGAGATCGGCCACGTCGAGCGCACTTTCCTGCCCGACGCTTCCGCCGATGATCGCCGCGGAATCCTCTGTGTACGTGAGCAGTTGCCGACGGGCGAGACGACCTCCGCCGACGGTCATCTCCGTGATCGCGGCGAGTCGACGGATCGGGTTGCGCGAGTTCATGTCCCGCTCGACCACAGGCGACGCGAGGAGTTGCGCGGTGTCCACTCCGCAGGGCCGGGCGTCGAGCCCCGAGCGTGACGCGAACTCGACCATGTTGGGCGGTACGGCGAGAACCACGTCGTGGCCTCGTCTTTCGAGTTCCACACCCAGTGCGATACCGGGCTGGACGTCTCCTCTGCTTCCGTGGAAGGCCAATGTCAACTTCATCTCTCGCGCCCCCCTCCGCATCTCGGCGACACATCATGACCTTCGCGAACTGTCTGGGGACGACCATTGCAGAGATGTGGGGACCTCGCCAATCGTGACGTCGCACCCCACAGTTGCAGGCGAGGGTGACGAGTGTCTCCTTCTCCGAGTTGCGGATGCGTCGGTGAGGACATGGCACGGACGTACGGCACCGTGACCTCGCGGTTCACGCAATACGGCTGTCGGACATACCAATAGGGATGTCGCGACACTTGTGACGCAGGATCGGAGCAGCCGTGCGATCCTGTGGTCGGTACGAAAACCGGTCGGTTACCCAGACTCGCCCACATGGGCTACGAATGGAATCGAACAAGCGCGCCGTGGAGTGCGCCAACCATTGTCGACGTGTTCATCTGCCGGTCATGTCCGCCGAGAACGCCGTGACGAGATCGATGATCGAGGGGGTCGCGCAGTGCAGATCGTGATGGCCGTCAGCGGCACCAGGGGCGATGTCCAGCCCGCCGTGGTGCTCGGGGCGGAACTCGCCCTGCGCGGTCACGCAGTGGTGATGGCCGTCCCTCCCAACCTCGTCTCCTTCGCACGCGGAGCAGGTCTCGAGACAGTCCCGTTCGGGTACGACACCCGTGAACACATGAACTCGGACCTGGTCCGTCACGGCGTCTCGCAGGGGTCCGTGGCCGACCGCGCACGGGCGGTCGCCCGATTGTGGAACTTCGGGTGGGATCAGATGGTGCGGGAGCTGACCGACGTGATGGACTCCGTTCGGCCCGACGTCCTGCTGACCGGTATCACTACCGAGCAGATCGCGTTGCCGCTCGCGCAGCGGTTCGGCGCCGGGCTGGTCGCGGTGCATCACGCACCGGTGCGGTCGAACTCGCGGTACTCGCCGATTCCCGGTGCGGAATCCCTGCCGCGCGTCGTGACACCCCTCGCGTGGTCCGTCGTCGACACAGCGCTGTGGGCGGCAACGTGCCATCGGGAGAACGTGCTGCGCCGCGGACTCGGCCTCGGAACCGTGTCGACACCTCTGCCGCGTCGGATGGCGGAGTACGGGGCGATAGAGATCCAGGCCTACGACCCCGCCTTCTGCCCGGACCTGCAGCGTGACTGGGCGCAGACGAGGCCCTTCGCAGGATTCCTGGACATGCCGTCCGCGCTCCGTGCGACCGCCGACCCCGGCACCGTGACGGCGGAACTCGAGACCTGGCTCGCTGCCGGTCCGCCGCCCGTATACGTGGGGTTCGGGTCGATGCCCGTGAAAGATCCCGCAGCGATGGTCGCGGCCGTCCGACAGGCATGCGATCGCTCGGGAGTCCGGGCGCTCGTCAGCGTCGGATGGAACGACGCGGGCGGCTTCTCCGACGACGCGGGCTGGACGGACGACGGGGGACACCTGCTGGTCGGCGGCTCGCTGGACCACGAGGCGGTGTTCCCACGGTGCCGAGCGGTAATCCATCACGGCGGCGCCGGGAGTACGGCCGCCGGCATCCGCGCCGGCAAGCCCACCGTCGTGTGCTCGGTGGCCTCGGATCAACCGTTCTGGGGGCGTCGCATCGTCGAACAGTCGTGCGGCGCCACTCTTCCCGCGTCGTCCGTCACGGCCGACACGATGGATCGTGCTCTGCGCGTAGCTCTCTCGCCGGACGCACAGGAAGCAGCACGCGCCCTGTCGGACGCCATGATCCCGCCGGAGGTCGCCGCGGCGCGCGCTGCGGACCTCGTGGAGTCGGCCACCCGCCGTACCGAGGCGCAGTCCGGAGCCTCGACATGACCAGACTCCAGGACCAGGACTTCACCTACTGGTTCCTGTCCGAGGCGTTCGGGTGGGACGTCGTGCTCCAACTCGTGTGGACGTGGCCGCAGGGGTTGCCGGAAGACGATATTCACGCTGTCGTCTCCGTGTTGTCCGACGGCCCACTCCATCGGAGGATCGTCCGGTCACGGGTACCACTGGCCAGGCCGAGGTGGGAACGCTCGCCCGTCACTCCCGCTGCACGGGTCGACGACGAGCCGATCGATGACGACGCCGTCGAGGCGTGGGCACGTCGGGAACTCGAGACGGTGGACCTCGATGCCGAGGAGGGACGGTGCTGGGCAGTCCGGTCGGTGCGCACTCGATCCGGCGGCACGGCCCTGTCACTGACCTGTCTGCATCTGGTGGCGGACGGTCGATCCATGACGGCGGCGGCAGTGTCGGCGGGCGTGTCGATCACCGGACGCGAGAGCTCGTCGCCGCAGGCCCGCCGGTTGCCGCTCGTGGTCGACGACGTCGTCGACGCCGTGGGCCAGATCGTCGGTGCGGCCGGGGGTGTCGGCCGCGCGGTGGTCGCCGCACTGCGCCCCGGTGGGAGCCGTCCCACCGACGACTGTCTCACCGACGACCGTCTCACCGAAGATACTGCGACACCGCCGATCACGCGCACACCCGCGCACGTCAGGGCGCCTCGCGCAGAACCCGCCTGGGCCACCGTCACGGTCGACCTGGACTCGTGGGATGCGGCAGCGCACCGGCACGGTGGAACTCGGAACTCGTTGTTCGTGGCGGTCGTCGCAGGCGCGCTCTACTCCACCGGCTACGCCGACGACGGGCTGCCGGTGAAAGTCGGCATACCCATGAGCCTGCGCCGAGACACCGGCGACGATCGCGCGAACGCGACCGGCGGTGTGTCGATCGTGTTGACCGAGCGGCCTGTCGCGGGCGGAGACCTCACGCACATCCGAGGACTGTGCCGCGACGCGTTCGCCGCGTTGTCCGCCGGTCGTCGACCCGCCATGATCCACCTGCAGCCGCTGCTGCAGATCTTGCCGCTGTCGGTGGTCACCGCACTGGTGATGTCGGGGGAGAACGGCATGCCGGATGTAGTCGCATCCAACCTCGGACGTGCCGACGGACTCCTCGACATCGGCTCGGTGCCGGCGTCGAAGGTCGCGTTCCGGGGCACGGCCCAACACGTCGATCCGGACGGGACCCGGCGCTTCGGAGAAGGAGTTCAGTCGTGGTACCTGGAATCGGACGGCCGGGCCACCTTCGCGGTGGCGGGATTCGACGAATCGCGTGTCGGCTCGGCTCGGGCCCTCACAGTCGCGTTGTCCGGAGAGCTGACGGATTGGGGTGTGCAGCATGAGTTCTGGTGATTTCGTCGCGGATCGGGTCGCCGGCGCCGACGAGTCCTACGCGCTGGCGGAGCGGCTGTTCGGGTGGACCGCCCCGATCCAGTACATGTGGATCTTCCCCGCGGACCCCGGAGCCGACGTCGTGGCGACGCTCGTCGATGCGCTCGCGGCGGGGTCGTTCGATCGGAAGGTGAAGGCTGCGTCCGTTCCGCTCGCTCACGACCGCTGGGTACGAGCCCGCCGGCCCGCTCCGTTGCGCATCGAACCGGGCACCATCGACGACGCCGCTGTGGGCGACTGGATGGATGAGCGCCTCCGGGCGGTCGATCTCGATCCGAGAGCCGGCCGAGGGTTCACCGTCGAGTGCGCGCACACGACGTCGGGTCGCTTCGTGATGGCCCTGCTGGTGTCGCACATGATCGCCGATGGCCAGGCGGTGTACGCGGCACTCGACGCGGCGAGGACTGGTCGCGCGCGGTCCTTGCTTCCCGACGCGGAGGACGTATCGGGATGGAGAGGGGTGCGCGACGACGTGCGTGACGTCGGTGCCCAGGTTCCTGCCGTGCTCACCTCGCTCGCGGTCATCGGGCGAGCCGCTGTACGCGCGGGTGCGTCGGCACTTCGACAGTCGCTGCTCGACCGATCCGCCGCGACCGAGGTCACTGTTCCGACGTCCTCGCCGACGACCGAGCCGACCGTCTGCCCACGTGATTCCGAGACGACGCTGGCAGTGGTCGACCTCGACCGCGCGCAGTGGGCCCGACGAGCAGCCGACCTCGGCGGAACGCCCAACAGTCTCTTCACCGCGATCCTCGGTGGTCTCCTGCGGTCGACCGGCTACCCGATGGGGCCGGAGGGCACGCGCATCTGCATCGCGGTGAGCAACAGAACCGACGGAGACGAGCGAGCCAACGCGTCGGGCGGCGTGTGGATCCGAGTCCCCGGTCCCATCGGACCCGAGAGGGGTCTCGGCGAGATCCGGGCGTCGAGCAAAGCGGCGTTCGCCGCCAACGCTGCTGCGGACGATTCCGTTCAGCGACACCTGCAGCCGGTGGCCCGACTACTGCCGGACCGCGTGCTGGGGACGATGATGACATCCGTCCCGGGTCCGGACACGACGGTGAGCAACCTGGGCTCGGCTCCGCAGAGCGCACTGGAACTCGGCGACCAGGTCGCCGAATCCTTCGCCATCCGCGCGATCATGCAGGGTCGAGACGCCGCCGAGCGTCGACAGCAGGGACCCGCCATTGCGGCATGGGCCGTGGAATACGGCGACAAGGTCACCGTCACCGTGTTCGGCATCCACCCGGACTACGCGGGCGATACCGACACGGTCCGCGCACTGGTATCCGCCGAGCTCACCCGATGGTCGCTGGACCACTCGTTCTGGTGAGCGTCGGCGGAACCCGTGGCATCAGAGCGGGATGTTGCCGTGCTTCTTCGGGGGCAGGGTGACCATCTTGCGTTCGAGTAGGCGCAGTGCGGTGACGATCTGTCCTCGGGTGTGGCTCGGGGGGATGACGGCGTCGACGTAGCCGCGTTCGGCGGCGACGTACGGGTTGACAAGGGTGTCCTCGTACTCGTTCTGCAGCTCGAGACGCAGCGCGTCGACGTCGTCACCGTTCTTGGCTGCTTCGAGGAGTCGCTTGCGGTAGACGAAGCCGACGGCGCCGGAGGCGCCCATGACGGCGATCTGGGCGGTGGGCCAGGCGAGGTTGAGGTCGGCGCCCATGTGCTTGGACCCCATGACGTCGTAGGCGCCGCCGTAGGCCTTGCGGGTGATGACGGTGATCTTGCCGACGGTGGCCTCGCCGTAGGCGTAGAGCAGTTTCGCGCCGCGGCGGATGATGCCGTTGAACTCCTGGTCGGTGCCGGGCAGGAAGCCGGGGACGTCGACGAGGGTGATGATCGGGATGTTGAAGCAGTCGCAGGTGCGCACGAACCGGGCGGCCTTCTCGGAGGCGTCGATGTCGAGGGTGCCGGCGAACGCGGTGGGCTGGTTGGCGACGATGCCGACGCTGCGCCCGTCGACGCGGCCGAACCCGACGATGATGTTGCGGGCCCGCCCTTCCTGCACCTCGAGGAACTCGTCGTCGTCGAGGATGCGGCGGATGACCTCGTGCATGTCGTACGGGGTGTTCGGCGAGTCCGGGATCAGGGTGTCGAGTTCGAGGTCCTCGGCGGTGAGGTTGTCGGCGATGGCGCCGTCGATGGGGTCCGAGGGTGCCATGCGGGGCGGTGTGGCCTGGTTGTTGGAGGGGAGGTAGCCGAGGAGGTCGCGGACGTAGTCGAGGGCGTCCTGTTCGCCGGAGGCGACGTAGTGGGCGACGCCGGACTTCTCCATGTGGGTGTGGGCGCCGCCGAGGTCTTCCATGGTGACGTTCTCGCCGGTGACGGTCTTGATGACGTCGGGTCCGGTGACGAACATCTGGGAGGTCTTGTCGACCATGACGACGAAGTCGGTCAGCGCCGGGGAGTAGACGTGTCCGCCGGCGGCGGGTCCCATGATCAGGGAGATCTGGGGGACGACGCCGGACATGCGGACGTTGCGGTGGAAGATCTCGCCGTAGAGGCCGAGGGAGACGACGCCTTCCTGGATGCGGGCACCGGCGCCCTCGTTGATGCCGACGAGGGGGCGTCCGGTCTTGAGGGCGAGGTCCATGACCTTGACGATCTTCTCGCCGTAGATCTCGCCGAGGCTGCCGCCGAAGACGGTGGCGTCCTGGGAGAACACGCAGATGTCGCGGCCGTCGACGGTGCCGTAGCCGGTGACGACGCCGTCGCCGAAGGGGCGGTTGTCGGCGAGGCCGAAGTTGACGGAGCGGTGGCGGGCGAGGGCGTCGAGTTCGACGAACGAGCCCTCGTCGAGCAGGGCGGTGATGCGTTCGCGGGCGGTGAGCTTGCCCTTGGCGTGCACCTTCTCCACAGCTGCTTCGCCCATGGGCTGCTCGGCCTGGGCCTGGCGTGCGGCGAGCTCGGCCAGCTTTCCGGCAGTGGTGTGGATGTCGGGAGCGGCAGCCCCCGTCTCTTCCCGAGCCACTGATTCCTGCGCGGACGCATCCTGAACACTCGTCATAGACCAGCACTGTATCGACGTCTCGCCCCGGAATGCGGGAGGGGTCGCCTCGGCTCGTCGTGTGCTGCTCGTGAGACTTCGCGGCGGGTGGGCGTGAGAGTGCCTCTCTATGCTCGCCCCATGTGGGAAAACCTGGACAGGCCTCCGCTCGACGCGCGCGCCATCAGCCGCGCACTCGTCGACGGTCCGCGCGGGTCGTGGTCGCGAGTCGACGTCGTCGGGCGCACCGGGTCCACCAACGCGGACCTGCTGGCAGCGTCAGCCACCGCGGCCGACCGCACCGCGCTGATCGCCGACGTCCAGGACCACGGTCGGGGCCGTCACTCGAGGTCCTTCACCGCGCCCGCGGGTTCGCAGGTCATCGTGTCGGCGCTGCTGAAACTGCCCGGGATCGCCCCCGAGTCCGTGGGATGGTTGCCCCTGCTCACCGGAATCGTGGTCGTGGACGTCGTTCGATCCGTCTCCGAGGTGGATGCGGTTCTGAAGTGGCCCAACGACGTCCTGATTCGCGAGGACGACACCTCGGTTGCGGCCTCCGGGGACACCCGGCGTCGCGGGGGCAAGGTCGCCGGCATCCTGGTGGAGGTCGCGTCGACCCACCCTGTCGTGACGGCCGTGTCGGGTGTGGGCATCAACGTCAGTCTCACCGAGTCCGAGCTGCCGGTGCCCACGGCGACGTCCTTGCAGCTCGCGGGCGCCACCGTGATCGACCGCAGCACGCTGGTGCGTGCGTTCCTGCGGGCCATGGGGTCGGCCATGGACGAGTGGCGGGACACGGGGTGGGACACCGCACCACTCGCCGATCTGTACCGGACCCGGTGCGATACCCTCGGCCGCCGCGTACGGGTGAGCATGCCCGGCGACGTCGAGTTGCTGGGACGTGCCACGGACATCGATCGGCACGGCCGCATCGTCGTGGTGCCGGAGTCGGGTGATTCCACGCCTGTCGCCGTATCGGCGGGCGACGTGACCCACCTCCGGGCCGTCGACGACCCGGCCTGACACGGACGACAACGAAGGAGGACCGATGGCTTTCCCTCAGGACGCGCTGGGGCACGAGGAAGAACTCGTCCTCCACCGTCACCCGCACTGGAAGATGTTGGTGCTACCGGTGCTGACGTTCCTGGTGATCACCACCCTGGCGGGCTTCGGCGCCGGCGTGCTCGAACGGTCGCTGGAGTCCACTGCTCGGACCGCCGCACTGCTGGCGCTGCTCGCGCTCTGGGCGGCCGTGATCGTGTGGCGGACACTCACACCGGTGCTGCGGTGGAAATCGACCCACTTCGTCGTCACCGACCGCCGGGTCCTGGTTCGCCAGGGCATCCTGTCCCATTCCGGCATCGACATCCCCGTCCGACGGGTGTCCAACGTCCAGTTCCGGCACGGTCTCGTGGACAGAATGCTCAAGACGGGCACTCTGGTCATCGTCGCCAGTTCCGACGACCCCCTCGAGTTCGACGACATTCCCGACGTCGAGCGGGTGCACTCGTTGCTCTACCACCAGGTCTTCGACGCCCAGAATCACGGCGGGTACGACGACGGAGAGAACTTCGGCCCGGCGCGCACTACGTAGGGTGGTCCGGTGACCGAAGTACTGCTCGCCGAAGACGATGAAGCCATCGCGACACCGCTGTCCCGTGCCCTGGGCCGTGAGGGGTACACGGTGACGGTCGAGCAGACCGGACCCGCTGCTCTCGAACGCGCCCTGCAGGGGTCGTTCGACCTGCTGATCCTCGATCTGGGTCTGCCCGGAATGGACGGCCTCGAAGTGTGCCGTCAGATCCGCGCGACCCGGTCGGACCTGGCCGTTCTCATGCTCACCGCGCGGACCGACGAAGTGGACTTCGTCGTCGGACTCGACGCCGGTGCCGACGACTACGTCAGCAAACCGTTCCGCGTCGCCGAGCTGATGGCGCGTGTCCGCGCACTGTTGCGCCGACGAGGTCCCGCGTCGGAGGACGGGGTGATCGAGGTCGGTGGACTGCGACTCGAACCCGCCGCCCGCCGTGTCCTCCTGGACGGTCACGAGATACCGCTGGCCAACAAGGAGTACGAGCTGCTCAAGATTCTTCTCGACCACGCCGGGCAGGTGGTCTCCCGCGAGACCATCCTGCGGGAGGTGTGGGGAGATGTGGAACTGCGCGGTTCCAAGACCCTCGACATGCACATGTCGTGGCTGCGACGGAAGATCGGCGACGAGGGCACGGTTGCCGAGCGTCGCATCGCCACGGTGCGCGGTGTCGGCTTCCGAATCAACACGGACTGACGGCCGCGCATGAGGCGTCGCATCCTGCAGTCGATCCTCGCGGTCGTCATCCTCACGGGAATGTTGCTCGGGATCCCGCTGACGTACACCGCCTGGTTGTGGGTCGAGGACTTCACCCGCGGGGATCTGCGGACCCGCCTCGAGCGCATGGCGTCGGAGATCATCGACCAGGAGGGTGGCGACGGCCGCGTCGACGGCGGACTGGACACGGCGTCACTGAGGCTGGTCGTCCCGATGGGTGGCCGACTCGTCGTTGTGTACCCCACACCGGAGAACCCGGCGTCGCGGATGGACATCGGGGTTCCCTCCGTCGAGGACCCGATCGAGGAGTCGCTGTCGATGGGAACCTCCGGGTCGCTGCTGCTCGAGGTGCCGTCCGCGCAGATGCGGACCGCGCAGAAGCAGGCAGTCGGTGCCGTGGCCCTCGTCGTTCTGGCCTCCATCGCGTCGGGAACCGTCGTCGCCGTCCTCACCGCCCGCAGGCTCGCGAACCCACTTCTGCACGTCGCGGGTCGAGCCGCGCGACTCGCGGAGGGCGACTTCCGGACGGACCCGACGCGATACGGCATCGCCGAACTCGATCGCGTCTCCGACGTTCTCGACTCGGCGTCGGTGGAGATCGTGGGTCGGCTGCAGCGTGAGCACTCGTTGGTCGCCGACGTCTCCCACCAGTTGCGCAGTCGGTTGACGGCCGTACGGCTGAGACTCGACGAACTGTCGGAACATCCCGACCCGGAGGTGGTGACCGAGGCCAACGAGGCGATGGCGCAGGTGGATCGGTTGACCACCGCGATCGACGACCTGGTGCGCTCGTCCCGAAGCGACGGCGCCGCCGATGCGTCGACCGTGCGAGTGCGCGGTGAACTCGAGCCGGTGATCGACGATTGGCGACGCCCGTTCGCCGAGGCCCATCGAGACATCGTGCTCAGCGGAGATTCCGCGGTGACGGCGATGGTGACCGGTTCACGTCTGCGGGAAGCGGTCTCGGTTCTGGTGCACAACGCTCTCGATCACGGCGACGGACGGTGCGTCGTCTCGGTGCGGCTCGTGGGGGAGGGCAGGGCCGCCTCGCGGGACGGAGCGCGTCCGTCCGTGTGCGTCGAGGTCGCCGACGAAGGGTCGGGCGTCAGCGACACTCTGGCACCGCACATCTTCGATCGCGGATTCTCCGGGGCCGGGTCCACCGGCGTCGGACTCGCGCTCGCCCGCGCCCTGGTGGAAGCGGACGGCGGGCGACTCGAACTTCAACGACGACGTCCGGCTCTGTTCGCTGTCTTCCTTCCCGCGGCGCGGGACGCGCAGGTCGTCATGTCCGGAGTGGCCGAGCCGCGCTAGAGGCAGCGTCTCCGCGTCAGCTGTGGCCGAGGAACTGGGTCTGCTCGTCGTCCGGGTCGACGGTGTCGGGATCCTCGTCCGGGGGATCGAGCGGGTTGGCGATGATGCCGCGCCCGTTCTCGTCCGGAAATGCGAACCGGCGCAGGGCCCAGAAACGGAAGACCATCTGCAGCAGATTGCCGATGACGTAGTTCAGCACGAAGTCGATGATGATGAGCGCGGTCAGGCTGGCCTGACCCTCGCGGACGTCGAAGACATTGTTCGCGATCCAGAGCGGCGCCGCCGCCAGGATGACGCCGATACCGCTGATGGTGAAGAACAGCAGGGCTTCGTGGTGGCGTTCGCGCCCGCCGCGGTTCTTGAACGACCACTCACGGTTGAGGATGTAGCTCAGGATCGTGGCCATGACGCCGGAGAAGATCTTCGCGACCACGGGCTTCGACTCGAGGACGGTCAGGCTCAGCGAGTAGAAGATGACGAGGTCGAACACCATCGTGGTCGCACCGACGATGGCGAACTTGATCAGCTCCGAATGGCGGAGAGCCATGTTCCGGAAAGGCTGCGGGATACCGGCAACCACACGGTCGATCAGAGGCACGGTCAGTCACTTTACGAAGAGCAGTGCACAAACACTAATCGGACTCGTGACACCATGTACGCCGTGACAGCAGAGGATTCGCCGAATTCGGACATCACCGTGCAACCGCCGCGCGAGGACCCCCCACGGGACCGCACGACGAGAATGCCGGTGGTAGCGATGATCGGTGGAGGTCAGCTGGCGCGCATGACGCATCAGGCCGCTATCGAACTCGGCCAGACCCTGCGCGTGCTGTCCGCCGGCCCCGATGAGCCCGCGGCGCGGGTCAGCGCCGACGTCGTGATCGGTGAGCACACGGATCTCGCGGCGCTGCGCGCCGTCGCAGCGGGTGCCGACGCGCTGACCTTCGATCACGAGCACGTTCCAACGGAACACCTCGACGTCCTCGTCTCCGAGGGAATCAACGTCCAACCGCCGCCCGACGCGTTGATCTTCGCTCAGGACAAGTTGCGCATGCGCACACGACTCCGTGAGCTCGGCTTGCCCGTTCCCGATTTCGCCCAGGTGACGTCGGTCGAGGACGTCGTGGCGTTCGGGGAGGCGCAGAACTGGCGCATCGTGATCAAGGCGATCCGGGGCGGGTACGACGGCCGCGGTGTCTGGATGCCCGACACGGCGCAGGACGCAGAGGCCGTGGTCTCCGAGCAACTCGCAGCCGGGGTTCCGCTGATGGTGGAGCAACGCGTGGAGATGGCACGGGAACTGTCCGCGATGGTCGCGCGATCCCCGTTCGGGCAGGGCGCCACATGGCCGGTGGTCGAGACCGTGCAGCGGTCCGGACAGTGCGCCGTCGTGATCGCGCCCGCTCCGGGCCTGTCCGACGATCTGGCGGCCGAGGCCGAACACATCGCCTTGACGGTCGCCTCACAGCTGGGCGTCGTGGGCGTCATGGCGGTGGAGATGTTCGAGAAGGTCGACGGCACGCTGTCGATCAACGAACTGGCGATGCGGCCTCACAACTCCGGCCACTGGACCCAGGACGGCGCGCGGACCTCACAGTTCGAGCAGCACCTCAGGGCGGTGTTGGACTACCCGTTGGGCGACTGCGCGCCCCTGGCGCCGGTGACCGTCATGGCCAACGTGCTGGGTGCGCCGGAGCAGCCGACGTCGTCGATGGACGAGCGCGTGCACCATCTCTTCGCCCGTATGCCCGACGCCAAGGTTCACCTCTACGACAAGGGTGAGCGCAAGGACCGCAAGATCGGTCACGTGAACATCGTCGGCCCGATCACCGGGTCGGCGAGCAGTGCCGAGCACGTGGCGGAGGTGCGCGAACGCGCCGAACGCGCCGCGCACTGGCTGTCGCACGGTATCTGGACCGACGGATGGGATCCGCATCATGGCTGAGAGCACTGCCGTTCGCGTCGGCATCATCATGGGCAGCGACTCCGACTGGCCGGTGATGGAGGCGGCCGCCGAAGCCGTCGCCGAGTTCGGGGTTCGATTCGAGGTCGGTGTCGTCTCGGCCCACCGCACCCCGCAGCGCATGCTCGACTACGCGCGGGAGGCGTCGGGGCGGGGCATCCAGGTGATCATCGCCGGCGCCGGCGGGGCCGCACATCTGCCCGGCATGGTGGCATCGGCAACGCCCCTGCCGGTGATCGGTGTCCCGGTTCCGCTGAAGTACCTGGACGGCATGGATTCCCTGCTGTCGATCGTGCAGATGCCGGCCGGTGTCCCGGTGGCCACCGTGTCCATCGGCGGCGCGCGCAACGCGGGCCTTCTCGCCGTACGCATTCTGGGAGCGGCCGATCCCGTTCTGCGCGAACGTATGTCGGAGTTCCAGCGAGGACTCGAGCAGATGGTCCTGCAGAAGGACGACGCGCTGCGACGGTCGCTTCTCGAGTGACGACGCGGCCCGTGCACCGAGATGTCGGCGCGCTCGGTCTCGTCCTCCTCGGCGGTGCGGCGGGAACCGCGGCGCGATTCGGCGTGGAGCGCGGATGGCCCACGGCCGCCGGCGAATGGCCCTGGGCCACCTTTACCGTGAACATCGTCGGCGCCGTCGTGCTCGGAATGCTCCTGCAGGCGTTGATCGGCGCCGGCCCGGACACTGGTGTCCGTCGGCGCATCAGGCTGCTGGTGGGCAGCGGCTTCTGCGGGGCTTTCACGACGTACTCCACCCTCGCGCTCGAGACGGTGACCTCCGTACGTGCCGACGCTCCCGTACTGGCCGCGTTGTACGTGCTGATCTCGCTGTCGGTCGGTGTGTGCGCGGTGTTCGTCGGAATCATTGTGGGCCACAGACTCTCTCGACTAGGGGAGCAGCGATGACGTCTCTCGCTCTGCTCCTGACCGTCACGGCCGCGGGCGCCGTGGGAGCCGTGACGCGCGTCGTCGTCGAATCGATGGTCGGCACGCGGTGGCGAGGCGTCCCCCTCGCCGTTCCGCTGATCAACGTGTCCGGGTCGGCAGCGCTCGGCGTGCTGGCCGGCCTGGTCCTGTTCCGAGGTGCCCCCGACACGCTCACCACGATCGTCGGGACCGGCTTCTGCGGCGGCTTCACGACGTTCTCCACGGCGATGGTCAACGCGGTACGTCTGGTGCAGGACGGCCGTACCCGCGCGGCCCTCGTCTCCGTCTCCGCCACAGCGGGGCTCTCCGTCGGAGCCTGCGCGCTGGGTATGGCGGTGACGGCGCTGTGACGCCTCCTCGACCGTCGGTGCGGACGGTGTCACGGGGGAGTCGTCAGGTCACGGCGGTCACCTGGCTCGCGCTTGGTTGGGCGCGTCTGTGGGGAGCGAGAATCAGTCTGGACGAACCGTCGTCCCTCCTGGTGTGCGAGGGCATGAGGTGGGGCTTCGCACGCGGCGGAACCTGCGTCGGCGCAGCGTTCCTGACCGGCACCGTGTTGCGGGATCCGGGCCGACGCCGCGCCATGCTGACTCACGAGTCGGTGCACGCCGACCAGTGGGCGCGTTACGGCGTGTCGTTCGTCGTCCGATATCTGCGTGAGGAGTTCCGTCACCCCGGAGCGGCGAATCGCTTCGAGATCGAGGCCGGGCTGGGCGACGGCGGCTACCTCACCCGGCGACGGTCGTGACCTTCTCCGTGGCGACGCGGCGATCCAACGCGGCCGGGTCCAGCGCCGTCACCTGAACCAACGAGGCACCCGCGGCGAGCACCGCCAGCAGCCCGTCGATCAGACCCTCGGGGTCGTCCCAGGTGCCCGTCGCCAACACGCGGTCCTCGGCAGTGAGTCCCCGGGCGCCTGCCCGGCCGTGTGCATCCGCGAGGACGTCCTCGACGGAACGGCCGTGCAGCGCAGGACCCGAACCCGCCGGAACGAACTGGTCACCGTGCACGCGGACGGACGTCGCGTAGTCGGTGACACCGAGAGGCAGGCCGTCGATCGGCCGACCGAAGGGATCGAGGGACAGCGCAGCGACCTCGCGCGCGTCGGCAGCGTCCACCCCGGAGGCGGTCACCAGCGCGACGGCCGCGTCGGGATCGGATCCCAGGACGACGTCGGCGCCGGCCCACCATGCCCCCAGCAGCACCGATGCGGTCTGCCAGTGTGCGGGTAGGGCGACGCTGACAACGTCGCCGGGCGAGACGCCCAGTTCGTCGCGGAGAAGGTTCGCGGTCTTGGCCGCCCAGTTCGCCAGGGTGACGGCCGACAGTTCGATGCGTTCCCCGGTCGAGTCGTCGTAGTACGTGATGCAAGGACCGGCAGCGTCGGCTGCGAGGATCGGCGCGAGCAGGTGATCGGTGAGGGTCGCACCGCGGCCCGGGGACGGCATCTGAGACATGCCGTCGACTCTAGTGACTCGGTCAGTTCACGCACTGAGGGCCGGCGGCACCGGCGTCGATCGGGTTCGCCGCCGCGGGTGCCGGAGTGGCCGTGTCCCCTGCCGGGGACACACCCGGCAGGGCAGACGGCTCACCGGAACTCGACGGCGTGTAGCCGGACGCCAGCACCACTCGGACCGTGCCGGCAGGAAGGGAGTCGTCCGTCGCCGTGGTGTCGGCACCCACTCGCGCCGCGACGGCCGTCGCGGCGTCACCGTCGGACGACCCGGCGTACACCGTTGTCTCGGTCACACTGTCGCCCTCGTTGTTGCCGACCTGTCCGGCGACGAATCCCTCGGAGCTCAGCGTGTCCGACACCGACGACGCCAAGCCGTCGACACCGCTGTCGTTCGCCACGTCGACCGTCACGGACGAGGCATCGATGTCGGGAATGCTCGGCGTGGTCGTGGTGCTCTCGGGCGGAGCCGCGTCGCCGATCAGGCCTCGCACCCACGCCTGCACCTCGACCGGGTTCACCGCGACGATGGACTCGCCGTAGTCGGTGACACCGTTGATGTCCGCGACGGGGATCGTGTCGAACGTCACCGCGCCGCCGGCAACGTCCTGCAGCTTGGTGGCGAAGTCCAGGACATCCCAGTCGTCGTCGATGGTGACCGACCGCTGCACGGCAGACCCGAGTTGTCCCAGAGTGCCGGGGTTGCTCAGCGTCCTGGCACTCAACACCTTGCGGACCAGCGACGCCATGAACACCTGCTGGCGAACGATCCTGTCGAGATCGCCGCGCGGAAGATCGTGCCGCTGGCGGACGAAGCTCAACGCGTCGGCGCCGGACAATGTCTGCTGACCGGCCGCGAACCGAGCGCCGGACAGGGGCTCGTCCACCGGAGCGTTCAGGCAGACGTCGACTCCGCCCACCGCGTCGGTCAGCAGCACGAATCCCAGCAGGCCCACCTCCGCGTAGTGGTCGACGGTGACCCCGGTCAGACCGGCGACCGAGTCGATGAGTGCCTTCCGCCCGGCCAGCGTCGACTCGCTGTCGGCTTCCGCGTCGGGAACGCCGCTCTCCACCAGTTCGAGACGCTTCTCTTCCTTGGTGGCGCCGTACGCCGCGTTGATCTTGCTGTCGCCGATACCCGGCACCGCGACGTAGGAGTCGCGCGGAATCGAGATGGCGGACGCCGAGGAGCCGTCGTTCGGCACTCGGATCAGGATGATCGTGTCGGTGTTGTTCGCCACCTCGTCGCCGGCCCTCAGGGAGTCCAGTTCCCCCTGGGACAGAGCGTTCCCGTGTGCGTCCGTGCGGCTGTCCGTGCCGACGAGCAGGATGTCGACCGCTCCGTCGGCGCCGTTGCCCAGACCCAGATTCGACACCGTCGCCAGATTGCTGCGCAGCGAGTCGATGCTCTGCCAGGCGACGCCCGTCACCAGCAGCGCGCCCGCCGAGAACAACGCCACGGCGATGCGACCGGCACGCGACGAGCCGGCCGCCGCGGCTCCCGACCTCGGCGGCTTCGTCGGTCGATGACTGGTGGGAACGCGCTCGTGGCGTCGCCCGCGTTCGCTGCGGGGTTCCGACGTCCTGCGGGGATCCGAGGTTCTGCGGGGATCGGAGGACCTGCGGGGATCGGCATTCCTGCGGGAATCGGATGCGCTGCGGGGTCGTCGCTCGGCACCGCGCGATGTCCGGGAGCTGTACGGATCGCGCGGTGTCCCGGGGCCCGTCACAGAATCCGTCACGCTTCACAGGCTAACGGCAGCATCGCCGTGCCCGGCGCAAGCGGACACGGCGTGCCACACTCGATCGCTGTGAGTAGAGACGCAGAGTCGGGCACCCGAATCGTGATCACGGGGGCCGGGGGACAGCTGGGCAGGCAGATCCTTGCCCGAGCCGACGTGGTCGGTCGTGCGGGCGCCGAGGTCCGGGGATACGGCTCGGCCGAGCTCGACATCACCGACCCCTCGTCGATCGCGGCGGCCGTGACACCGGGAAGTGTCGTCGTCAACTGCGCCGCACACACGGCGGTGGATGCTGCCGAATCCGAGGAGGACCGGGCAGCTCTGCTCAACGAGATCGGCCCGCGACTGCTGGCCGAACGCTGTGCGGAGGTCGGAGCCCGACTCCTCCACGTGTCCACCGACTACGTCTTCGCCGGCGCGGCCTCCACTCCGTACGAACCGACCGATGCCACCGGGCCCACGACGGCCTACGGCCGCACCAAACTGGCGGGGGAGCGCGCCGTACTCGCCGCGCTGCCCACCGCGACCGTCGTCCGGACGGCGTGGGTCTACACCGGCACGGGATCCGACTTCGTCGCGACGATGCTCCGCCTCGAGCGTGAGCGCGACACGCTCGACGTCGTCGACGACCAGGTGGGATCGCCCACCTACTCGGCCGACCTCGCGGACGCGCTCCTCGAGGCCGCGGGACGATCGGATCTCCCCCCGATCCTGCACGCGACCAATGCGGGAACTGCGTCGTGGTTCGACCTCGCGCGTGCGGCGTTCACCGGTGTGGGAGCAGATCCCGAGAGAATCCGTCCCTGCGGCAGCGACCGGTATGTCCGGCCCGCGCGCAGGCCCGCGTACTCGGTGTTGTCGCCCGTGGCGTGGAGCGATGCGGGGCTCACCCCGCTGCGTCCGTGGCGTGACGGTTTGTCCGCCGCGCTCGAGGCTCGGTCGCTCGCCCAGTAGGGTGACCGGCGTGAGTGCGCCCCTGGCCGTCGTGACGGTGACCTATTCGCCCGGTGAGCATCTGCAGACGTTCCTCGAGTCCCTGACCGCGGCGACGACGCGGCCGGTGACGGTGATTCTCGCCGACAACGGTTCCACCGACGGCACGCCCGAGGCCGCTGCGTCGGCGTACGAGAACGTCACGTTGTTCCGCACCGGTGAGAACATCGGCTACGGCGGCGCCGCCAATCGTGCTGTCGCGGAGATCGATCCTTCGATCGAGTTCGTCATGGTGGTCAATCCCGACGTGTCGTTCTCGCCGGGGTCGATCGACGCGCTCCTCGACGCTGCGGAGCGCTGGCCCCGCGCAGGGTCGCTGGGTCCGCTGATCCTCGAACCGGACGGCTCGCGGTATCCGTCGGCCCGACGCGTTCCCGATCTGACGTCCGGGTCACTGCACGCCGTGCTCGGCGGCGTCTGGCCCGCCAATCCCTGGACGCAGCGCTACCGGCAGGACACCGAGGAAGTCAGCGAGCGTTCCGTCGGATGGCTGTCGGGGTCGTGCCTGCTGCTCCGACGCGCTGCGTACGACTCGGTGAACGGGTTCGACTCGCGGTACTTCATGTACATGGAGGACGTCGACCTCGGCGACCGGCTGGGCAAGGCCGGTTGGCAGAACGTGTACGTCCCCAGCGCCGTCGTGACGCACGCGAAGGGTCACGCAGCGGGGCGCCATCCCGAGTCGATGTTGCCCGCACACCACGAGAGCGCGTACCGCTTCCAAGCAGACCGCCACCCCCGGAAGTGGCAAGCTCCACTCCGATGGACACTCCGTGCGGGTCTTGCGGTGCGTTCGAAGGTGGTCGTGGCGGCTGCATTGCGCACTCGCGACGACGCCTGAGCGTTTCTCCGCCGTCGCCACCCCGGTGTCGGTCCAAGATGTGTCGGTCGAAGATCCACGTTCGTGTCAACAGGGAAGGCCATACGAGATGACCGGTTCGGCGACAGATGCCGTTGTCCTGGTGGGAGGAAAGGGCACGCGACTGCGGCCGTTGACTCTCTCCGCACCCAAGCCCATGCTGCCCACCGCGGGTCTGCCGTTCCTGACGCACCTGTTGGCGCGTATCAAGTCGGCAGGAATCGACCACGTAGTGCTCGGGACGTCGTTCAAGGCCGAGGTCTTCGAGGAGTATTTCGGAGACGGGAGCGGGCTCGGCCTCGAGCTGGAGTACGTGTTCGAGGAAGAGCCGATGGGAACCGGCGGCGGTATCCGGAACGTCCTTCCGCGTCTGCGCGCCGACAACGTGATGGTCTTCAACGGAGACGTCCTGGGCGGCACGGATCTTCGCGGCGTGCTGGACACTCATCGCACGACCGAGGCCGACGTGACCCTGCACCTCGTCCGGGTCGGTGACCCCCGCGCGTTCGGTTGCGTCCCCACGGACGAGAACGGACGCGTCACCGCGTTCCTGGAGAAGACCCAGGATCCGCCCACCGATCAGATCAATGCCGGCTGCTACGTCTTCACGCGCGAGATCATCGAGGGCATTCCGTCCGACCGGCCCGTCTCGGTCGAGAGGGAAGTCTTCCCCGCACTCCTCGCCGACGACAAGCGCGTGTTCGGACACGTCGACGCGGCCTACTGGCGCGACATGGGTACGCCCGAGGACTTCGTCAAGGGATCCGCCGACCTCGTCCGCGGCATCGCGCCGTCGCCTGCGCTCGACGGCCCCCGAGGTGAGTCGTTGGTGCATCCGGGCGCAGGAGTGGCGCCCGGCGCACTGTTGATCGGCGGGACCGTCGTCGGCCGCGGCGCCGAGGTGGGTGCCGGGGCACGTCTGGACGGCGCCGTGCTGTTCGACGGTGCCCGCGTGGAAGCCGGGGCCGTCGTCGAACGGTCGATTCTCGGCTTCGGCGCTCGTATCGGACCGCGGGCACTGGTGCGCGACGCTGTCATCGGCGACGGCGCGAACATCGGCGCCCGCTGCGAACTGCTGCGTGGTGCACGGGTGTGGCCGGGAGTCACCCTTCCCGACGGCGGCGTCCGCTTCTCGACCGACGTCTAGCGGCGTCGTTCGGCGCGAGTGATCATCTCGCGCAACACCTCTCGCTCGGCGCCTTCCTCCCCGTCCGGGAGGTCGTCGACGGGCCACCAGCGGAGATCGTTCGATTCCGCGCTGCGCACGATGTGAGCGTCGTTGGCTGCGCGGACCACGAACCGCAGGTCGAGATGACGGGTGGGTACACCCAGCGAACACGTGATCGGGTGCGTGTGGATGGACAGCAACTCGGGTTCGAGAATCAGGTCCTCGACGCCGCTCTCCTCCCGCGCTTCCCGCAACGCGGCGTCCCGCACGGTCGCGTCCTCGGGTTCGCAGTGGCCGCCCAGCTGCAGCCAACGACCGACCCGCGGGTGCAGTGTCAGGAGCACGTGGCACCCGTCCCGATCGAGGACAAGTGCCGACGCCGTGATGTGTCCGGCTACGTTCTCCCGTAGGCACCCCTTGGGTGCGCTGTCGAGGAACGCGAGCATGGTGTGCCGCATGGTGTCGTCGTGGGGATCGTCGGTGTCCCACGTGCGGAGGATGTCCACGGCGGACCCGTGCAGGGTCCCGGGCGCGCTCGTTCGCTCGGTCACAGCACCACGAGCGCGGCGCCGGGTGTGGTGGAGGCGCGAGGAGCCGGCGCCGTCCGAGGATGGCCGACGGCGATCGCACCGGCCGGCTGCCACTCGTCGGGCAGTCCCAGCTGCGTCCGCACGACATCCGCGGCGAAGATCGTGGAACCGACCCAGCAACTTCCGAGGCCGCGGGCGGCGAGCGAGACCAGCAGGGCCTGGACCGATGCCCCGGCCGCGACCGTGAACATCGTCGCCTCCGCAGCGCTGCGCTCGGCATCCGGATAGTCGTGCGCGTCCTCGAGGACGACGAACGCGAGCAGTAGTTCCGGGGCATCGCGCAGGAGATCGCCCCGGGCCAGCCGAGCCGCGACGGACTCCGCACTCTTCCCGTCCCGCTCGAGATCCTCGCGCCACCGTGCCGCCATCGCGTCGAGAAGTGCCGTGCGCACCGAGGGCGTTCGCACCGCGACGTACCGCATCGGGTGCGAGTGGTGGGGTGCGGGCGCGCTGAGCGCATCGGTCACGGCCGCATCGACGGTCACGGGATCCACCGGTGCGGAATCGAAGTCGCGAACGGAGCGTCGAGCGGACACCGCGCCGATCGCGCCGCGACGCCACGCCTCCTCGGTACCGAGCCAGAACAGATCGTCCTCGCCGGGGCGGACCAGGTCACGTGCCGACGACCCGTCGTCGACCATGTCGAGTCCTCGGACCACGGCGACGGGAACGGAGCCGAGCTTCCCCTTGACCAGGTCACCGGCAGAGGCGAGTTCGTCGGCGAGAGCGACCTCGGTCACCAGCAGATCGTTGCCCTGGCTGTCGCGGCCGCCGGCGTACTTGTGCAGCACGGGCAGGCCGGCGGATCCGATGGCGTTGTCGGTCTGTCCGTTGCGCCAGGCTCGACCCATGGTGTCCGTGACGACGACGGCGACGCGGACGCCGAGCGTGCGCAGGACTCCGTCGCGCAGAGCGCGCGCCGATGCGTCCGGGTCCTCGGGCAGCAGCGCGAGTTCGGAGGTGGCCACGTTGGATCCGTCGATGCCGGAGGCCGCTTGCACGATGCCGAGCTTGTTCTCCGTGATGAGCGTGCGCCCACGCTGTGCCAGGACACGGACGGCCTCCTGCTCGACCAGCTTGCGTCTGAGGGCATCTCGCTCCTCGGCGTCCACCGGTGCGGACACGAGGCGTCCCTCGACCTTGGACAGGATCTTGCTGGTGACCACGAGGACGTCGCCGTCCACGAGCCACGGAGCCGCCGTGGTCAGGGCCGCGACGAGATCGTCGCCGGGACGGAACTCGGGCAGCCCCGCGACGGGAACGATCTCGAGGGAACCGCCGGGCGCGTGATCGCCGGGTGTCGTCACAGAACACCCGCGGCGTCGAGTGCGGCCTCGACCATCTTCGCCGTCACGGACGGTTCCGTCATCAGCAGCGGCACCGCGCGGACGTCGACGCCGGGGACGTCGGCAGTGTCGGTCTCGTGGATCAACCAGGCGTCCAGGATGCCGGCCGCCGATCGTGCGCCGTAGTGCCGACCGATCGCTTCCGCGGTCGTCTCGACACCGATGACGCTGAGGCATTCGTCGGCCATTCCTCGGAGAGGTTTGCCGTCGATGACGGGGGAGAGGCCGACCACCTTGGCGGAGGTCGTGCGCAACGCCGAGCGGATTCCCGGCACGGCCAGAACGGCTCCGATGCTGACCACAGGGTTGGACGGCGCGAGAATCACGACGTCGGCCGTCTCGATGGCCTCGAGCACGCCCTCTGCCGGAGTCGCCTTGTCGGCGCCGACGTACGCGAAACTGTGAGTGGTCACAGCGGCTCGGTGACGGACCCACCATTCCTGGAAATGGACTGCCTTGTCGGTGCCGTCCTCCGGATCGGTGATGACGACGTGTGTCTCACTGCGATCGTCGGTGACCGGGATGAGGCGGACACCCGGCGACCACCGGTCACAGAGTGCTTCGACCACGGCCGACAACGGATACCCGGTGCGGAGCATGCGAGTACGGATGAGGTGGGTCGCGATGTCGCGGTCGCCCAGTCCGAACCAGTCGGGCTGAGCTCCGTACGCGGCGAGTTCCTCCTTGACACTCCAGGTCTCGTTGCGACGACCCCACCCGCGGTCGGTATCGATGCCGTCGCCGAGGGTGTACATGCAGGTGTCGAGATCCGGTGTGATGCGAAGGCCGTGCATCCACACGTCGTCTCCGACGTTGACCACCGCCGTCACGTCGCCGTCGTCGCCGAGAAATGCCCGTACGCCCTGGAGGAATCGTGCGCCGCCGACGCCGCCCACCACCACAGTCACCTTCATGGTTCTCGAGCCTAGGCTGTGGCGACCGCCGGGGATTTCGCCGGGCGTGGCCTCGCCGGGCCCGGCACGGTGCATCCGACGCGAAACACCGTACGCACGTCGCCTTCCGGGAGAACGGGGAATCGGATGGTATTGCAGAAAGTCCCGTCCGCTTGACCGCGACACACCGCGGCGTGTCTAATCACAGTCATGTCATTACCGGTTCGGACGGCGGAATCGCTTGCAGCGAACCATCGTTCGAACACGTGTTCCCATGGCGACGGCGGGGTCCTCGATCCTCGTTCCGTCCGGGTGTCACGGCGACTCGCTCTTCGATCCGGCTTCACGGTCGATCATCGACACAAATGACCGACAACAACTGCGCTCGAACAGGTGAGGAGGCGGAAGTGATGCCTGAACAACACCAGGACTTCGGTCGTGGGGATTCCGTCGTCGACCGTCTCGAGGTCCAGGACCCCGAGAATGCCGACGCCGACTACGAGACCATCGAGCCGATCGAGGGTCCCGACCGCGAGGTCGACCCTCCGCTCACCAGCCTCGGGATGCCCGCTCCCGCACAGCATCTCAGCCTGGTGCTCGACGATGCGGACTCCCTCGAGGAGCAGTGGCAGGAACGCGCACTGTGCGCTCAGACGGATCCGGAGGCGTTCTTCCCCGAGAAGGGCGGCTCCACCCGCGAGGCCAAGCGGATCTGCCTCGGCTGCGAGGTCAAGGACGACTGCCTCGACTACGCACTGGCCCACGACGAGCGCTTCGGCATCTGGGGCGGCCTGTCCGAGCGTGAGCGTCGACGCCTCAAGCGCGGCATCGTCTGAGCCGCTCGCTCAGCTCTCCTCGGGGTCGGGATCCACGACCTCGGGGGTGACGCCGAGGTACGTCGCGACCTGCTCCACGAGAACGTCGTGAACCAAGTCCGTCAGCTCAAGCGACGTGTGTGCTCGTCGCTCCAACGGGCGTCGGAACAGCACGATTCTCGCCCGTGTCGTCGCCCCCCGCGTGTCCACTCCCGCGGGGACGAGTCGCGACAGCGGCACCGGTCCTTCGGCCACGACCTCCGGCGGCCAGTTCACCGATTCCGGGTCGACGGCTCGGATCTTCGGCACATCGTCGACAGCGATGTCGAGTTTGACCAGGCGGTCGTGCCACTTCCGATCGATCTCGGCGAACGCATCGAGTACAGCGGCGTCGAACTTCTCCGCACGCGACTTGCGGGCAGGGACAGACTCGGGGAGAAGGGTTCCGCGCATGCCGCGTCCGCGTCGTGCCGCGGACCGCGACGTCGACGGGCGGCTGGGCCTACCGTTGCGGGACGAGGCTGATCCGGTGGACGTCACGGCGATCATGGTACGGCCGGGCGCGACGGAAGCATCAGTGGCGTGTCGGCGCAACCGACCGATCACCGGGCGCTAAGGTTCGGTGTGTGAGAGCTGTGCGGGGATGCTGCCGACCGGGATGTAACAGACCGGCCGTTGCGACGTTGACGTACGTCTACTCCGATTCCACGGCCGTCGTCGGCCCCCTCGCCACAGTGGAGGAACCCCACTCGTGGGACCTGTGCGAGGTACACGGAGTGTCCACCACTGCCCCCAAGGGGTGGGAGATGGTGCGCTACGAAGGTGGATTCTCTCCCTCGAGTCCCGACGACGACGATCTGACGGCTCTCGCCGAAGCTGTTCGCGAAGCCGGTTCACGACGGCGTCCGGCCACGCTGCCGACGCGACGCGGAGCGGTTGCCGACTCCGCGCCCGGTTCCGACCTCCCCTCTGCACCGACTGCACGTACCGGTCGCCGAGGGCACCTGCGCGTTCTGCCCGATCCGCAGAACTGACTCTCGCGACGGGTACGGACGACACCTCGCGAGAGAGCCTGTGGCACTAGGCTCCAACGAGGCGACGACAGTTCTGCCGTCGTCGAATCCGTCCGGTACGTCCGAAGTTGCAGGAGTGTGTAGTGGCCAGACCAGCTGACCTGGTTCACAGCGTCATCAAGGCGTACGACGTCCGTGGTGTCGTCGGTGAACAGATCGACGAGGCGTTCGTCTCCGATGTCGGCGCTGCATTCGCGCGACTGATCCGTGAGGAAGGAGTGTCCGGACGCGTCGTCGTCGGACACGACATGCGTGACTCGTCGCCGACGCTGTCGGCCGCCTTCGCTCAGGGTGTCTGCGCACAGGGTCTCGACGTCGTCCTCATCGGTCTGGCCTCCACGGACCAGCTGTACTACGCATCGGGAATCATGGACTGCCCCGGCGCCATGTTCACGGCGAGCCACAACCCCGCGAAGTACAACGGGATCAAGCTCTGCCGCGCCGGCGCGAAGCCGGTCGGACAGGATTCCGGTCTGGCGACCATCTCCGAGGGCGTGGTGCACGGTGTGCCGTCCTACGACGGTGACATCGGATCGGTCACCGAGCAGGACGTCCTCGAGGATTACGCGACCTTCGTGCGCGAACTCGTCGACATCTCCGGAATCCGCTCACTGTCGGTGGCCGTCGATGCGGGCAACGGCATGGGCGGGCACACCGTTCCGGCGGTGTTGACACCGACGCCCGTCACGGTGCATCCCCTCTTCTTCGAGCTGGACGGCACGTTCCCCAACCACGAGGCCAATCCGCTCGAGCCGGCCAACCTCGTCGATCTACAGAAGTTCGTGCGGGAGACCGGCGCCGACATCGGACTCGCCTTCGACGGCGACGCCGACCGATGCTTCGTGGTGGACGAGCGCGGCGAGCCCGTGTCGCCGTCGGCGATCACGGCACTGGTGGCCGAGCGGGAACTCGCGAAGCACCCGGAATCGACGATCATCCACAACCTGATCACCTCACGCTCGGTCCCCGAGCTCGTCGAGCGACTCGGCGGCACCGCGGTGCGGACACGCGTCGGACATTCGTTCATCAAGGCGCTCATGGCCGAGACGGGTGCGGTCTTCGGTGGAGAGCACTCCGCTCACTACTACTTCCGCGACTTCTGGGGTGCCGACTCGGGCATGCTGGCCGCCCTCCACGTCCTCGCCGCGTTGGGTACGCAGGATCGGCCGCTGTCGGAACTGATGAGCAAGTACGAGGTGTATTCGGCGTCGGGAGAGATCAATTCGACCGTCGCGGACGCAGCGGGGCGGACTGCGGCCGTCGTCGAGGCGTTCGCCGATCGCACGGTCGCGGTGGACGAGCTCGACGGTGTGACGATCGATCTGGGAGACGCAGCGTGGTTCAGCCTGCGTTCGTCGAACACGGAACCCCTTCTGCGCCTCAATGTGGAAGCGCGCACGGACGAGGATGTCGACCGCCTGACCACGGAGATCCTGAGCATCGTCCGCGCGTGATGCGGATCGACTGTCATAGTGGTGGGACGGTTCTCGAGAGGCAGGTGAGGTGTCCATGACTGCACCGTCGGTACACGTCGATCTCGACGACGCTGATGCGGTACTGGCCGCCGATTCGCTCGGCGCGCTCCATTCGGCCGCGCTGGCCGGCGCTCAGATCCGCGCCACCGCGGCAGCGGTCGCCGAGGGCGCGCTCGTCCGTCTCGACGGATTGAGGCCACGCAGTGTGGTTCTCGTGGCGGCGTCCGGTCCGGCTCGCCGCGCGGCGGCATTGATCATGACGGTCGTCGCCCCCACGGCGGGAGTGCCGGTCGTGCGGGTTCCGGTGACGCCCCCGTGGGTCGGGCCTCTCGACGTGGTCGTCGTCGCGGGTGACGACGCCGGTGACCCGTCCCTGGCAGTCTCCATCGGCGCCGGTGTCCGTCGGCGCGCCGAGGTCGTCGTCGCGGCGCCCGACGAGGGACCGGTCGCCGATGCCGGCGCCGGCCGCGTGGTCTCCCTGCCGCCACGGGTGCGGGTTCTCGACCGGAACACGTTTCCCCGCTACGTCGCCGTCATGGCGGCGGTCCTGGCAGCGGTCGATCCGGCGTCGTCGATCGGTGACCTCGACGCCGTCGCCGACGCGGTCGACGCCGAGACGATGCGTCATCACGCATCGGTCGAGGTGTTCCAGAACCCGGCCAAGGGCCTGGCGTCGCGAATGGCGGGGCGACGTGTACTGCTGACCGGCGACGACGTCGTCGCAGCCGACGTCGCGCGGCACGGGGCAGCTGTTCTGCTCCGGGTGGCGGGTGTGGTGGCCGCAGCGTCCGAGCTCTCGGACGCCGTCGGGGTGGTTCACGATCTCGGGCGAGTGGGCGGTGACGCGCCGACGGAACGCTCCGCGGAGTACGACCCGCTCTTCCACGACGACCAGCTGGACGGGCCACGCCCGGCCGACCCGGTCCGAATCTTCGCCGTGTCCACCGACGCCGACGACAGCTCCGTCAGACGCCGCGTCGCGGTGCTCGGCGAAGTCGACGTGGTGCGGGCCGACGACGTGGGCGCGCGCGTCGACGACGAGATGTCCGGCGATCGGCGACCGGCGGCGACCGAACCGTCGACGCCGGTAGGAACCGTACTGCGGCGCGCACTGGTCCTCGCGGTACGTATCGAGGCGGCTGCGGCGTATCTGCAGCTCTCCGGCGGTAACTGATGGGTGGACGATCGAACGTCCCACGGATGACAGGCGGTGGTCGGTGAACCTTCTCGACGGAGCAGCACGGTCCTACGCATGGGGGTCGCGCACGGCACTCGCCGAACTCCGCGGGGTTCCGGCGCCCACACGTCATCCCGAAGCGGAGATGTGGTTCGGCGCGCACCCGGGCGATCCCGCCCAGCTGCGCACCCCGGGCGGAGCGGTGTCGCTGCTCGACGCCATCGATTCGGATCCCGGTTCGCTGCTCGGCCCGACAGTGGTGGACCGATTCGGTGACCGGCTGCCGTTCCTGGTGAAGTTTCTGGCAGCCGAGGAGCCGTTGTCCCTGCAGGCCCACCCGTCGCTCGATCAGGCACGCGAGGGTTTCCGCCGAGAGAACGCGGCCGGAGTGCCGGTGGACGCGCCGACGCGCAATTACCGCGACGCCAGCCACAAGCCCGAACTGGTGGTCGCGCTCACCGAATTCGATGCGCTCGCGGGCTTCAGGACTCCGTCGAAGACCGTGGAATTGTTCCGTCTGATCGGCGCGGACGAACTGCGGCCGTACACCGACATGCTGGACGGGCAGCCCGATGCGAGCGGGCTCCGAACGCTGTTCACCTCGTGGATCACGTTGCCGCAGCGCGCCTTGGACACGCTGTTGCCCGCTGTCATCGACGCCTGCGTGCGGGCGCTGGAGCGAGCGGACGACACCGGTGACCGGACGTTCGTTCCCGAATTGCGGACGGTGCTGGAACTCGGTGAGTACTACCCCGGGGACGCGGGTGTGTTGGCAGCCCTGCTCCTCAACCGGGTGACGCTGCAGCCGGGTGAGGCCCTGTACCTCGATGCCGGGAACCTGCACGCGTACCTCCGCGGAACGGCCGTCGAGATCATGGCCAACTCGGACAACGTCCTGCGCGGGGGATTGACCCCCAAGCACGTCGACGTGCCGGAACTGCTGCGGGTGCTCGACTTCGAACCGCTAACATCACCGATTCTCGAGTCCGAGACCGGGGACGACGGCACAGTTCTCTACCCCACTCCTGCACCGGAATTCGCGCTGATCGCCATCGGATTCACCGCGACGACGGACGGCGGACGACCGCGGGTACTGGGGCACGCGGGCGACCCGGCTCCGCGGATCGTGCTCTGCGTCGACGGCCGTGTCCAGATCTCCTCCGGCGACACCGTTCTGATCATGGAACGGGGGAGCGCCGTGTGGATCGCGGCCTCGGATCCCGATCCGTCGCTATGTGCGATCAGCGATTCCGCGCGAGTGTTCGTCGCCGGCGTCGGTCGCTGATACGGGCGAACCTCGCACGACACGCGTCGATAGCGCGCATCCGGGTAGTCCTCGCGTGTCACGATGGCGCGACGAGCGTCGTCGATCGACGCGGGCGTGACGTGAGGAGATCCGACGGTGAGTATCGACGGCAAGGATGCGCAGAGTGCGCGTCGCACGGGCCTTCGCAGGACCAAATCCATCGAGCAGTCGATGCGCGACACGGACGAGCCGGACACCAAACTCCGGAAGAGCCTGTCGTCGTGGGATCTGACGGTCTTCGGAGTCGCGGTCGCCGTCGGCGCCGGCATCTTCACGCTGACCGCGCGGACCGCCGGCAACGTCGCGGGACCGTCGGTCTCGCTCGCCTTCGTGTTCGCCGCGGTGGCCTGCGGTCTGGCCGCCCTCTGCTACGCGGAGTTCGCGTCGACGGTCCCCGTCGCCGGCAGCGCGTACACGTTCTCGTACGCGACCTTCGGGGAGTTCGTCGCCTGGATCATCGGGTGGGACCTCATCCTCGAGTTCGCCCTCGCATCGGCCGTCGTCGCCAAGGGATGGTCCCTCTACCTCGGTGAGGTACTGGGCACCTCGTCGCCCGTGGTCTCGGTCGGCGGGATCGACGTCGACTGGGGTGCACTGCTCATCGTCATCGTGCTCACCGTCCTGTTGGCGACGGGTGTGAAGCTGTCCTCGCGGGTGTCGCTGGTCATCACCGCCGTCAAGGTCGGGGTGGTGCTGCTGATCGTCGTGGTCGGTGCCTTCTACATCAAGGCTGCGAACTACTCGCCGTACATTCCCCCGGCCGTGCCCGCGGAGAAGGAGTCGGGCCTGACCCAGTCGCTCTTCTCCGCTCTGACCGGCGCCGGCGGCAGCAACTTCGGGTGGTACGGACTGCTGGCAGCGGCAAGTCTGGTGTTCTTCGCCTTCATCGGCTTCGACGTGGTGGCCACGACGGCCGAGGAGGCCGAGAACCCGCAGAAGGCGCTGCCCCGCGGAATCCTGGGTTCACTGCTGATCGTGACCGTCCTGTACGTCGCGGTCACCCTGGTGCTCACCGGAATGGTGAACTACACCGAGTTGGCAGGTGAGAGCGCCACATTGGCCACCGCCTTCGAACTCAACGGCATCACCTGGGCGCAGAAGATCATCTCGTTCGGCGCGTTGGCCGGCCTGACAACGGTCGTCATGGTGCTCATGCTCGGCCAGTCCCGAGTGCTGTTCGCCATGTCCCGCGACGGCCTGATGCCGCGCCGCCTGGCGAAGACGGGCAAGCGCGGAACGCCGGTACGCATCACCGTCGTCGTCGGTGTCGTCGTGGGAATCCTCGCGGCCTTCTTCCCCATCGGGACGTTGGAGGAGATGGTCAACATCGGAACGTTGTTCGCGTTCGTCCTGGTGTCGATCGGCGTGGTCGTGCTCCGTCGCACTCGCCCTGATCTCGAGCGCGGTTTCCGCGTCCCGCTGGTACCCCTGGTTCCCGTTCTGGCGGTTCTCGCGTGCCTGTGGCTGATGCTCAACCTCTCGGTCGAGACGTGGCTGCGGTTCGTCGTGTGGATGGTGCTCGGAATCGCGGTGTATTTCGCCTACAGCCGTCGTCACTCCGTGCTCGGAGCCCGGCAGCGCGCGGATGACAGTCGATGATCACCAAATAATTCGCCGATCACGAACCGATATCACGAACGGAGACTGCACTCCCGACCTCGAACTTGATCTACACTCGGATTCAGGTCGAGAGGTTTGTTTCGTCGGCACCGATGTTCGTGTCGGTGACTGCGCAGAGCCTCCGGCCCCGAAGCGTTCCGAATCCGGGTGTCGAGGAGTGTGAAGCATGTCGCGGCGGTGGCACGATCCCAAGAAGTTGCTCTGGCTACTGGGAATGCTTGCCCCTGCTTCCGCACTGCTTCCGTCCCAACTGGTGCTGCACACAGGTATCTCCGCGTTCTGGTGGAGCGGGGCGATGCTGTTCTTCGTCGCCATCCCGGTGATGGACATCATCGGCGGTGAGGACGGTGCGAACCCGCCGGAGTCGGACGTCCACGACATGCAGGGCGACCGCTTCTACCGTTGGTGCACGTTCATGTTCCTCCCGGTGCAGTACGCGGGGCTCGTCGTCGCCTGCTACCTCGTCGCCTTCGGGTCGTTGTCGGCTGTGGACAAGATCGGGTACGCCGTGAGCGTCGGGCTGGTGGCCGGCATCGGCATCAACGCAGCCCACGAACTGGGGCATCGGGTGGAGACGGGGGAGCGTCGCCTGGCCAAGATCGCGCTCGCGCAGAGTTTCTACGGACACTTCTACGTCGAGCACAACCGCGGCCACCACGCCCGTGTCGCCACCCCGGAGGATCCGGCCAGCGCGCGCCTCGGCGAGTCGCTGTACCGCTTTTTCCCTCGCAGCATCAGCGGCGCGGTGTCGTCCGCCTGGGAACTCGAACGCTCGCGACTCGCGCGTAAAGGCGTCGGGCCGTGGTCGATCCGCAACAACGTCCTCAACGCCTGGGCGTTGTCGGTCGTCCTCGTCGCCGCACTGGTCGCCGTCTTCGGCCCGACGGTGGTGCCGTTCCTCCTGTTGCAGGGACTCGTCGGCATCCTGACGCTGGAGTCGGTCAACTACGTCGAGCACTACGGTCTGCTGCGCGAGCGCACGGCGCGGGGCCGGTACGAGCGATGCGCTCCCCGGCACAGCTGGAACAGCGATCGCATCGTCACCAACATCTTCCTCTACCACCTGCAGCGACACAGCGACCATCACGCCAATCCGGGACGCCGTTTCCAGACGCTCCGGACGTTCGACGAGTCGCCTCAGCTCCCCGCCGGCTACGCGACGATGGTGGTGCTGGCGATGGTGCCCCCGCTGTGGAGGCGGGTCATGGATCCCCGTGTCCTCGCGCACTACGACGGTGACATCACCCGTGCGAACCTCCGTCCGCACGACCGAGCGGGTCTGGAGAGACTGCTGGCATCCATCCCCTCCAGGGCCGACGCGGCCTGATCGCCAACCCCCGACACACGCACCGGGGACGGTGAGCCGATAGCCTGGACGGTGATCACCAGCCGACAGGAGTGGCATTACATAATGACGACATCCACAACCACCGAGGCGCCGCAGGCAGATATCCGCGGCGGCATCGAGTTCAAGGTCGCAGATCTTTCACTGGCCGAGTACGGGCGCAAGGAGATCGGGCTCGCCGAGCACGAGATGCCCGGCCTGATGTCCCTGCGTCGTGAGTACGCCGACGTCCAACCGCTCAAGGGCGCCCGCGTCTCGGGTTCCTTGCACATGACGGTCCAGACCGCCGTGCTCATCGAGACGCTCGTCTCGCTCGGAGCGGAGGTCCGCTGGGCGTCGTGCAACATCTTCTCGACCCAGGATCACGCAGCCGCCGCGATCGTCGTCGGTCCGCACGGCACGCCCGAGGATCCGCAGGGAATCCCGGTCTTCGCCTGGAAGGGCGAGTCGCTGGCCGAGTACTGGTGGGCCGCGGAGAAGATGTTGACCTGGCCGGTGGCCGAGGACGGCACCCCCCGCCACGCCAACATGATCCTGGATGACGGTGGAGACGCCACGATGCTCGTGCTGCGCGGTGCGCAGTTCGAGAAGGCCGGCGTCGTGCCTCCCGTCGACGAGGACCACGACTCCGACGAGTACAAGGTGTTCCTCGGCCTGCTGCGTGAGTCGCTCGCGCAGGACGCCACCAAGTGGACGAGCATCGCCGACTCCGTCAAGGGTGTCACCGAGGAGACCACCACGGGCGTTCTGCGCCTGTACCAGTTCGCTGCCGCCGGAGAGCTCACGTTCCCCGCGATCAACGTCAACGACTCGGTCACCAAGAGCAAGTTCGACAACACCTACGGCACCCGCCACTCGCTGATCGACGGCATCAACCGCGGCACCGACGTCCTGATCGGTGGCAAGAAGGTTCTCATCTGCGGTTACGGCGACGTGGGCAAGGGCAGCGCCGAGTCGCTGGCCGGCCAGGGCGCCCGCGTCCAGGTCACCGAGGTCGATCCGATCAACGCGCTCCAGGCGCTGATGGACGGCTACGACGTCGTCACGGTCGACGAGGCCATCGGCAACGCCGACATCGTCATCACCGCGACGGGCAACAAGGACATCATCACGCTCGAGCACATGCGGTCGATGAAGGACAAGGCCATTCTCGGCAACATCGGCCACTTCGACAACGAGATCGACATGGCCGGCCTCGAGCGGTCCGGATCGACGCGCATCAACATCAAGCCGCAGGTCGACCAGTGGATCTTCTCCAGTGGCAAGTCGATCGTCGTGCTGTCGGAGGGTCGTCTGCTGAACCTGGGTAACGCCACCGGCCACCCGTCCTTCGTCATGAGCAACAGCTTCTCCAACCAGGTCATCGCTCAGATCGAGCTGTGGACCAAGCCGGACGAGTACGACAACGAGGTCTACCGCCTTCCCAAGCACCTCGACGAGAAGGTCGCCAAGATCCACGTCGAGGCGCTCGGTGGACAGCTGACCAAGCTGTCGAAGGAGCAGGCCGAGTACATCGGTGTGGACGTGGAAGGGCCGTACAAGCCCGAGCACTACCGCTACTGAGTCGTCTCACCGAGCAGGACAGGCGGTAACCGGGTCGATGGGTGTACTCATCGCGATCGAAGGTGTCGACGGCGCAGGCAAATTCACGCTGTCGTCGGCGCTGACGCGTGCCTGGGAGGCCGCCGGGATCGACGCCGTCCGTGTCGCGTTTCCGCGGTACGGCGAGTCCATCCACGCCGATCTGGCAGCGGAAGCCCTCGCCGGCGAGCACGGTGATCTCGCCGCCGGTGTGAACTCGATGGCTGTCCTCTTCGCGTTGGACCGTGCCGGTGCAGCATCCGACCTCCGTCGGATGCTGCACCGTCACGACGTCGTTCTGCTCGATCGCTACGTCGCCTCGAACGCCGCCTACTCGGCAGCTCGCGTACATCAGGACGCCGACGGGGACATGGTCGAGTGGGTACGCGCGCTGGAGTTCGATCGACTCCTCCTGCCGACGCCGACCGCCCAGATACTTCTCGACGTACCTGTCGACGTGGCGGAGGAACGCGCGAAGGGTAGGGAGCAGCAGGACCCGTCCCGCGCGCGAGACGTGTACGAGCGCGACAGCGGTCTGCAGTCGCGGACCGCGGCCGTATACGCCGGACTGGCGGCCGCGTCGTGGGTGTCACCGTGGTTCGTCGTGAACGGCGCGCAGGCCGACGGCGACACGCTCGACACCCCGAGACTCGCCGCCGACCTTCTCAATCAGACTGCCGAGTACGACGGGATGTCACGATAGTCGCCATGAAGCCACGAATTCTGGTTGTCGACGACGACACGGCTCTGGCCGAGATGCTCACCATCGTCCTTCGGGGCGAGGGATTCGAGCCGTTCGTGGTGGGAGACGGCACGCAAGCACTCGCCGCTGTCCGCGAGAACCGCCCCGATCTCGTCCTGCTCGACCTCATGCTTCCCGGCATGAACGGCATCGACGTGTGCCGGGTTCTGCGCGCGGACTCCGGCGTTCCCATCGTGATGCTGACGGCGAAGACCGACACGGTCGACGTGGTGCTCGGGCTCGAATCGGGTGCGGACGACTACATCATGAAGCCCTTCAAGCCGAAGGAGCTGGTGGCACGGGTGCGAGCCCGGCTCCGACGGACCGAGGAAGAACCGGCCGAGCTGCTGTCGATCGGCGACGTCGTGATCGACGTGCCGGCGCACAAGGTGACGCGCGACGGTGTCCTCATATCGCTGACCCCTCTCGAGTTCGACCTGCTGGTCGCCCTCGCACGCAAGCCCCGTCAGGTGTTCACCCGCGAGGTGCTGCTCGAACAGGTGTGGGGTTACCGCCATGCTGCCGATACCCGGCTGGTCAACGTCCACGTCCAGCGCCTGCGCGCCAAGGTGGAGACCGACCCCGAGAATCCCGAGGTCGTCCTGACGGTCCGCGGCGTCGGCTACAAGGCCGGCCCACCGTGATCACCGCACGTTCGGGGGCGTGAGCGTCGGTGATCTTCACCTCTCGCTCCCGCCGCCGCATCAACGGAACCTTCTCACCCCTGGTGAGATGGTCCCGGTCCATGTGGGCGGCTGCCGGGCACGCATGGCGTCGCTCGCTCCAGCTGCGCGTCGTCGTCTCGACGCTGACGCTGTCTCTGATCGTCATCACTGTCCTCGGTGTCGTCCTGACGAGTCAGATCACCGACCGACTGCTGGACACCAAGATCGAGGCCGCCACCAAGGAACTCGACCGTGCGCGTGGGTCCGTGGAGAGTCAGCTCGCGGGTGACGACTCCACGTCGCTGTCGAACCGGCTCGAACTGGCGCGATCCGGCCTGACCAGCCGCGACACGGAGAGCGGCGCGGACAGCAGTTCCGCCGGCACGTTCGATCCGGTTCTGATCGTGCCCGGTGACGGGGCCCGCGGGGAGTCGTCGACCGGACCCGCGGATCAGATCCCGCTGACCCTGCGCTCCTTCGTGCAGGCCGGGCAGGTGAGCTACCAGTACGCGACGGTGTCCGAGCCGGACGGCTACTCCGGACCCGCGCTGATCGTGGGCAGCCCGACCGCATCGGACCTGTCCACCCTGGAGCTGTATCTGGTGTTCCCGCTCGCCGGCGAGGACCGCAGTCTCGCGTTGGTCCGCGGCACACTGCTGCTCGGCGGCGCCGCGTTGATGGTGTTGCTCGCCGCGATCTCGATGCTGGTGGCACGCCAGGTGGTGGTGCCCATCAGATCGGCGTCCCGCATCGCCGTCCGGTTCGCGGACGGGCGGCTGAAGGAACGGATGCCCGTGCGCGGCGAGGACGACATCGCTCGCCTCGCCATGTCCTTCAACGAGATGGCCGAGAGCCTGTCCAAACAGATCACGCAGCTCGAGGAGTTCGGAAACCTACAGCGACAGTTCACCTCCGACGTCTCGCACGAACTCCGCACTCCGTTGACGACGGTCCGGATGGCGGCCGAGCTGATCCACGACGCGAGCGAGAGTCTGGACCCGTTGCTCAAGCGATCGTCCGAACTCTTGGTGGCCGAGCTCGACCGATTCGAGACGCTCCTCAACGACCTGCTCGAGATCTCCCGTCACGACGCCGGCGTCGCGGAACTCGCGTCGGAACTGTTGGACGTGCGCATGTGTGCGCGTGCCGCGGTGTCGACCGTCCGCCACCTGGCCAAGGACACCGGCACGGAAGTCATCATCGACATGCCGGACACCGCCGTCATGGCCGAGGTCGACCCACGCCGCGTCGAGCGCGTCCTCCGTAACCTGCTGGCCAACGCGCTGGACCACGGCGAGGGCAAGCCGGTGCTGCTGCGGCTGCGGGCCGACGACGACGCGGTGGCGTTCGTCGTCCGCGACCAGGGCGTCGGATTACGGCCGGGCGAGGAGAAGCTGGTCTTCAACCGTTTCTGGCGGTCCGACCCCTCCCGCGTGCGGCGGTCCGGCGGTACCGGTCTGGGACTGGCGATCAGCCTGGAGGACGCCCGATTGCACGACGGCAAGCTCGAAGCGTGGGGAGAACCGGGCCGGGGCGCGTACTTCCGCTTCACCATTCCGCGCGTCCGCGGACGCAAGGTGGTGTCCAGCCCACTTCCGCTGCGACCGACGACCAAGCGCTACGCCCAGGGCCAGCCCATTCCTGCCGCGCGTCCCACGGGTGTGGGAGCCTCCGCCGGGGAGCGGACGACATGAGGCCGTCTCGCGCGCCCGCCGCGGCGGTGGTCCTGGCAGCCGTGCTGGCACTCCTGGTGTCGGGTTGCGCCTCGCTCCCGGCGTCGTCGGCGCCGCAGGCCATCGGCACCGTGGCACGGGGTCCCGTCGCCGACGAGCTGCCGGTTCCCGCGACCGGTCGCGAACCCAATCTGCTGGTCCGGGACTTCGTCAAGGCCAGCACCGATCCGGCGGACGACCATGCGGGAGCGCGACAGTTCCTCACCACCGATGCTGCGTCGGAGTGGAACGACGGCGCGAGCGCGATCGTCGTCGACAAGGTCGACGTGCTGGAGGATTCCCGGTCGAGCGACGCGGCCCAGTACACGATCCGGGCCAACCGGGTGGGTCAGCTGGATCAGGGCGGTCAGTACCGCGCGGAACAGGGATCCTTCGAGACGCAGGTGACGCTGGCCCGTGTCGACGGGGAGTGGAGGATCGACGACCTGCCGTCCGGCGTGGTCATGGACCGCACCCAGTTCCTCAACTCCTATCAGCGCAAGTCCCTGTACTTCGTCGACCCCACGGGAACGTCGCTGGTGCCGGACCAGCGGTGGGTCAACACCACGCAGGACCGCATGACGGAGACTCTGACCGCACTGCTGCAGGCAGGACCGCGACTCTCGCTCGAACCGGCCGTGCGCAACGTGCTGAACGGCGTCACCACCGCCGGCGCGATCACCAAGGCGGACGGCCGTACCAGTGCCGTCGGTATCGGCCTCGGCGGTGTGCGGATCGACTTCCGCGGGGCCGGTGCGCTGGACCGCGCCACCCGCGAACTCCTGGCGGCGCAGATGATCTGGACCCTCGCCGAAGCCGAAGTGTCCGGGCCCTACGTCCTTCTCGTCGACGGGGCGCCACTCGACCCTGCCTACCCCGACGGGTGGACCACGGCGGAGGTGTCCGACTTCGATCCGCTCGCGGTGGCGGGAGCCGACGTGGGACTGCACGCCTTGCGCAACGGAGGGCTGGTCCGCATCGGAACCGACGGCGTGACACCGGTTCCCGGATACTTCGGCACCGTCAACAACATGCGGTCCATCGCTCTGTCCAGCGACGGGACCTTGGTTGCCGCGGTGTCCGACACGGGTCGCGCGGCACCCCAACCCCCCGACGCGCTGCTGATCGGCTCCTACGGCGGAAACGCGTTCCCGGTGGCCGAGGGCGGATCCATCACCCGACCCACCTGGGGTCCGGACAAGGACGCCGTATGGGCGGTCGTGGACGGAGCCGTCGTCAAGCGAGCGGTACGCGATCCGGCCACGGGACAGGTGTCGGTGGTGGACGTCGATTCCACCGAGATCGCCGAGTTGGGCGGTCAGATCACCGAACTGCGTCTCTCTCGGGACGGTGTCCGGGCGGCGATGATCGTCGACGGTGCGGTGTACGTCGCAGTGGTCGTCCGCCGTGCGGACGGCACGTTCTCGCTGCGCGAACCCGAGGCCGTGGCCAGCGGACTCGCCAGTGCCGCACTGTCGCTCGACTGGAGCACGGGTGACACCGTCGTGGTGGCGCGTGCCGCGACGGACATTCCCATCGTCCAGGTCGCGGTCGACGGGTCGCGCCTCGACGGGCTCCCCAGCCGCAATCTCACGGCACCGGTGGTCGCGGTCGACGCGTCGGCATCGAGCACGTTCGTGGCCGACTCCCGCGCGGTGTTCCAGATCGACGACAGCGACCCCGCGAGCGATCGGTACTGGCGTGAGGTCCCCGGTCTGACCGGGACGAAATCGGTGCCCGTCCTGCCCGGCTGAACGGTCGGCACGGCCGTGGTGTCGTACCCCCGGAGCACTGTGAGCCCGTGCTGACGTCGCTGCTCGATCTGGTCCTGCCCCGCGAATGCGGGGGATGCGGCCGCCCCGACACCTGGTGGTGCGCCGCCTGTCGTGCGGCGACGGCGCATCCGCCCGTGCGCGTGCACCCTCGCGTCGACCCGGGCGTGCCGTGCTGGGCTCTCGGTCCGTATTCCGGTGTCCGTCGGCACGCCGTCGTCGCGGTCAAGGAGAAGGGCGCTCGGGCGCTGGTGGAGCCGCTCGGTACTGCTCTCGCCGGGGCGACGCGGTGGCTCCGCTCGGAGGGTGAGATCGACCCGCACGAACTGAGCCCGCTGACGTTGGTGCCGGCGCCGTCACGACGCCGTGCCGCGCGTCTGCGCGGAGGTGACCCCGTGACACGGTTCTGCCGTGCCGCTGCCGCGGTGTTGGTTCCTGAGGTGGTGACGGTGGCACCGATCCTGCGTGTCGACGGGCGGGTCCGGGATTCCGTCGGTCTGTCCGCACGGGAGCGCGCCGAGAACCTGGGTGGCCGCATCGGCGCGTGGAGGTCACTGCCGGGCGACCCGGCGCGAACCGGGGTCGTTCTCGTCGACGACGTGCTGACTACCGGGACCACCGCCGCGGAATCGGTCGCCGCGCTGAGGCGGGTCGGCGCCCGGGTCGACGCGGTGCTCGTCGTCGCCGCCGTCGGGTGATCGACCGCCGCGGACGACGAGTCTGAAAAGGTGCCGTGAATATCGTATGAACGGTGGCAGAGCAATGGGGGAGCGACTACGGTCAGGGCCACGTTCGAAGCAGCGATCCGAGAGCGCGAGATGCGGGTTGGGAGGTGATGCCTCACCACTCGGCGCCGGGCGGTCCACGCTCCGGTGTCACCGTTCTTCCGCTGCGCGCGAAGACAATTCGGCGCAGCCTCTTATCGGGAGGTACGTATGACGACCACGTCACCAGCGACGACTGCACACACCAGCACGCATCGGGTGCACGCCCACCCACGAGAAGCGCACGGCAACGTCCCGGACCAGAATGCCGCCGACCGCACCGACACCACCGACACCTCTTCGGATTTCGTCTACTTCGACGATGCGCCGACGATCGACACGACCGACAGCAGCGCCGGCGACGAGCCCACGGCCGAAGTCGTCGTCAAGGGCCGCAACGTCGAGATCCCCGAACACTTCCGCCTCTACGTCTCCCAGAAGCTGGCTCGTCTCGAGCGCTTCGATCCCACCATCCACCTGTTCGACGTCGAGCTGTTCCACGAACGCAACCGTCGACAGTCCAAGAGTTGCCAGCGAGTCGAGATCACCGCGCGCGGTAAGGGTCCCGTCGTCCGCGCCGAGGCCTGCGCGGACAGCTTCTACGCGGCGCTCGAGTCCGCCACGACCAAGCTCGAGAGTCGCCTCCGACGTACCAAGGACCGCCGCAAGGTGCACTACGGCGAGAAGCGTCCGGTATCCGTCGCCGAGGCCACCGCAGCGTTGATCGAGGAAGCCGACACGGCGCCCGTCGACTCCGCACCCGTCGCCGACGAGCCCGCAGTGGAGGGTCCCGGCACGGTCGTGCGCATCAAGGAGCACTCGGCGGTACCGATGACCGTCGACGACGCGCTCTACGAGATGGAACTGGTCGGTCACGACTTCTTCCTCTTCCACGACAAGGAATCGGATCTGCCGTCGGTGGTCTACCGCCGCCATGCATTCGATTACGGGCTGCTCCGTCTGACCTGACGCCGCGCAGGTTCGTCCGCGCTCGCATCGGGCGCTCGCTTCGTGCGGGCGCCCGATGTGCTGCGCGCGAGGACTCGTACCCATACCTCACAGCACATTGTCAGGAGCGCCGCCTACGATGGTTGCGCTGGGGACTGCGAGGCCCCCCGCGTCGAGACGCATCGTCCGAGTTCGGGCGATGCGGATCCACTGCCCCACGTACCCGATATTGAGGACGAATAGCCCGTGCCGACGTTGTCGTTGTCCAAGTTGCTCCGTGTCGGTGAAGGTCGCATGGTCAAGCGGCTGAAGCACATCGCCGACCACGTCTCGTCCCTGTCGCCGGACGTGGAGAGCCTGTCCGATGCCGAGCTCCGCGCCAAGACCGACGAATTCAAGAAGCGCCACGCAGACGGGGAGACCCTCGACGAGTTGCTGCCCGAGGCATTCGCGGTAGCCCGCGAGGCGTCGAAGCGCGTGCTGTCGCAGCGTCACTTCGACGTCCAGGTCATGGGCGGCGCCGCCCTCCACTTCGGCAACGTGGCGGAGATGAAGACCGGTGAGGGCAAGACCCTGACCTGCGTCCTTCCCGCCTACCTCAATGCACTGTCCGGCGACGGCGTGCACGTGGTCACGGTCAACGACTACCTGGCCAAGCGTGACTCCGAATGGATGGGTCGTGTCCACCGCTTCCTCGGTCTGAGCGTCGACGTCATCCTGTCCGGCATGTCGCCCGCCGAGCGCCGGGCCGCCTACGCCGCCGACATCACCTACGGCACCAACAACGAGTTCGGGTTCGACTACCTGCGCGACAACATGACGCACTCGTTGGACGACCTGGTCCAGCGTGGACACAACTTCGCCGTCGTCGACGAGGTCGACTCGATCCTCATCGACGAGGCCAGGACGCCGCTGATCATCTCCGGCCCCTCCGACGCATCGTCGAAGTGGTACCCGGAATTCGCGCGCATCGCCCCGATGATGAAGAAGGACCTCCACTACGAGGTCGACATCAAGAAGCGCACCGTGGGTGTGCACGAGGCGGGCGTCGAGTTCGTCGAGGACCAGCTGGGCATCGACAACCTGTACGAGGCCGCCAACTCGCCGCTGGTGAGCTACCTGAACAACGCCATCAAGGCCAAGGAGCTCTACCAGCGCGACAAGGACTACATCGTCCGCGACGGCGACGTCATCATCGTCGACGAGTTCACCGGTCGCATCCTGGTGGGACGCCGCTACAACGAGGGCATGCACCAGGCGATCGAGGCCAAGGAGAAGGTGGAGATCAAGGCCGAGAACCAGACCCTCGCCACGATCACCCTGCAGAACTACTTCCGCCTCTACGACAAGCTCTCGGGTATGACCGGCACCGCCGAGACCGAGGCAGCGGAGCTCCACCAGACCTACTCGCTCGGCGTCATCCCCATCCCCACCAACCGTCCGATGGTGCGAGTGGACAACGGCGACCTCATCTACAAGAGCGAGGAAGCCAAGTTCAGCGCCGTCGTCGACGACGTCGTGGAGCGGCACGAGAAGGGCCAGCCGGTTCTGATCGGTACCACCAGCGTCGAGCGCTCGGAGTACCTCTCCAAGCAGTTCACCAAGCGCGGCGTCGCCCACAACGTGTTGAACGCCAAGTTCCACGAGCAGGAAGCGACGATCATCGCCGAGGCCGGCCGCTCCGGTGCCGTCACGGTGGCGACCAACATGGCAGGCCGTGGTACCGACGTCGTGCTCGGCGGTAACCCGGACATCATCGCCGACCTCGCTCTCCGCGGGCAGGGTCTGGATCCGGTCGAGACGGCCGAGCAGTACGAGGCCGCGTGGGAGCCGACGCTCGAGCAGGTCAAGTCGCAGGTCAAGGAAGACGCCGACAAGGTCCGCGACGCCGGCGGTCTCTACGTGCTCGGAACCGAGCGCCACGACTCCCGCCGCATCGACAATCAGCTTCGCGGCCGCTCGGGACGCCAGGGCGACCCCGGTGAGAGCCGGTTCTACCTCTCGCTCGGTGACGAGTTGATGCGCCGCTTCAACGGCGCTGCCCTCGAATCGATCATGACCCGTCTCAACCTTCCGGACGACGTGCCGATCGAGGCGAAGATGGTCTCGAAGGCCATCAAGAGCGCCCAGACCCAGGTCGAGCAGCAGAACTTCGAGATCCGCAAGAACGTCCTCAAGTACGACGAGGTGATGAACCAGCAGCGCACCGTCATCTACGAGGAGCGTCGTCGGATCCTGCGCGGTGAGGACATGGAGGGCCAGGTCGAACAGATGATCACCGACGTGGTCACCGCCTATGTCGACGGTGCGACATCCGAGGGCTACGTCGAGGACTGGGATCTGGACCAACTGTGGACCGCCTTGAAGACTCTCTACCCGGTCGGCATCGAGCACACCGACCTGACGACGGAGAACGAGTACGGCGAGAAGGGCGACCTCTCCCGCGACGATCTGCGCGAGGCCGTCCTCGAGGATGCTCGCGCGTCGTACGCCCGGCGTGAGACCGAGATCGAGAAGATCGCCGGTGAGGGCGGCATGCGTGAACTCGAGCGTCGGGTGCTGCTGTCCGTCCTCGACCGCAAGTGGCGCGAGCACCTATACGAGATGGACTACCTGAAAGAGGGCATCGGCCTGCGTGCCATGGCGCAGCGTGACCCGCTGGTGGAGTACCAGCGTGAGGGCTACGACATGTTCACCGGGATGCTCGAGGGCCTGAAAGAGGAATCCGTCGGGTTCCTGTTCAACCTCCAGGTCGAAGCCGCTGCGCCGAGTCCCGCCGCCGCTGCCGGTCTCCAGGTCGGTGCAGGGCTGCAGTCACCGGTCTCCGCAGGTGCTTCTCGTCCCGCCGCTGCTCCTGCGGCGCAGACGGCGGCGCCCGCGGCTCCCCGAGAGACCCCGGCGCCCGAACTGCGGAAGGCAGCACCCGCAGCGCTGCGCGCGAAGGGACTCGACGACGACGAGACCGGCAGGCTGACGTTCTCCGGTCCCGACGAGAGCGGCGGCACCTCGGTGCGCCGAGCAGGGTCGGCCTCCGGGTCCGATCGGTCGAACGATGCCGGGTCCGCCACGCGCCGCGAGCGTCGTGAGGCGGCACGGACCAGCGCCAAGCCGGTCAAGCGGGCAGCGAAGCCCAAGCGCCGCAAGTGATGTCAGGACAGCCGTAAGGCTGTCAACGTCCAGGCGGGTGTCGACGCGGACCGCCGAGCAGTGAGGCGTCCCGCGACGGCGAACACTCGGTTGCCGCGGGTGTAGGTGCCGAACATCTCGACGTCGTCGGTGTCGTCGCCCACCGGTCGTACATGCACTGTTCGCACCACGGCGGCACCCAGTGATCGCCCGGGTACGGCCGCGGTGGACAGGGCTCCCACCAGCCCGACGACCGAGGGAGCCAGGACGGCACGAAGCGATGTCGCCTGGCGCCGGCCGTCGATCACCTCGAGGGCCAGGCGCAACGTCCGGTCCGCGACGTGGCGTGCGGCAGCGCCCGTGCGCGTCGCACCGGGTGCTGTCGTGCGAGTCGCGTTCGAGCGCCCGGAGTGGGGGCCGGTCCGCGGCGCCGACACGGTGGACCCGGACCGTCGAACGGCTCCGTCTCCGCCTGTCGGTGCGGTGGCACGCGTCCCCGCGCACCTGTGGTCGTGCCCACCGACGGCGGGCGGTTCGGACCGGGGAAGTCGTCGAACGTGGACGGAATCGGTGGGCATGGGTGGTCCTTCCCGGTATGTGCGGAGTGAGCGTCCTGCCGGGGAGTTTCACACGCGGAGAACACGAGTCGGTCTTGCGCGGACAACGCGGTGACGGGTCACAGCGAGCGTTCCTGCACGGAGGGGAATGTCCGGCTGTCGGCCGGAACCGACACACCGGGACGAACGTCGGCGATCGTGGTCGGTGTCGACGGTCGACGCCGTGCGAGACTGATGACGTCGCAGTCGAACAGAGGGGATTCGTGCGTTGGCCACCAGACTCACCACTCAGGACGCGTCGTTCTACTTCCTCGAGGCCAGCACGACTCCGATGCACGTGGGGTCGCTCGCCATCTTCCGGCTCCCGCGAGGGGGATTCAGTTACGACGAGTTGCTGAGCCTGGTCGAGAGCCGGCTCGCCCTGGTCCCGCGGTACCGACAGAAGGTGCGCGAGGTGGCACTCGGCCTGGCGCGTCCCGTCTGGGTCGACGACCGCGACTTCGACATCACGTACCACATCCGCCGGTCCGCGCTTCCGAAGCCGGGATCGACGGAACAGCTGCACGATCTGGTCGCGCGACTGACGTCGCGACCGCTCGATCGCACACGCCCGCTGTGGGAGATGTACCTCGTCGAGGGCCTCGCCCGTAATCGATTCGCCATCTTCACCAAGTCGCACTCGTCGATCGTCGACGGGGACAAGGCCCTCGAGATCAGCCAGGTCATTCTCGACGCCACCAAGGCGCCGACACCGATGGCCGAGGAACTGTGGATGCCCGCGCGGGAGCCGTCCGAGAAGGCTCTGGTCGCGCAGGCTCTCGCCGAGATGGTGTCGCGGCCGGGAGAAGGCGTCGAGGCTGTACGAGGAGCGGTAGGCGACGTCACGCGAGCTGCGGGCGATGCCGTGCGCGCGGCGGGCAAGTTCGCCGCTGTCGTGCGAAGCGCGGCCCAGACCGCTCCCACCAGTCCGCTCAACACGACGATCTCTCGCAACCGTCGCTACTCCGTCGCCAAGACGGACCTCGACGACTATCGGCTGGTGCGCTCCAGGTTCGGCGGGACGGTCAACGACGTGGTGCTGACCGTGGTGTCCGGGGCGCTGCGCAACTGGTTGCTCTCCCGCGGTGAGCCGATCGGTCCGTACACGACGGTGCGCGCGATGGTTCCGCTGTCCGTGCACTCCGCGGCGTCGGAACAGGCGGGGGACGTTCCGCCGAACGAGGTGGAGTCGTTCCTGATCGACCTTCCCGTCGGGGAGCCCAACGCGGTGGTGCGCCTCTCGCACGTCTCGCACGCGACCGAGGCCCATCTTGGACCGAGCCGTGGGGTGACGGCGTCGACGTTGATCACTCTCTCGGGCTTCGCGCCCGCCACGCTGCATGCCATGGGTGCACGAGTGGGGTCGTCGCTCTCCCAGCGCATGTTCAACATCATCGTCACCAACGCGCCGGGTCCGCAGTTCCCGCTGTACGCGGGCGGAGCGCGGATGCTGGAGATGTATCCGGTGCCCCCGCTGGTACGCAACCAGGCCCTGAGTATCGGCTTGACCTCGTACGACGGCAACGTCTATTACGGTGTGAACGCGGACCGGGCGGCGATGCCCGACATCGACGTGGTCACCACGTTGCTGCACGAAGCGCTCGAGGAACTGCTCGACGCGGCGCGGGACGGCAAGAGCGTCAGGTAGGCACGGTCGACCGGCGACGACGAGGAAAGAGGCGCACGTGAGGGTGTTCGTTCCGGCGACGATGCGGATGTTGCAGACGTTGATCGACGAGGGGGAGTTCTCGCCCGTCAGTCGCACCGCGTTCGCGGTCACCCCGGCGCTGCGCGAGGCGTACTCGGCCGGTGACGACGACGAACTCGCCGACGTCGCGCTGCGGGAAGCGGCCCGCGCATCGCTCCGTCTGATCGGTAGTGAGCCCGGAAGCGACGACGTCGACGTCGAGGACAGTGAGGTGTCCGATGCCACTCCGATGTCCCGCCGAGTCGTCATCACCGCGGACATCGATCCGGTGACCCTGCGCCCCGACCTCGACGACGCGGTGGTGAGACTCCCGGAGCCGTTGTCGTTGACGCAGGTCGCCTCCGTGCACGTCGACCTCGCCGGGGCGGAGAGTGCCGTCGATGCGGCGGTGGCGGCAGTCGATGCTGCCGACCTCGGTGACCCCGACGCGGAATTCGTTCTCGGCGACATCGAGGACCACGAACTCGCCTGGTACGCGCCTCAGGAGATACCGTTCCTCCTGGAACTGCTCTGAAAATACCGCCCGTCTGCGCGTACACGTCTGTACGCCGGTGAAAGCGGTTGCTGTGCAGCGAGATCGGCTCGAGAATGGGATGTGGGTCATGGCTTTCGATGCGAAGAAGTTCAGTGCGAAGAACTTCAAGGGCAGAAGCGTCAAGGAATGGCTGGAGGCGCCGGCCGCCTCCGTGTCGTCGCCGCGGCGCCCGTCGCTCAACGTCGTGCGCGGTGCGGTCGCTCGCATCACGACGCCCCTCATTCCCGACGACTACCTGCATCTGGCGAACCCACTGTGGTCGGCGCGCGAGCTGCGCGGACGCATCGTGCGGATCGAGAAGGTCACGGGCGACTCCGCCACCATCGTCATCAAGCCCGGGTGGGGCTTCGACTTCGACTACAAGCCCGGCCAGTACATCGGCATCGGCCTGCACGTGGACGGTCGCTGGCACTGGAGGTCGTACTCGTTGACGTCCGCTCCGGACTGGAACGACAAGCAGATCTCCATCGCGGTGAAGGCGATGCCCGAGGGCTTCCTGTCCTCGCACCTCGTCGGCGGCGTGCCGTCGGGCACCATCGTCAGACTGGCGGCGCCGAAGGGCAACTTCGCGCTCCCGGAGCCCCCGCCTCGCAAGCTCCTGTTCGTCACCGCGGGTAGTGGGATCACGCCGATCATCGGCATGCTGCGAAGCCTCGACTCGCGCGGGACCATGCCGGACGTCGTTCACGTGCACTCTGCGCCGACTGCGGACGACGTCATGTTCGCATCGGAGCTGGCGGCTCTGGATGCGAAGTACGACTCGGTGACGTCCCACATCCAGCTGACCCGCTCGGACGGGAAGTTCGATCTCACCTCTCTCGACGAGCACTACCCGGACTGGCGTGAGCGCCAGACGTGGGCGTGCGGCCCGGCCGCGATGCTCGACGACGTCGAGAACGTGTGGAAGAACGCCGGCATCGCGGACAATCTGCATACCGAGCGGTTCGAGATCGTGCGTACCGGTGCGTCCACCGAGGGAGGAACCGTCACGTTCTCGGTGTCCGACCGTTCGGTAGCGGTCGACGGGGCGACCACATTGCTCGAAGCCGGTGAGAAGGCCGGGGTGCGAATGCCTTTCGGCTGCCGCATGGGCATCTGCCAGACGTGCGTCGTCTCGCTCACCGACGGACACGTCCGCGATCTGAGGTCGGGTAAGGAACATTCGCACGGCGAGCGGATCCAGACATGCATCTCCGCGGCGGCGGGGGATTGCACGCTGGAAATGTGATCGGGGCCGCTCGGCGTACTCACCGGCTTCACAGGCGGTTCCGCTATTGTCGAAATGCCTGCCCCGCCGGAACTGCTCGGCGTGCGGCACGGGCACACGCCTATTTGGGGAGTAGACCAGTATGGCCATCACGGACATCTTGGAATTCGCACACCTGACCGACGAGGACATCGAGTCCCTCGGCCGAGAGCTCGACTCCATCCGTCGGGACGTCGAGGAGAGCCGCGGCCGCAAGGACGCGGAGTACATCCGGCGGACCATCGCGCTGCAGCGTGCCCTCGAGGTCGGCGGACGTCTGGCGATCATGGGCTCGAAGTGGCGCTCCGCCTCCCTCGTCGGAGCCGGCCTGTTGGCTGCCAGCAAGATCATCGAGAACATGGAACTGGGCCACAACGTGTCCCACGGCCAGTGGGACTGGATGAACGACCCGGAGATCCATTCCACGTCGTGGGAGTGGGACCAGACAGGTCCGTCCGCGCACTGGAAGCGCGCCCACAACTACTCGCACCACACGTACACCAACATCGTCGGCATGGACCACGATGTGGGCTTCGGGATCCTGCGGATGACGCGCGACGAGAAGTGGAAGCCGCGCAATCTGTTCCAGCCGCTGGGCAACCTGGTGCTGGCACTCACGTTCGAGTGGGGGATCGCGCTGCACGATCTCGATGCCGCGAAGCTCGAGGCCGGCGTGCCCGCGACGCAGCTGCTCTCGGAGCCCAACAAGGAGTTCGCGCGCAAGGTCGCGTCGCAGGTCGGCAAGGATTTCGTGTTCTTCCCGCTGCTCGCCGGACCGGCGTGGCGACGCGCGCTCGGCGCGAATCTGACCGCCAACGTCGTCCGCAACCTCTGGGCCTACGCGGTGATCTTCTGCGGTCACTTCCCGGACGGCGCGGAGAAGTTCACGATGGGCCAGTTCGAGACGGAGACTCACGAGGAGTGGTACCTGCGCCAGATGCTGGGCAGCGCCAACTTCACGGCGGGCCCGACCATGGCGTTCATGAGCGGCAACCTCTGCTACCAGATCGAACATCACCTGTTCCCCGACCTGCCCAGCAACCGATATGCCGAGGTCTCGGTACGGGTACGGGCGTTGTGCGACAAGTACGACCTGCCGTACACCACGGGACATTTGGCCACCCAGTACTGGAAGGCGCTGCGCACCATCTTCAAGCTGTCGCTTCCGGACCAGCTGCTCCGACGCACGTCGGACGATGCGCCGGAGACCAGCTCGGAGCGCCGATTCCAGGGTGACGGCTCGTCGGTCGTCGACCGGGTCCGGTTCGATTCCGTGACCGGACGCAAGCGTGGATTGCGCTCCGCACTGCACGAAGCGCGGCTCGAAGCACGTCAGGCAGTGAAGCGGGTCACAGATACGAGTGCGTAACCTACGGATGCGTAACTTCCGGTAAGGTAACAACGGTCAGGCCCGCACGGGCATCGACCACCTGCCGAGGAGTCATCTGCATGGCCATTTCCGATGTCAAGGAATATGCCCACCTCACAGAGGCCGACGTCGAGGCGCTGGGTCATGAACTCGACGCGCTGCGGCGCGAGATCGAGGAGTCGCGCGGCGAGAAGGATGCGCGGTACATCCGCAACACAATCCGCTTCCAGCGCACCCTCGAAGCCGTCGGCCGCACGACCATGCTCGCGAGCAACAACCGCGTGGCCTGGTGGGCCGGCAGCGCGATGCTCGGAGTCTCCAAGATCGTCGAGAACATGGAGCTCGGCCACAACGTCATGCACGGTCAGTGGGACTGGATGAACGATCCGGAGATCCACTCGACCTCGTGGGAGTGGGACAACACCGGTCCGTCCGAGCACTGGAAGCAGACCCACAACTACATCCATCACAAGTACACCAACGTGCTGGGCATGGATGACGACGTGGGCTACGGCCTCATCCGCGTGACGCGTGACCGCAAGTGGGTCCCGTTCAACGCCGGCAACCTCGTCTACAACACGCTGCTGATGCTCCTGTTCGAGTACGGCGTCGCCGTGCAGCACCTCGAACTGGGCAAGGCCGTGAAAGGCCGTGTGCCCAAGGAAGAGACGCAGCGCAAGCTGCGTGAGGTCGGCGAGAAGGTCGGCCGGCAGATGCTCAAGGACTACGCGATCACACCGGCGATCACCTCGCTGTCACCGGCCGCGTCCTACCGGAAGACGTTGACCGCCAACATCATGGCGAACGTCATCCGCAACATCTGGACCAATGCCGTCATCTTCTGCGGACACTTCCCGGACGGTGCGGAGAAGTTCACCCGCCACGATCTGCAGGACGAGACGCAGGGGCAGTGGTACCTCCGTCAGATGTTGGGCAGCGCCAACTTCCACGCCGGACCGACCATGGCCTTCATGTCGGGCAACCTCTGCTACCAGATCGAGCACCACGTGTTCCCCGATCTGCCCAGCAACCGTCTCGCTGCCATCAGCGTGCGGGTGCGGGAACTCTGCGAGAAGTACGACTTGCCGTACACCACAGGGCCTTTCCTGGCGCAGTACGGCAAGTCCTGGCGCACCATCGCGAAGCTGTCGCTTCCGGACAAGTACCTCAAGGCGACGGCCGACGACGCGCCGGAGACGGCGTCGGAACGTAAGTTCGGCGGCAACGTCACCTCGACGGTCGACCCGGTGACCGGTCGCCGCTCGGGTCTGCTGAGCGCGATCAAGCAGGGTAAGGGCGGCAAGGGCCTCCGAAAGATGTTCGCCCGCTGATAGTTCGAGAGGGGCTCCGTCAGTAGGAGTCGTTCGACATCACGGCAACCAACAGCAGGCGGACCGCGGCGACGCGGTTCGCCTGCTGTCCTGTCAGGGCATCGAGTGCGCACTCCGGGTCTGCGGGCGGGCCGAGATGAGTGCAGCCGCGTGGGCAGTCCTCGATGGATTCGGCCAGGTCCGAGAAGGCCGCGACCACGTCCTCCGGGGAGATGTGGGCGAGCCCGAAGGACCGGATGCCGGGGGTGTCGATCACCCAGCCGCCGCCCGGAAGATGAAGCGAGACGGACTGAGTCGACGTGTGTCGACCTTTTCCGACTCCCGAGACGATGCCCACCGCACGATGTGCCTCCGGCACCAGTCGGTTGACCAACGTCGACTTGCCGACGCCGGAATGGCCGATCAGCGCGGACATGTTCCCGCCGATCATCGCGAGCAGGTCGTCCAGGGGACGATCACGACCGACCAGCACCACCGGCACGTCCAGATCCGCGAAGACCGCGGAGAACTCTTCCGACGGCGCGAGATCGTCCTTCGTCAGGCACAGGACGGGGCGTAGTCCGCCGACGAACGCCGCCACCATCGCCCGTTCGACGAAACCCGAGCGCGGCGGGGGGTCCGCGAGCGCGACGACGATGAGAAGCTGATCGGCGTTGGCGACGACCACTCTCTCGTACGGGTCCGTGTCGTCGGCGGTGCGCCGCAACACCGTCCGGCGTTCGTCGACACGGACGATGCGCGCCAGAGCGTCGACGCGGCCGGACACGTCGCCGACGACACCGACGGCGTCCCCGACCACGATCGGCGTCCTGCCCAGCTCGCGGGCTCGCATCGCGACGACGAGCCGGTCGGGATCGTTGTCGATGACGCAGCCCCATCGACCGCGGTCCACGGAGACCACCATGGCGTCGGACGCGTCGGCGTGCGTGGGGCGGGTCTTGGTGCGTGGACGAGTGCCCTTACCGGGCCGGACGCGGACGTCGGACTCGTCGTACACCCGGCGGATCAGCGGGCATCACCCGTCAGCATGGCGTCCCACAGACCGGCGAAGTCGGGGAGCGTCTTGGCGGTGGAGTCGATGTCGTCCACCGTGATTCCCTCCACGGCGAGACCCACCACCGCTCCGGCCGTCGCCATGCGGTGATCGGCGTATGCACGCCACGGGCCGCCTCGCATCGGCGCCGGTTCGATCCGGAGCCCGTCGTCGGTTTCGGAGATGCCGCATCCGAATGACCCCAGTTCCGCGGTGAGTGCGGCCAGACGGTCCGTCTCGTGACCACGCAGGTGCGCGATGCCGCGCAGACGCGACGGCGAGTCGGCGAGCGCAGCCATCGCGGCGACGGTCGGGGTGAGCTCGCCGATGTCGTGAAGGTCGACGTCGATGCCGCGCAGGGACGCCGGTCCCCGCGCGGTCAGAGCGGTGTCCGTCAAGGTCACCTCGGCTCCCATCTCGGACAGGATGTGGCGGAACGCGTCCCCGGGTTGCGTGGTGCGCGCCGGCCACCGCGGGATGCGGACCTCTCCACCGGTCACCGCGGCGGCGGCCAGGAACGGCGTCGCGTTCGACAGATCGGGCTCGATCGCGCGGTCGACCGGTGCGACGACTCCCGGATACACACGCCAGGTGTTCGCGACACCGCTGTCTGCCGGAGTGTCGACACGGATGCCGCTCTCGCGCAGCATCTCGACGGTCATGTCGATGTGCGGCATGGACGGCACCGGGGCGCCGATGTGCTCGATGGTGAGCCCCTCCTCGAACTGTGCGGCCGAGAGCAGGAGACCCGAGACGAACTGGGAGGAACCCGACGCGTCGAGCTGGACGGTTCCTCCGCGGACCGACCCGGTCCCGTCGACGACGAACGGCAGCCGATCGCCGTCGACGGCGACTCCGACAGCGCGCAGGGCATCGAGAATGGTCTGTTGCGGGCGGGTGCGCGCGTGCGCATCACCGTCGAAGCGCGAGCGGCCCGGGGACAGCGCCGCGAGCGGGGGGACGAACCGCATGACGGTGCCGGCCAGACCGCAGTCGACGTCGCCGCCGCGGCGTGGACCAGGGGAGACCAGCACGGTCGTGCCGTCGTCGCCGGTGGGTTCGACGGTGGTGCCGAGAGTGCGGAGTGCCTCGATCATGAGGTCGGTGTCCCGGCTGCGCAGTGCACCGGTGACGGTGGACGGACCGCTCGCCAGCGCCGCGAGGACGAACGCGCGGTTGGTGATCGACTTCGAGCCCGGCAGCGCCACGGTCGCTCGAACGGGGTGGGGCGAGGTCGGGGCAGTCCAGGGCGTCACGTGCTCAGTCTCTCATCACCCGTGTCGGCGGATGTCCGCGACAGTGGCCCCGGTCGCCCTGATCAGATCCTCGGGAGAGAGTTCGATCTCCAGGCCGCGTCGGCCACCACTGCAGAACACCCGCGGATGGGCCAGTGCGGAGGCGTCCACGACGGTCGGAAGAGTCGACTTCTGGCCCAGTGGTGACACACCGCCTATGACGTACCCGGTCGATCGCCGCACCGCGGCGGGATCGGCCATGGCCACCTTGCTCCATCCCAGCGCGGCGGCGACGGCCTTGGGCGCGAGCATGCTCGGCACCGGCACCACTGCGACGGCCAACGACGGTCCGGCAGCGACCACCAACGTCTTGAAGACCTGTTCGGCGGTGAGGTCGAACCGGGCCGACAGGGCGTCCACGGCCTCGTCGCCGTAGGCGGTGGACCCGCGGTCGTGGGTGTACGTGTGCACGACGAACTCGATCCCGAGTGTCGTGAGTGCTGTCGTTGCCGGTGTCGCCGTACCTGCCACGTCGCCGATTCCTTTCCTGCCCTGCCGCCCGGCCATCCCCCGCGAGTACGTCCGAAGTGTCGTCCGCACGCGGCGTGTCCACAGCATTCTGGACGTACTCGCGGGGGGAATGCGCGAGGGGAGAGCAGGGGGACGACGCGGGGCCGGGAACAGGACGGAGCGGACCGTGGTTGCAGCGGAGACGAGGACGGCAGGACGAGAACGCCGTCGGTCGAGCGAGGAGGACGTGTGAACGTCGTTGCACCCGTGCGCCCGGGGGTCGAGAGTCACTCGACGGTGCTGACGAATGTGGTGATCATCCCACCGGTAAAGTGGACGTCCGACGACGGTTCACCTGCCGCTGTCGCCACCGTCCGTGGACGGGACACGAGAGGGGCCAGCGTGACCGATCAGCCACACTCCGAACACCCCACGACCGGCACCACGACAGGCGCGGTGGATCCGGCCATCCTCGAGACCGAGGACGGGATCCGCTCGCGCGAGAACGCCGCGGACCTGACGGCACGGTTCGAGCGCGACGCGCTCCCGATGCTGGATCAGCTCTACGGCGCAGCGCTGCGTATGACACGCAACCCGTCCGACGCCGAGGACCTGGTGCAGGAGACGTACGTCAAGGCGTACACGGCGTTCAAGAGCTTCCGCGAGGGCACCAACCTCAAGGCGTGGCTCTACCGCATCCTCACCAACACCTACATCAACTCGTACCGCAAGAAGCAGCGGCAGCCGGCGCAGTACCCGACCGACGAGATCACCGACTGGCAGCTCGCCGCCACGGCGGAGCACACGTCGACCGGTCTGCGCTCGGCCGAGGTCGAGGCGTTGGACGCTCTGCCGGACGACGACATCAAGGCTGCTCTGCAAGCACTCCCGGAGGAATTCCGGATGGCCGTGTACTACGCGGACGTCGAGGGGTTCCCGTACAAGGAGATCGCCGAGATCATGGGCACTCCCATCGGCACTGTCATGTCGCGGTTGCACCGCGGACGCAAGCAACTGCGCGGTGAGCTGGCGGAGGTCGCGCGTGATCGCGGCTTCAACCGGTCGGCCGTCGCCACCGAGGAGGTCGTGCGATGAGTGGGGATCAGTTCGAGGATCTGGACTGCTCGGCGGTCATCGCCGACGTGTGGACTCTGCTGGACAACGAGTGCGACGAGGCCAGCCGTCTGCGTGTCCAGCACCACCTGGACAGCTGCGGATCATGCCTCGCCCAGTACGGCATCGAGGAGAAGATCAAGTCGATGATCAACCGGAAGTGCGGCGGGGAGCGCGCACCGGACGGTCTTCGAGAGCGTCTGACGCTCGAGATCCGACGATCCGTCACCATCTCCACGGAGGACTGACGCACCGTCCGACCACAGACACGACGAGGGCCGAATCGCACTGCGATTCGGCCCTCGTCGTGTTCGGTCACTCGCCGTCAGGCGTTGGGACGCTTGCCGTGGTTGGCCTTGTTTCCCTTGCGACTGCGCTTCTTACGTCCTCGCTTGCCCATGGTTGATCTCCTTCCTGTTCCACCCAGTTTCTCACGTGTGGTTGGCTGTATGTCCAGCGGCCGTGCACGAGCGCGGGTCGGCGTCGGTTGCGGCCGACGCGTGCGAGCGCAGAGGGGGATCGTGATGGCCGAGGACGTGCGGGCAGAGATGGTGTCGACGGTGTTCCAGGTCGTGGTGGCCGAGGGCGACCACGTGAACGAGGGCGATGCCGTCGTCGTGCTCGAGTCGATGAAGATGGAGATCCCCGTCCTGGCCGAATCGGCCGGGGTGATCACGTCGATCGACGTGTCCGTCGGCGACGTGATCCAGCAGGGCGATCTGATCGCCGTCATCTCCTGAGCCGTACCGGGCTACCGCCGTGTCCACCCTGTCGGAGATGCTCGCCGACCACACCGAACTTCCCGGCGAGGCCGTCGATCACCTGCAGCGGGTAGTGGGGGAATGGCAACTTCTCGCGGACACCTCGTTCGCCGACCTGTTGCTGTGGGTGCCGTCGGATCGATCCGACGGTCGCGCACCGGCGATCCTGTGTGTCGCCCAGTGCCGGCCCACCACCGCCCCGACGTACATTCCGGTGGACAAGGTCGGCGCGGTGGTCGGTGAGACGGAACATCCCGAGGTGGCCGAGTGCCTGCGCACCGACTCCATCGTGCGTGGGGGCGGCCGTCGGCAGGATCAGCACAGCCCTCCCCACGACGCGGTCCCGGTGCGGGTGGCCGGGTGTGTCGTCGCCGTCCTGACCCGCGATTCCGCCCCGGTGTCACGAAGGCCTCCCAGCCTGCTGGAGGCGGCGTACCGCGACTGCGCTCACCATCTGTGCGACATGATCGCCGAGGGGTCGTTCCCCACCCCGTCGGAGAAGACCGACGTCAACTCGAGTCCGCGTGTCGGCGACGGGTTCATCCGACTCGACACGGCCGGCATCGTCACCTACGCGAGCCCCAACGCGGTGTCGGCGTATCACCGGATGGGATTGACGGCCGACCTCCCGGGGCACGATCTCGCCGCGTCCACTCGCGCACTGGTGACGGACCCGTTCGACGCCGAGGAGATCGCGTCCACCATCGCGGACGCGGTCACGGCGTCCGGCGGTCGGCGCATGGAGGTCGATGCCCGCGGTGCGACCGTGCTGATGCGGACGTTGGCGTTGCAACCTGCCGGGAGGTCCGTCGGTGCCCTGGTGTTGGTGCGTGACGTGACGGAAGTGAAGCGACGGGACCGCGCGCTGCTGAGCAAGGATGCGACCATTCGCGAGATCCACCACCGGGTGAAGAACAATCTGCAGACTGTCGCCGCTCTGCTGCGGTTACAGGCTCGCCGAACGGAGAACGACGAGGCCAAGGTCGCGTTGACCGAATCGGTGCGCCGAGTCACCTCGATCGCGCTGGTGCACGACGTGCTGTCGAACGCGGTGGACGAGGTCGTCGATCTCGACGAGGTGGTGGATCGTCTGGTGCCGGTCATGGTCGATGTCGGGTCTCTGTCCGCCGATGTGACCGTGCGGAGAGAGGGAAGCCTGGGCGTCTTCCCTGCCGAGCGTGCGACTCCGTTGGTCATGGTGTTGACCGAGTTGGTCCAGAACTCACTGGAGCACGGATTCGATCCGGGATCGACAGGGCGCGTGACCATCCGCTCAACCAGGTCGTCGCGAACCCTCGATGTCGTTGTGCGGGACGACGGGAAGGGTGTGCCGGACGGTTTCGACCCGTCGTCGTCCGGTCGACTCGGCCTGCAGATCGTCTCGACCTTGGTGGCGGTCGAACTGAAGGGCACGATCACCGTGGTGCCGGCACCCGGTGGTGGCACCGATGCGATGTTGCAGGTGCCTCTCGGTCGACGCGAACGCCGTTCCTGACGTACCCCGGACACACAAAAGGCCCGGCACCTCGTAGGTGCCGGGCCTGCGTGCGTCTGTCGAACTATGAATCAGACAGCGGAGCGAGCGCGCGTCCGTGCGTTACGACGCTTCAGAGCACGACGCTCGTCCTCGCTCATCCCGCCCCAGACTCCTGCGTCCTGGCCTGATTCGAGAGCCCAGGTGAGGCAGTCCGCGGTGACGGGGCACCGGTTGCACACCACCTTGGCATCGGCGATCTGTGCAAGGGCCGGGCCGCTGTTTCCCACCGGGAAGAACAGTTCCGGATCCTCGTCGCGACAGATAGCCTTATGGCGCCAATCCATCCTCTTACTCCTTACTGAGCGCACGTGTGCGCTGTCGAATCGTTCACGCCGGATGTGGTCCCGGTCCGTGAGCTTGTTGTGTGCAGTTCGTGTGCGCGGCAATCATTGTTTCCGCACTGTTACTTGTGAATGCTTTCACGAACCAACGGAAAGTCAAGAGATAACACGGGCGGGGTGGTCAAGCTCACTGGAACCGATTTGGATCCCGTACCACTTTCTGGTACCCGCCGCCAGAGACGTGAAACACACTTTCGCGGACGGGTGTCACACGGATCGTGCGGGAGCCACCACGTCGAGTGCATCCGGTGCCGAGGCGAAGAGGACGTCGGTGCGTTCCCCCAGGTAGTCCCCGTCCACTTGCAGACCGGTGGGTTCGGAGCACCGTACGCGGACCCACGCCACGTCGTCCTCCCGGAGGAGGGCCGGTGATCGCGGGTCGGAGGACGCCGACAGCATCTTCGCGACCACTCGCAGCGATGTGACCACTTTTGTCGACCGCATCGCGAATACGCCGAGACCGCCGTCGAACGTGGTGTCCGGATTGGTATGAACGGGCCGATCCTCGAGGAATGTCCACGGGTCCGAGTTGGAGACGAAGGCGTAATGCACACCGTCCGAGACGACTCCTGTATCCGTTTCCACGGTCAAGACCGGGTCGCGTCTCTTGCGACGGAAGAATGTCCGAAGTGCGGTCCGCACGTAGCGCGCCGGCGTCACGACGTCGCCGCTCGTGCGCCCGTCGTCGATCGCCTCGCACACGTCGGCGTCGAGCCCGAGCCCCGCGTTGAAGGTGAACCAGCGCTTGTCGCAGTGGCCCAGTCCGATCCGGCGATGGGTGCCCGACTCGATCAGGTCGATCAGTTGATTCGTGGCCTCGACCGGGTCCTTGGAGATGCCCAGCGACCGGGCGAAGACGTTCGCCGACCCGCCGGGAACCACGGCGAGCAGCGGCACCGGACCCACGGTCACCGATTGCATGGAGGTGGGCGCCGGGGTACCGAGCAGGCCGTTGACGACTTCGTTGACCGTCCCGTCGCCGCCGTGGACGATCACCAGATCGATCCCGGAACGACGTGCCTCGGTGGCGACCTCGCTGGCGTGACCGCGATGGGTCGTGTGCAGCACGCTGAGCGAGACCCTGCTCGACAGGGCGTGCGCGACCAGGTCGCGGCCTGCTGCGGTGGTGGAGGTGGCGTTGGGGTTGACGATCAGGATGGCTCGCACGATCGTCCAGACTAGACGCGGGAACGGACGGCTCGACGCTGTCGACGTCGAACGGGTGTGCTCTAGGGTGGCCTGGTGCGTCTTTCGCTACCCGAATCCGGAGTACCGGCACCGATCCGCGTCGCCGGTCTGTTGGTGTCCGTCCAGGGCGCCATCGCCGTGGTCGTGGCCGTCGTGCTGCTCGTTCGTGGTGTCGCGGGCGCCGACGAGAGCGTCGTCAACGGCTTCGGTAGTGCCATCTGGTTCGCCGCGCTCGGAGCCGCGGTGACCACCGGGGGAGTCGCGCTGGTGCTCGGTCACCGGTGGGGCCGCGCGATCGCCATCGTCTCGCAGCTCCTGCTGCTGCCGGTCGTCTGGTCGCTGTTGACGGATTCGGACAGGCCCGTTCTGGGGACGCTCCTCGGAATCGTCGTGTTGACCGTTCTCGGGTGTCTGTTCAGCGGACCGGCCACGCGGTGGTTGGCCGACGAGTACGTCGACACCGACGACTGAGCGAGAACGAGTGCGCCGTGTCAGCTGCCGGCGTCGACGTTGTGCGTGTGTACCTGCCGGAACTCGTGTTCGTAGCCGAGGACGCTGAATCCCGCCGGCGCCATGGCGAAACGCTTCCCCTCGGTCACCGGCTGTTCTATCCACCGGGCGATCACCGCGCGGGAGAAATGGCCGTGTCCGACGAGGACGACGTCCCGGTCGGCGAGCGTGGGAACCACGACGGACAGCACCAGATCGGCTCGCGCCGACACCGCGTCGATCGTCTCGCCGCCGGGACACGGATGGGTCCACACCGTCCAGTGCGGCGTGGTCTCCCTGATCTGGGGTGTGGTCAGCCCCTCGTAGTCGCCGTAGTCCCATTCCACCAGCGCGTCCCATTCACGGTCGACCGAGAGCCCGGCGAGTTCCGCCGTCCGCTGCGCGCGCGAGCGAGGGCTGCTGACCACCAACGGTCGGTGCAGGCCGAGCGCGGCGATGCGTGATCCGGCCGATCGAGCCTGATCCTCGCCCAGAGCCGTGAGCGGGATGTCCGTCGACCCCGTGTGACGCCCGCTCGCTGCCCATTCCGTCTGTCCGTGGCGCAGGAGAACGAGTCGCGCCTGCGTCCGCTGCCGCGTGCCGGAGGCCTCCGGCACGGAACCTTCGGTGGGTGTGGTCCTGGGTGACGGTGAGTCCGGTCCCGCTGTGGCAGCCATGGACGAATCATGCTCTGCCCGGTGCGCCGGCCGGTGACCGAGGTCTCCCGGAAACGACTGGTGGTCGGGTTCGCCCGGGGTGTTTACTTCTCTGGTCCGTTTCGTCACGCGCGCGGCGAGTCCTGCGTGCACCGGACCGAGCGGACCGGCCGAACCGGCGCCGCGACCGCGTTCGACGAAGCACTACCGGGAGACATCGCATGAGTAGCCAGAGCACAGAACCGTCACCGACGCCGGACGGTCCCGCGGTAGCGGAGAACGGTCTGGACGCCGCCGTCCTGAAGATCGCCGCCGTCATCGTCATCGGCGCGATCATGTCCATCCTCGACGTCACCGTCGTGAGCGTCGCTCTGCCCACGTTCGCCTTCGAGTTCCAGACGTCCTACGCCAACGTTGCGTGGACGATGACCGGCTACACGCTGGCGCTGGCCACGGTCATTCCTCTGACCGGGTGGGCGGCCGATCGCTTCGGCACCAAGCGGCTCTACATCCTCGCGCTGGTGCTGTTCGTCGCCGGGTCGATGCTGTGCAGCATCGCGTGGGACATCACCTCGCTGATCGTGTTCCGCGTGCTCCAGGGCTTCGGTGGCGGCATGCTGATGCCCCTGGGTATGACGATCCTGACCCGCGCGGCAGGGCCCGAGCGGATCGGCCGCGTCATGGCCGTGCTCGGCGTTCCCATGCTTCTGGGTCCCATCGCCGGACCGATCCTCGGCGGATGGCTCATCGACGCCGCGAGCTGGCACTGGATCTTCCTGATCAACGTCCCGATCGGCGCGATCGCCCTGGTGGCAGCGTGGAAGATCCTGCCCAAGGATGCTCCCGAGCCGTCCCAGTCCTTCGACTTCACCGGAATGCTGCTGCTCTCGCCGGGTCTCGCGCTGTTCCTGTTCGGGGTGTCGTCAATTCCCGAGTCCGGAACCGTGATGTCGGCGCGCGTGTTGGTCTCGGCGGCCGTGGGCCTGCTCCTGGTGGCTCTCTTCGTGCGGCACGCCCTGCGCACCGAGCACCCGCTGATCGATCTGAGGCTCTTCGCCAACCGGCATCTGAGCGTCGCCGTCATCGCCATGAGCCTGTTCGCGATCGCATTCTTCGGCGCCGGACTGATCTTCCCCAGCTACTTCCTGCAGGTTCGCGGCGAGACCACGCTGATGGCCGGGCTTCTCCTCGCCCCGCAGGGCTTGGGCGCCATGGTCTCCATGCCGATCGCCGGTCAGCTCGCCGACAAGATCGGACCCGGCAAGATCGTCGTCGCCGGCATGGTGTTCGTGACCGCGGGCATGGCCGTCTTCACGCAGGTGGGCGCCTCGACGTCCTACGTGGTGCTGCTCGGCGCACTGTTCGTCATGGGCCTCGGTCTCGGCGCGACGATGATGCCGATCATGACCGCTGCGCTGCAGACGCTCGACGACGCGTCCGTCGCTCGTGGGTCGTCGCTGATGAACATCATCCAGCAGTCGGCCGGGTCGATCGGTACCGCTGTCATCTCCGTCGTCCTGACCAATCAGCTCCTCGATCGCGCAGCGGCCGGTCCGGCCATTGCCGCGCAGAGCGATCCGGCCATCGCGGCCCAGCTTCCGCCGGGCGCGGTCGACACCGGACTGGCGCAGGCAGCCGACGCGTTCGGTGGGACGTTCCTGGTGGCCACCATCATCGTGGCGTTCACGTTCATCCCGGCTCTGATGTTGCCGCGCAAGAAGTTCCAGGCCGTAGCCAGCGGAGACAAGGCCGCTCGCGGAGCGATGCTGCACTGATTCGGCACCCTCGTGCACGAGGTTCGGCCCGGTGCGGCATCACGCCACGCCGGGCCGAACGTCGCTCGAACCACCCGGTGATGCCAAGATCGTGGGGTGACGACGATCCTGGCAGTGGCCAATCAGAAGGGTGGCGTCGCCAAGACGACCACCGTGGCATCGCTGGGAGCGGCACTCGTCGCTCTGGGCCGACGAGTACTCGTGGTCGATCTCGACCCGCAGGGCAGCCTCACGTTCTCGTTGGGCCACAACCCGGACAAGCTCGAATCCTCGGTCCACGAGGTGCTGACCGCCGGTAGCTCGGTGACCGAGGCGATTCTGAGCACCGACGAGGGCGTCGACCTACTGCCGGCGACGATCGACCTGGCCGGCGCCGAGGCTCTGCTGCTGATGCGGCCCGGTCGGGAGTACACGCTGAAGCGGGCACTGGCTCCGGTGCTCGAGAACTACGACGTCGTCGTGCTCGACTGCCCGCCGTCGCTGGGAGTGTTGACTCTCAACGGGTTGACTGCCGCGTCGAGCGTACTGATCCCGTTGCAATGCGAGACGTTGGCACACCGCGGTGTGGGCCAGTTGCTGCGTACGGTCAGCGAGGTGCAGCAGATCACCAACCCCGATCTGACCCTGCTGGGAGCGCTCGCGACGCTCTACGACGCTCGGACGACACACAGCAGGGACGTCCTCGCCGATGTCTCCGGGCGGTACGACATCCCGGTCCTGGCCCCGCCCATCCCACGGACCGTGCGCTTCGCCGAGGCGTCCGCATCCGGCACGTCCGTCATCGCAGGACGCAAGAACAAAGGCGCACAGGCGTACCGGGAGCTCGCGGACAATCTTGCTGCCCACTGGTCCGACGGTGCGGCGCTGCGGACGTACGTCGCCGACGAGTGACAGGTCAGCCGAGCGCGACCGTCTCGGAGCCGCGATGCTCGAACACCCGCGTGCCGACGACGGAGATCGCCACCGGACCGGTGTAGTCGGCTCGGTCCACCGCGAGAGTGCGTGACGCTACGCCGGTGGCGGGATCGACCACGGCGAGCCCACCCGGCACCGGGACGAGAAGCTGCCCGGCCATGACGGCGCCCGCACCGAGGGTTCCCGCGATGCTCCATCGTTGCGTGAGATCCGTCTGGGTGAAACCGACGGTCGAATCGCCGGTCCACCACGAGATCACCGAGCCGGTGCGGACGACGTCGGACGAGACGGTGGCGTCCGACGGTGTGGTGACCGGGACGGAGACCGCCTGCGCGGACGTGAAGTTGGCCGATCCGTCGAACAGGGCGACGCGTGCGACCTCCGCACCGGACGCCGGCAGGTACACGGCCAGCCGGTCACCCACCACCGCGAGGACGCGGGCGGTCGAGGCGTCGTCGGGAACGTCGGCGAGAATCGTGGACCCGTACACGTCGGGGACGGTGCTGTCCTTCGGCGCAGGATTCATCGACGTCAGACGCAGCCCCTTCTCACCGGGGCACCGTTCGAGGACGGCCATCCGGGTGCTCGCGGACGCGCTGGAGACCAGCGTGCACCCGACGCGCGGCTGGTCGCGAGGATTGACGGGAGCGTCGACCCGGCCGTACTCGAGGGTGCGCACCAGATCCGACCGCCACACCTCGAGCCGAGTGGAGCCCAGCTCGGTCACGTAGGTGCCGTCGAAGGACAGCCGCACGGGATCGTCGGCGTCGTTGGTGCGCTGGTCCTCGCGGGCCCCGGTCGACCCGTCGAGTTCGGTCACCTGGCCGCACCCGCGGTCGTCCCGGAACACCGACACCGCGGCGTCCCAGGCGCTGACGACCGAGCACAGCTCGACGTCACGCGTGTACGCCCACGACTGCGTGCCCGTCGCAGGGTCCAGTCCGCGCACCGAGTGGTCGTCGGTGACGACGACGGCGCCACCCGCGGTGACGGGCGCACCCGAACCTGCGTCGGACGACCGCCAGAGTTCGGACAGCGAGTCCGGGACCGACAGCGCCGACGCCGGTGGGGCGAGCGGGCTGTCGGCCACATCGGACGTGGTTCCCCGTGCATCACTGCGAGCCCAGATCACCGTGGCGACGAGCACCACGACGACCAGGATGACCGCAGCGGCGATCACGTCGGCGCGGGAACGCCGTTCAGGAGCGAGCACGTGGGGCGGAGATTCAGTCGGTGGCCGACGCGGACGACGACGCCTGTGCCGACGAGCCTGCATCCGACGCGTGCGCAGCGGAACCGGCGGACGAGCGGCGACGGCGGCGACGACGAGGCCGGTCCGACGGGGCGGATCCGTCCGAGGCATCGGGACCGGTCTTGGGCGCTGCCGACGTGCTGTCCGACGTTGTCGACGCCGAGGTGGAGGCGTCCGCGGTGCCGCCGCGGGTGCGACGACGCGAACGGTCGCGGCGAGACGACGAGGTCGACTCGGCAGCGTCCGAGGTGCCACCGGACTCGACGCTCGTCGACGCACCGTTGTCGGACGACGTGGCGGGGGCCTTCTTCGGCTTCGCGATGCTGCCCGTGGTGCCGCGGGGGATGCTCAGCTCCGAGTACAGGTGATCCGAACTCGAGTACGTCTCGACCGGATCGGGCATGTCGAGGCCGAGGGCCTTGTCGATCAGCTGCCAACGAGGAATGTCGTCCCAGTCGACCAGCGTGACGGCGATACCCGTGCGACCGGCGCGGCCCGTACGACCGATGCGGTGGACGTAGGTCTTCTCGTCCTCCGGGCACTGGTAGTTGATGACGTGTGTGACGTCGTCGATGTCGATGCCGCGGGCCGCGACGTCGGTGGCGACGAGGACGTCGATCTTGCCGTTGCGGAACGAGTTCAGCGACTTCTCGCGCGCCACCTGTCCCAGGTCACCGTGAACGGCTCCCACCGCGAAACCACGCTCGGCGAGATCGTCGGCGACCTTCTGGGCCGTGCGCTTGGTCCGGGTGAAGATCATCGTCGCGCCGCGGCCGTCGGCCTGCAGGACACGGGCGACCATCTCGGCCTTGTCCAACGCATGCGCGCGGTAGACGTGCTGAGCGGTGCGCTCGTGGATCGCGGAGGACTCCGCTTCCTCGGCGCGGATGTGGGTGGGCTGCGTCAGGAAGGTGCGAGCGAGGGTGATGATCGGGCCCGGCATCGTCGCGGAGAACAACATCGTCTGACGCTTGTCCGGCACCATGCTCATCAGACGCTCGATGTCCGGCAGGAAGCCCAGGTCGAGCATCTCGTCGGCTTCGTCGAGGACGAGGACGCCGACCTTGCCGAGGACGAGGTGGCCCTGCTTGGCCAGGTCGAGCAGGCGGCCGGGCGTGCCGACGACGACGTCGACGCCGGACTGCAGCGTGGCGATCTGTGCTTCGTACGGACGTCCGCCGTAGATCGACATGACCTTCACGCGCCCGTTGGCGGAGTGCAGATGCTTGGAGGCGTTCTCGAGGTCGGAGGTGACCTGGACGCAGAGTTCGCGCGTGGGGACGATGACCAGCGCGCGCGGCGTGCCGTCGAGGGTCGTGGTGCCCGAACCGTCGGCCGGACCCGTCGCCAGGCGGTGCAGCAGCGGCACGCCGAAGCCGAAGGTCTTGCCCATGCCGGTGCGCGCCTGACCGATGAGGTCGTCGCCGGCCAGGGCCAGGGGAAGAGTCAGCTCCTGGATGGCGAAGGTGCGCTCGATGCCGATGTCGTTCAGACCCCGCACGATCTCGGGGTGGACGCCCAGCTCGGCGAAGGTCGGGGGAGTGTGGGTCGTGTCCAGGATCGCCGACACGGTGGTCTCTGCCACGGCGTCGTCTTCATGGTCGACAGTGATCTTGCTCAGTGTTTCGGCCTTTCTCGTATCCGTTGCCTCGCACGCACGACGAGGGCCAGGCCGATCGACGGCCGATGCCCTCGAATTCGCCGTCAGGCTGCCGCCTGCGTCGGCCGGCGATGCGGCGACACGATCGGCGGCAGACACGAATCAGGTGCGCGCACAATGTCATGAGCACGCTGCCGCGAATCGAAGGCGGCTGTGGCGACGAACGACCGTCGCCACGAGTCGGGCCGGAATCGGCCTCGACAAGCGAGCTCTCGGGCGATTCTACCTGGTCGGGCACCGAGCGCTCGGATCGTCTCCGCGCAGGCCCGTCGCGGACGCCCGTGGATGCGTCGACGACGGTAGTCTCGGCAGTCATGTCAGTGAACTCGGATCGTCCGTCCCCCACCCCCGAGGCGGCCCCGGCGCTGTCCGGCGATCCGTCGACCACGGTGCCCCCCGACCACCCCGGAATCGTGAGTCTTCTCGGCGTCCTCGCCTACGGTGAGATCTCCGCCTTCTACCGTCTCGTCGACGACGCCCGGATGGCGCCGACACTGGGTGACCGCATCGCGATGGCGAGCATGGCGGCCGCGGAGATGAACCACTTCGAGGTGCTCGAGGCCGCGCTGCGCGAGCGGGGACGCGACGTCCTGTCCGTCACCGAACCGTTCTCCGCCGCGCTCGACGCCTATCACGCGTCGACCCTGCCCTCGACGTGGATGGAGGTCCTGGTCAAGACCTACGTCGCCGACGGTCTGGCAGCGGACTTCTATCGCGAGATCGCGCACAGCCTGCCGTCCGACGTCGCCTCGACGGTCCGTGACGTGCTCGCCGAGACGGGCCACTCCGAATTCGTCGTCACCGAGGTGTTGGCGCGGGTGGCAGCCAGCTCGGCCGACAAGGATCGGTTGATGTTGTGGGGCAGAAGGCTTCTGGGGGAGGCCATCACGCAGGCGCAGTTCGTGCTGGCGCAGCGCGAGGAACTGACCGAGCTGGTCATGACGGCGTCCGGCGACTTCAACGGCATCGTCGCGCTCTTCGATCGGATGCAGATCCGTCACTCCGAGAGGATGGCCACGCTCGGACTCGTCTGACGCGTGCCTGTTCGCTGTGGGCGTGTGTGCCGCGGCCTCCCCGGCCGCCGGTGCTGCACTAGCCTGGAACGGACAGCAGGTTCGTGACAACGTTTTCGGAGGTCGACCGTGGAGGTCAAGATCGGAATTTCGGACAGCCCACGGGAACTGGTGGTCAACAGCGCGCAGACTCCCGAGGAAGTCGAGTCGCTCGTGTCCGCAGCGTTCGGCGGTGAGGGTGTTCTGTCCCTGGTGGACGAGAAGGGACGCAAGTTCCTGGTTCCCGCCGGGAAGCTGGCGTACGTCGAGATCGGCCCGTCCGACAGTCGACGCGTCGGATTCGCGTCGTCCGGTCGCGCCTGACGCCACTCGTTCACGCACGGACGGCCCCGCACTCGCGAGTGCGGGGCCGTCGGCGTATCCGGCTACGGGTTACTGGGACTGCAGGGGGACGTGCGACAAGCCGCCCCAGGCGAGGGTCACGGTGGTGTCCACCGCTTCCTCCTTGGTGATGGGGCGGTCGGCTTCGAGCCAGTAGCGCGCGGTGAACTGGCTGGTGCCCACCAGGCCGACGGCAAGGATGCGGGCCCGGTGCGGGTCCAGGCCCGAGTCGTGGCTGACCAGGTCGAAGACGGCGTCGACGCAGGCTTCCGTCGCCTGGTCGACGCGGCTCTGCACCTGCGGGTCACCCATCAGGTCGGACTCGAAGACGAGCCGGAATCCTTGGCTGTCGTTGTCGACGAAGTCGTAGAACGCCAGGACGGCCGCTCGCACACGCTTGTGGTTGTCCGTCGTCGATCGCAGGGCCTGGCGCAGGCCGGAGATGAGGCTGTCGACGTAGTTCTGGAGAACCGCGACGTACAGATCCAGCTTTCCGGGGAAGTGCTGGTACAGAACGGGTTTGCTCACCCCGGCGCACTCGGCGATCTCGTCCATACCGGCGGAGTGGTACCCGCGGGCGACGAAGATCTCGCTCGCCGCGGCGAGCAGCTGGGCGCGACGGGCATCACGGGGGAGCCGAGCACTGCGTCGACCACCGTTCGTCGGCGGCGTGCCGCTCGCGGATCTACTGCCCCCCGAAGTGCCACCTGTCGAGTTGCCCACGGAGGAGCTGCGGTCGGTGACGTCAGTCATGTGGTTCTTCTGTCCCATCCGCCGCTGTACCGGTGGACGAGGATCACTCAGGCATCGGAATTAACGCGGCATGTCGTACTGCAGATCGTGACGACGATACCCCGGCGCGCCGAGCCAGGGCCGCAGACGCGTGTGAGAACCTGGATCCGTGAACGACCGACGGCAGCCGCAGCGAGAGTCCGAGGCGCGTGACGACCGCGCCCGACGGTCGCATCAGCCGTTGCGGGCGCAGTGGGATCCCACCGCTGTGGACCCGTCCCGGCAGCGCCCCGCGCGGCCGGAGCGCAGTGCGCGCAAGCGCAGTCGCCTCGGCCGCTTCACCGCCACGTACGGATGGCGCGCGTACGCGATTCCCGTCCTGGCGGTGGTCACGATCCTGGTCGTCGTCGATGCGATCCGCGATCCCGGCACCGCGATCTCCACCGATTCCGCTCCCGGGTTCCCCGCTCTGAGCAACACCTCGGACGGCACCGGCGTCATCGGCGTACCGCCCGCCGCGGACGGCAACTTCGCCGAGACCGTGCCGTCCGGCCAGCTCCCGGACGGTGGTCAGTTCGCGGTGCAGGGAGCGGGAACGTGGCGTGTGGTGCCGGGAACCACCGATCAGGTGGGTCAGGGCACGGAGCGGACGTTCACGTACTCCGTGGAGATCGAGGACGGCGTAGACACGACAGGCTTCGGCGGGGACGAGTCGTTCGGCCGCCTGGTCGATCAGACCCTGGGTAACCCCAAGAGCTGGACCAACGACCAGCGGTTCGCGTTCCGACGCGTCGACACCGGTGATCCCGACTTCCGCGTGTCCCTGACCTCGCAGCTGACCATCCGCGACGCGTGCGGGTACGACATCCAGCTCGAGGTGTCCTGCTACAACCCCGGCATCGGACGCGTGGTGCTCAACGAGCCGCGCTGGGTGCGCGGCGCGGTGGCGTTCCAGGGCGACATCGGGTCCTACCGGCAGTACCAGATCAACCACGAGGTCGGCCACGCCATCGGCTACCAGGCCCACCAACCGTGCGAGACGGACGGCGGTCTGGCGCCGATCATGATGCAGCAGACGTTCGGAACGGCGAACGACGACATCGCCGTTCTCGACCCCGAAGGTGTGGTTCCGATGGACGGCAAGACCTGTCGCTTCAACCCGTGGCCCTATCCGAGGGCGTGACCGTGCCGTCACGTCCCCGCGAGCTCGCACCGCTGGTCCATCCGGGACCGGAGCTCTCCCGTGAGCAGGTGGCCCGCTACAGCCGTCACCTCCTGCTGCCCGACGTGGGTGTCCTCGGACAGCGCCGCCTGAGGAACGCTCGGATCCTCGTGGTCGGCGCCGGCGGGCTCGGCTCCCCGGTCCTGCTCTACCTCGCGTCCGCGGGTGTCGGCACGCTGGGGATCGTCGAATTCGACGAGGTGGATGCGTCCAACCTGCAGCGCCAGATCATCCACGGCGAAGCGGACATCGGGCGGTCCAAGGCCCAGAGCGCCCGCGAGTCCATCGCCGCGGTGGATTCGACGATCGAGGTGCGGATGCATCAGGTCAGACTCGAACCGCGCAACGCGGTCAACATCTTCCGGCAGTACGACCTCGTGGTCGACGGCACCGACAACTTCGCGACGCGGTACCTGGTGAACGATGCCGCCGCCGTGGCCGGCGTGCCGTACGTGTGGGGGTCGATCTACCGCTTCGACGGGCAGATCTCCGTCTTCTGGGACGCCGCTCCCGGCGGGAGGGGGGTGGACTACCGGGATCTGTATCCGGATCCCCCCGAGCCGGGGACGGTGCCGTCGTGTTCGGAAGCGGGTGTGCTGGGAGTCCTGTGCGGCGTGGTCGGATCGATCATGGCGACGGAGGCCGTCAAACTGGTCACGGGCATGGGGGACACGCTGCTCGGCCGTCTCCTGATCTACGACGCCCGCACGATGACCTTCCGCACCGTGACGCTGCGGCGTGATCCGTCCCGCGTGCCCGTCACCGCGGTGGAGTCCGACTACGAGGTCTCCTGCGGCGTGATCAGCCCCGCCCCGGCGGTGGTCTCCGTCGACGGCGATCTCGATCCTGTGCAGGTCCGTGCGCTGCTCGACGGCTCCGGCCCCGTCTCCTTGATCGATGTCCGCGACCCGGTCGAGTGGGACATCGTCCATCTCGACGGCGCGTCGCTGATCCCGCTCGCCGATATCCTGCGCGGCGATGCGATGACGTCGCTCCCACAGGATCGACCGGTCGTCCTCTACTGCAAGACCGGCATACGGTCCGCGGAGGCATTGGTCGCACTGCGCGCGGCGGGCATGACCGATGTGCACCATCTGCGCGGTGGCATCGAGGCATGGACACGCGACGTGGATCCGTCGCTCCCGACGTACTGAACGCTCGGACGCGCCGAACACCGGGCGGACACGCTCGGCGGGGAGAGAAACCGACCCGCCGACGGCGGTACGGTGGCCGTCATGACTTCGGCGGAACCTCCCCAGCACGTCATCGGAACGTTCGGCCTGCGCGATGTGTCGCCGGTGGCACTCGGTGCGGACTGGGACGGAGGATGGCGCCTCGGTGACGTGGTGCTCTCGCCGGTGGCCGACCACGCCCGCGGTGCGTGGTCGGCGAAGGTCCGCGAAACCCTTGCGGTGGAAGGTGTTCGGCTGGCGCACCCGGTCCGCTCGACCGACGGCAGGTACGTCGTGTCGGGGTGGCGCGCGGACACCTACATCGAGGGGGTCCCCGAACCACGCCACGACGAGGTGGTGTCCCTGGCGACCCGGTTGCACGTCGCGACGTCTCAGCTCGAGAAGCCTCGGTTCCTGACCCAGGCTCCGGTTGCGCCCTGGACGGACGTCGACGTGTTCGCCGCCGCCGACCGCGCGGCGTGGGAGACGGTCCCGTTCCGCTCGGCGCGTGCCGGGGGAGCGATCGAACCGACCTCGACCGACGGACTCCGCAGCATCGAGATCATCGGCCAATTGGCGACGCTGCGTCGCCCCGTCGAGTCCCCGGACCAGCTCGTGCACGGAGATCTGTTCGGCACGGTCCTGTTCGACGGCGTCCAGGCGCCGGGGATCACCGACATCACCCCGTACTGGCGTCCCGCGTCCTGGGCTGCCGCGGTCGTCGTCGTCGACGCGTTGTCGTGGGGCGGTGCGGACGACGGACTGATCGGCCGGTGGGACGATATGCCGGAATGGCCACAGATGTTGTTGCGCGCCGTCATGTTCCGGCTCGCCGTGCACGCTCTGCACCCACGATCCACCGCGGAGGCGTTCCCCGGCCTGGCGCGGACGGCGGACCTGATCCGACTCATCCTGTAGCGGCGGGGCGGCTCCGATCAGTCGGCGCCGTCGGCGGCCAGCACCGTGAAGAAGCATCGCGCGGCGGTGGCCGCTGCATCGGCGTCGCCGGCCACGACCGCGTGGACCAGTGCCGCGTGCTCGTCGTGGAAGGCGCGATCGGAGCCGGCGCTGTGGTCGACGATGGTCTCCTCGATGCTCGGCAACAGGAAGTCGTAGACCTCGAGGTAGATGCTGTTGTGGCTCGCGGCGACGATGGCGCGGTGAAGTGCGACGTCGAGATGCAGTGCCTGCGTACGGTCGACGTCCCACAACTGCGTGCGGCGGGCCAGCGTGTCCTGGAGAATTCGGACGTCGTCGTCCGTGCGCCGCTCGGCCGCCAGCGTCGCGGCGGTGGTGTCCAGAGCCCGGCGCAGTTCGAACACGTCGCGTCGCCGCGCCGAGGAGAAGTACTTCCCCATGGCGGACGGGACGTCGGAGGATGCGGTGACGTAGGTTCCGGAGCCCTGTCGCCTCTCCAGCATCCCGGCGTGAACCAAGGCCTGGACGGCCTCGCGGACAGTGTTGCGCCCGGTTCCGGTGAGTTCGGTGAGTTCGGGTTCGGTGGGAATCCTGGCGCCGACGGGCCAGTTCCCGGACTCGATCTCGCCGCGGAGCTGGTCGGTGACCTGGCCGATCAGGCTCTGTCGTCGAACAGGTTGCACGTCGGTTCTTCCTGTGGGGGACGGTCGTGACCGGTCCCATGGTAGAGCCTTTGCCACGGGTAGTCGGATCATCCTATGATTTCCCGCATGACAACTGCCGCGCCGACCACCGCCGTGTCCCGGACGCGGTCCACCCTGCAGGGGCGGCTCCTGGTGTTCGCCGCGATCATCCTGTCCGCGTTCACCCTCCGCGCCGCGGTCACGTCCGTCTCGCCGCTGTTCCCGCGCATCGGCGACGATCTCGGCTTCGGTGCCGGCGCGATCGGCGTCCTGGGCATGCTGCCGACCCTGATGTTCGCCGTCTTCGGCGTGGCGACCCCTGTCGTCACCTCGCGCCTGGGGCTCGAGCGGACTGCGCTCGCCGCGGCGGCCCTGACAGCGATCGGCATCTTCGCGCGCTCCTTCGCGCCGGGGTACGGGTCGCTCCTTCTGCTCTCCGCGGTCGCCCTCGCCGGCATGGGTGTCGGCAATGTGGTGATTCCTCCGCTGGTCAAGCGATACTTCTCGGATCGCCTGGCCATGATGAGCACGGTCTACATCTGCCTCCTGCAGTTGGGCACGATCGTTCCGACCCTCACCGCCGTTCCGGTGGCCGATGCTCTGGGGTGGCGCTGGTCGCTCGCGATGTGGGGTCTGGCGGCCGTGGCGGCGGTCGTGCCGTGGACGGCGGTCGTGCTGACGCGGCGGACGAGCACCGCGCGGGCGGCAGCGGCAGCTCCGACCGAGACGTCGGCCGGCCCGGAGCCGGCCACACCCGAACCTGCCCTGCCCGTGGCGGCATCGATCCCCGTCTGGAAGACATCGCTGGGCTGGGGGATGGCGGGAATGTTCGCCATGACCTCGATGGTCACGTACTCGATGCTGACCTGGCTGCCGTCGCTGCTCGTCGAGGCGGGAATCGGGGAGGGTGCCGCAGGTGCGTCGCTCGGCGTCTTCGCGGCCGTCGGGCTGACGGGGTCGCTGATCGCACCGTCGCTGACGAGCAGGATGATCGATCCGTACCCCATCGTCATCGGGTGCGCGGTGCTCTACATCGCCGGTTTCGCCGGCCTGCTGTGGTCGCCGTCGAGCGGAACGGTGCTGTGGGTCATCCTGCTCGGCGCAGGACCCATCACCTTCCCGATGTCGCTGACCCTCATCAATCTGAGGACACGTACGGCTGCCGGATCCGCGTCGTTGTCGGGCTTCACGCAGGGCGCCGGCTACATCATCGCGTGCGCCGGTCCCATTCTCTTCGGTGTGCTGCACGAGCTTTCGGGCGGTTGGGAGTGGTCCTTCGCCTTCCTCAGCGGTGGTGTCGTCGTGCTCCTCGTCGCGGCCAGGGCGGCGTGCCGACCGCGCATGCTCGAGGACGTCGTCGCCGCGTGACCCCGGCCGGGTAGCTCCCGCGGCCCTCACCACCGGCGAAACACTGCCGTGAGGTCAAGTTCACGCACGGGTCACGCCGTGCAGCGCCGCCGCAACATGGTTTTCCTATCTTTGGGCTTCCCCACAGATCAGGAGGCCACTCGTGACCAGCTTGTCGGACACCGGCGCTGCCGCGGCGCCCACCGGTACCGCCCCAGAGGTTCGTCGGCACCACATCTCGAACTGGGACGCCGAGGACGTCGAGGCCTGGGAGGCCGGCGGCAAGCAGATCGCCAAGCGCAATCTCCTCTGGTCCGTCGTCGCCGAGCATGTCGGCTTCTCGATCTGGTCCATCTGGTCGGTCATGGTCCTCTTCATGCCGATGGCCCAGTACGGGATCGACCCTGCGGGCAAGTTCTTCCTCGTGGCCGTCCCCACCCTGGTGGGCGCGATCCTGCGCATCCCGTACACCTTCGCCACGGCCAAGTTCGGCGGACGCAACTGGACCATCTTCAGCGCCCTGGTGCTGCTGATCCCGACGGTGCTGACCCTGTACTTCATGATGAACCCGGCCTCGTACACGACGTACCTGATCGTGGCGGCGTTCGCGGGACTGGGCGGAGGCAACTTCGCGTCGTCGATGACGAACATCAATGCGTTCTACCCGCAGCGTGAGAAGGGCTGGGCCCTCGGCCTGAACGCGGGCGGCGGCAACATCGGCGTCCCTGTCATCCAGTTGATCGGCCTGCTCGTCATCGCCACGGTCGGCAACACCGCACCCGAGATCGTCTGCGCCGTCTACCTCGTCTTCATCGCACTGGCAGCGGTGGGTGCCGCGCTGTACATGGACAACCTCGACAACCAGAAAACCAACGGGCGCTCCATGATCGACGTCCTCCGCTTCTCGGACTCGTGGTGGATCGCCTTCCTCTACATCGGTACGTTCGGGTCGTTCATCGGTTACAGCTTCGCGTTCGGACAGATCCTGCAGATCAACTTCCTGGCCGGCCTCGCCGACGGGGGAGCGGTAACCCCGGCGATGCAGGCGCAGGCGTCGCTGCACGCCGCGCAGATCGCCTTCATCGGACCGTTGCTCGGATCCCTCTCGCGGCCCATCGGCGGCAAGTTCGCCGACCGTGTCGGCGGTGGGCGGATCACGATGTACACCTTCGTCGCCATGATCTTCTCCGCCGGAATCCTGGTGGCCACGTCGATGTCCGACGACTCGACGGCGGGAGCCGCGACCGGCTCGATGATGATCTTCTACGTCATCGGCTTCATCCTGCTGTTCGTCCTGTCGGGCCTGGGCAACGGATCCGTCTACAAGATGATCCCGGCGATCTTCGCGGCGAAGTCCACCGAACTGGTCGGCATGTCGAGCGACGAGCAGGCTGCCTGGTCGCGCCGTATGTCCGGCGCGCTCATCGGCATCGCCGGCGCCATCGGCGCACTCGGCGGCGTAGCCATCAACCTGGTTCTCCGCGCGTCGTACTCCGGCACGGCCAAGTCCGCCACGTCCGCGTTCTGGGTCTTCCTGATCTTCTACGTCCTCTGCGCAGCGGCCACCTGGGCCGTCTACCTCCGCAAGAGCTCGACGTCCGAGGCAGCGAGCGTGATCACCGTATGACCGTCGCTGCATCCGTTCCGTCGTCCGTCACGGGCACGACCGCTCACGCAGGAACGGCGACCCACTGCCCGTACTGCGGACTGCAGTGCGCGATGACCGTCACCGGCTCGGATGCAGCGGAGGCGGGCATCGAAGCCCGACAGTTTCCCACCAACAAGGGCGGTCTGTGCCAGAAGGGGTGGACCGCCGCCGAGGTACTCCGTGTTCCCGGACGCCTCACCACACCGCTCGTGCGGCAGGACGGTGAGTTGGTCCCGACGACCTGGGACCGCGCGCTCGACCTGATCGCCGACACGGTGCGGCGCATCCGACGCGACCACGGCGCCGATGCCGTCGGCATCTTCGGCGCCGGGGGACTGACCAACGAGAAGTCCTACATGCTCGGCAAATTCGCCCGTGTCGCTCTCGGAACGTCGAACATCGACTACAACGGCCGGTTCTGCATGTCCTCGGCAGCGGCGGCCGGCAACAAGTCCTTCGGACTCGACCGAGGCCTTCCGTTCCCGCTCGCCGACATCGGATCCGCGCGTGCCGTCCTGGTACTGGGTGGCAACGTCGCCGAGACGATGCCGCCGTTCGTGCAACACCTGCGGACAGCCGCCGACGCCGGTGGGCTGATCGTCGCCGATCCCCGGCGCACCGCCACCGTGGACCGGGCACTGTCCGCAGGGGGCGTGCATCTTCAGCTCGCTCCCGGAACGGATCTCGCGCTGGCGCTGGGTCTGATCCATCTCGCAGTGGTCGAAGGGTATGCCGACCGGGACTACATCGACTCTCGCACCGAGGGTTTCGACGAGTTCTGGACCGCGGCGGCCGCATGGTGGCCGGAGCGTACCGAGCGCGTCACGGGCGTGCCGGTCGGCCGACTTCGCGAGACCGTCCGGCTGCTGGCCGCCTCGCGCGACAACGGCACCGGCGCGTACATCCTCACTGCGCGAGGCGCCGAGCAGCACGCATCGGGAACGGACACCGTCTCCGCGGTCATCGGTCTCGCACTCACGCTCGGCCTGTGCGGTCGGCGCGGCACCGGGTACGGATGCATCACCGGTCAGGGCAACGGGCAGGGCGGCCGCGAGCACGGACAGAAGGCCGACCAACTTCCCGGATACCGCAAGATCTCCGATCCCGCTGCACGGCACCACATCGCGTCGGTGTGGGGAATCGACGAGTCCGAGCTCCCCGGCGCCGGGCTGAGCGCCTACGAGCTGCTCGACGCGCTCGGACGACCGGGTGGACCACGGGCGCTGATGGTCCACGGCTCGAACATCGCCGTGTCCGCGCCGCGCGCCGGCCACATCGTGGACCGACTCGCATCGCTCGAGATGCTCGTCGTCACCGACTTCGTCCTGTCCGAGACCGCGAGGATGGCCGACGTCGTTCTTCCCACGCTGCAGTGGGCGGAGGAAGAAGGCACCATGACGTCGCTCGAGGGGCGGATCCTGCGGCGTCGCAAAGCCATGGACGCGCCCGAGGGAGCTCGCGGTGAACTCGACATCCTCGCCGATCTGGCGGAACGGCTGGGCCAGCCGCCGGAACGCTTCCCCCGCGACCCGCGCGTCGTGTTCGACGAGTTGCGGCTGGCGTCGGAGGGCGGTCTCGCCGACTACTCCGGAGTGACCTACGACCGCCTCGACGCAGGGGAGGCCTTGCACTGGCCCGTGACGTCGGTCTCGCACCGGGGCACCCCGAGGCTGTTCCTCGACCGCTTCGAGACACCCTCCGGCCGAGCACGATTCGTCACGGTCGACCACATCGGACCGGCAGAACCCACCGATGCCGAGTATCCCTTGCTGGCCACCACCGGACGGGTGCTGACTCACTACCAATCGGGGGCTCAGACGCGCCGGGTGCCGTCCTTGTCCGACGCGGCCGGACCGATGTTCGTCCAGGTCCATCCCGACACCGCGATGCGAGCGGGCCTCGGCGCGGGCGACGACGCCGACGTGGTCTCCCGACGCGGAACGGTGATCGCGCGCGTCGTCTGTGACGCGTCGATGCGTCTGGACACGGTGTTCCTGCCGTTCCACTTCGCCGACGAGGCCCGCGCCAACCTCGTCACCAACCCGGCTCTCGATCCGACCAGCCGGATGCCCGAGTTCAAGGTCTGCGCCGTACGACTCGCACCGGTCTCGACGCGGACGGGGACACCCGCATGAGCGAGATCCACCGCGTGGTCGTCGTCGGGAACGGACTGGCCGGTGCTCGGCTGCAGGAGGAGATCCACCGACGTGACCCGACGGCGGAGCGGGTACGCGTAGTGGTCTACGGCGACGAGAAACATGCTGCCTACAACCGGATCCTGCTCTCCAACGTCGTCGCCGGCCATCTGACCCCGGGGGATACCCGGATCAAACCGGAGAACTGGTGCGAGCGGAACGGTCTGGAGACGCACATCGGTGTCGCGGTCACGTCCGTGGACCCTGCGACGCGGACGCTCACCCGTTCCGACGGGGGCGCCGACACGTACGACACCTTGGTGCTCGCCACCGGCTCGCGGTCGTTTCTGCCTCCGGCACCGGGCATGACGGACGAGAACGGCGCCCCCTCCGACGGCATCGTCGCCTTCCGCACACTCGCCGACTGCGACACCATCACCGCCGGTACGGGGCCGGGGTCGCGCGTCGTCGTGATCGGCGCCGGATTGCTCGGCATCGAAGCGGCTCGCGGAGCGCTGATGCGCGGTTCCCACGTCACCATCGTCCATCCGCGCAGCTACCCGATGGAGAAGCAGATGGACGCCGGAGGCGGAGCCGTCCTGACTCGCGTGCTCCGCGAACTCGGCATGGACGTCGCACTGAATGCGCGCGCGGAGTCCGTTCGGACCGCACCCGACGGGACTCGTGAACTGGTGCTGTCGGACGGCAGCGCGCTCCCCGCCGATCTCGTGGTCGTCGCCGCCGGTATCCGTCCGAACGTCGAGTTGGCCCGGACCGCAGGACTTCTCGTCGACCGAGCCGTCGTCGTCGACGACGACCTGCGCACCTCGGACCCGCATATCCGCGCCATCGGAGAATGCGCCCAGCATCGCGGCGAGGTGTACGGACTCGTCCAGCCCGCATGGGAGATGGCCGGTGTCGTCGCCGACCAGCTGTGCGGCACGGGCGCGAACACCACGTACGACGGCACAGCTCAGATCACGCGGCTCAAAGCCCACGACGTCGACCTGGCGTCGATGGGCGAGATCGACATCGACCCGAACGACCTCGAGTCCGAGGTGCTCGTGATGAGCGACCCGACGCGAGGCCGATACGCCAAGGTCGTCGTCCGCAAGGACAGGCTGGTCGGAGCCGTGATGCTCGGCAACCCCGAGGTGGTCGGCACCCTCAGCCAGTACTTCGACGGTGGCTCGCTCGTGCCGGTCGACCGGATGACGCTCCTGCTGGGGCATCTCGTCGGCGGCCCGACCGAGAGCGCGAACCCGTCGACGATGCCGGACAGCGCGGTGATCTGTCGCTGCAACACCGTCACCAAGAAGCAGCTGGTCGGCGCCTGGCGGGGCGGCGCGCACACCCCCGAGGCGATGGCCGACAAGACCAGGGCCACCACGGGCTGCGGCAGCTGCGTCGGCGTCGTCGACGGGCTGTGCGAGTGGCTCCACCGTGCTGATCCGCCCGACACCCCAGCCCCGCAGGACATCCACCGCGACACCGTTACCGCTACCTCGAGGAGATCGTCATGACCGACCCCACCCGCACAGCAGTCGTCGTGGGACACGGCATGGTCGGCCACCGGTTCGTCGAAGCGCTGCGCGCCCGCGACAGCGCCGGCGAGTGGTCGATCACGGTGCTGTGCGAAGAAGCGCTTCCCGCGTACGACCGAGTCGGACTGTCGTCCTATGTCGGAGCCTGGGACCACAAGGAACTGGCGCTGGCGGGCAACGACTACGTCGGCGACCCTGCGGTCACCCTCCGCACGGGAGTGCGGGCCGCCGAGATCGACCGCGCGTCGAAGACCGTCACCACCGCCGACGGTGAGGCCGTCCCGTACGACGCCCTGATCATGGCCACCGGGTCCTACCCTTTCGTGCCGCCGATTCCCGGCCACGACCTGGACAGATGCTTCGTCTACCGGACCATCGAGGACCTCGATCGCATTCGCGCCTGCGCGGATGTCGCAGGTCCCGGCGCGGTCGGCGTGGTCGTCGGCGGTGGGCTCCTCGGTCTGGAAGCCGCCAACGCGCTGAAGCAGATGGGCATGACACCACACGTCGTCGAGTTCGCCCCCCGACTCATGCCGTTGCAGGTCGACGAGGGCGGCGGCGCGTTGCTGAAGCGTCTCGTGACCGAGCTCGGGGTCACGGTGCACGCCGGTGTCGGCACCTCTGCCATCGCCGACAACGGCCGCGGAATCGATGTGACGCTCGCCGACGGAACCGTCATCGACGCGTCGCTGCTGGTGTTCTCCGCCGGCGTCCGGCCGCAGGACGCGCTGGCCCGCACCAGCGGCCTGCCTGTCGGTGAACGCGGCGGCATCCTGACCGATATCGGCTGCCGCACCGAAGACCCGGACATCTACGCCATCGGCGAGTGCGCCGCCGTCGAAGGCCGGTGCTACGGACTGGTGGCCCCCGGCTACTCGACGGCCGAGGTGGTCGCCGACCGCCTCGTCGGCGGGACCGCCGAATTCCCCGGCGCCGACCTGTCGACCAAGCTCAAGCTGCTCGGTGTCGACGTCGCCAGCTTCGGCGACGCGCTCGGCGCCACCGAGGGCGCGCTCGAGGTCGTGCTGAACGATGCCGCGAAAGGCACCTACGCCAAGCTGGTGCTGTCCGACGACGCGAGGACCCTCCTCGGCGGCATCCTGATCGGAGACGCCTCCGCGTACGCCACCCTCCGCCCGCTCGTGGGCCGCGAACTGCCCGGCGATCCGGCTGCCCTGATCTCCCCGACAGGCGAGAAGCTCGGCGCCGGAGCACTTCCCGACGATGCCGAGGTGTGCTCGTGCAACGCGGTCGACAAGGGCACGATCTGCTCGGCCATCGCTGCCGGTGCCTGCGACATCGCGTCGGTGAAATCCTGCACCAATGCCGGAACCACCTGTGGCGGGTGCCTTCCCACCATCAAGCAGTTGCTGGCGGCGTCCGGCGTCGTCATGTCGAAAGCGCTGTGTGAGCACTTCTCCCAGTCGCGGAGCGAGCTGTTCGAGATCGTGGCCGCCACCGGGATCCGGACCTTCTCCGGTCTCGTCGCAGCCCACGGACGCGGGGCCGGCTGCGATATCTGCAAGCCCGTCGTCGCCTCGATCCTGGCATCCACGTCCTCCGACCACATCCTCGACGGCGAGCAGGTCGCGCTCCAGGACACCAACGATCACTTCCTCGCGAACATCCAGAAGAACGGCACCTACTCCGTCGTCCCCCGCATGCCGGGTGGTGAGTGCACACCGGAGCAACTCATCGTCATCGGTGAGGTGGCTCGCGACTTCGGGCTGTACACCAAGGTGACGGGCGGCCAGCGTATCGACATGTTCGGCGCCCGCGTCGAGCAGCTCCCCGCCATCTGGAAGCGACTCGTCGATGCCGGCATGGAGTCGGGCCAGGCATACGGGAAGTCGCTGCGCACGGTGAAGAGCTGCGTCGGCTCCACCTGGTGCCGTTACGGCGTCCAGGACTCGGTGGGCATGGCCGTCGATCTGGAGAAGCGGTACCGCGGTCTGCGGTCGCCGCACAAGATCAAGTTCGGGGTGTCGGGCTGTGCGCGCGAATGTGCGGAGGCGCGTGGCAAGGACGTCGGCATCATCGCCACCGAGAGTGGATGGAACCTCTACGTCGGAGGCAACGGCGGGCAGTCACCGAAGCACGCGCAGCTTCTCGCGTCCGGTCTCGACGACACGACGCTGGTGCAGTACATCGACCGCTATCTGATGTTCTACGTGCGCACTGCCGACCGTCTGCAGCGCACCGCGCCGTGGGTCGAGAGCCTCGACGGCGGTCTCGATCACCTGCGCGCCGTGGTGTGCGAGGACAGCCTGGGGATCGCGGCCGATCTCGAGGCGGCGATGGCTGCTCACGTCGAGGGTTACCAGGACGAATGGAAGGGCGTGCTCGAGGACGAGGCGAAGCTGGCGCGCTTCGTGTCCTTCGTCAACGCGCCCGACGAGGCGGATCCGACCGTGGCGTTCGACGAGTCCGGCCAGCGCAAGGTCCCCGTTCTGATGGGAATGCCGTCGATCCCGGTGGGGTGACAGCGCCGGACCGGCCGGAAATACGCACGTAACGGACGAGTAACACCAGACCCGTACAACTGTCCGCAGGGAGGACACCATGACTGTCATCGACTCGGCACCACGGCACACGCACGATGTACGACACGACCTCGCCGACGGCGAGTGGGTCACCGCCACCCGTCTGTCCGCGTTGACTCCGGGCCGCGGTGTGGCGGTCCTGTTGCCCGGCGGAGAGCAGGTGGCGTTGTTCCGTACGAGCGACGATGCACTGTTCGCAGTGAGCAACATCGACCCCTTCGCGCACGCTGCCGTCATCTCTCGCGGGCTCGTCGGGGACCGTGCGGGCGAGCCGACGGTGGCATCGCCGTTGCTCAAGCAGGTATTCTCGCTGGTGACCGGCACATGCCTGGACGACGAGACCACGTCGCTCGCGACGTACGACGTCATGGTGGCCGATGATCTGATCGCCGTGTCGGCGAATCCGCGTTCCACCTCGCGCGGACCCGGTGCACTGGACAGTGGAACGGAGACGACATCGCCGTGATCGAACAGCCGACCTCGTCGGATGTCCCACTGGCAGGTTTCACGGTGGGCATCACGGCTGCGCGCCGTGCCGACGAACTGGCCACGTTGCTGACCCGCCGCGGGGCCACCGTCGTGCACGCGCCCGCCATCAGGATCATCCCGCTGTCCGACGACGCGGAACTCGGTCGCAGGACGCGGGAGATCGTCGACTCTCCGCCGGACATCACGGTCGCCACGACGGGGATCGGCTTCCGGGGGTGGATGGAAGCCGCCGACGGCTGGGGCAACGCCGAGGCGTTGTCGTCGGCGCTCGAGCGCACGCGCATCCTTGCCCGCGGTCCCAAGGCGAAGGGTGCCATCCGCGCTGCCGGTCTCCGCGAAGAGTGGTCTCCGGAGTCGGAATCGTCGGCAGAGGTACTCGACCATCTTCTCGCCGAGGGTGTGGACGGGGTTCGTATCGCCGTCCAGCTGCACGGCGCGACGACCGAGTGGGAACCGGTTCCGGATTTCTGCGAGGTGCTCCGCGACGCGGGCGCCACGGTGATTCCCGTCCCCGTCTACCGGTGGGTCCAGCCGGACGATCCGGCGCCGATGGACCGCATGATCGAGGCCGTTCTGTGCGGTGATCTGGACGCGGTCACGTTCACCAGTGCACCCGCGGTGGCCTCGATGCTGATGCGCGCCAAGGAGAACGGTGTCCTCGAGCCGATGCTGCAGTCGTTCCGCGACCGCGTCCTGGCCGTGTGCGTCGGACCGGTGACCTCGGCTCCACTCGACGTCCTGAACGTCCCCACGACGGCTCCGGCGCGCTCGCGGGTCGGAGCGCTCGCACGGCATGTCGCCGACGAACTTCCTCGCCGCGCCGGCATCGTCCATGCCGGCGGGCACCAGTTGCGTGTCCTCGGTGCCTGCGTCGTGGTCGACGGTGTTCCGAAGGCCCTGTCGCCGGCGGGCATGGCGTTGCTGAAGACGCTCGCACGTCGTCCCGGCAATGTCGTCTCACGGGAAGACCTGCTGGCCGCGCTGCCCGGGGGCGGTGGGGACACTCATGCCGTCGAAACCGCGATGGCCAGGCTCCGATCGTCGCTCGGCGCGCCCAAGGCGATCCAGACGGTCGTCAAGCGGGGATACCGGTTGGCCGTCGAAGCCGGTGCCGACGAACTGGTGACTGCCGGGTCGGGAGCGATGTCGTGACCGATCCCCGCCTTCTGCTGGTGGCGCACGGCACGCGCAACCCCGCCGGTGTCGAGGTGATCGCTGCACTGGCCGACGCCGTCGCGCCGTTCGTCGGTCCGGTCCGCGTGGCCTTCGTCGACGTCCTCGGCCCGACACCCTCCGAGGTGTTGCGCGATCTCGACGATCCTGTCGTCGTGGTTCCCGCATTCCTGGCGTCGGGCTACCACGTGCACTCCGATGTCCCGCGTGAGATCAGCGAGAGCGGGCACGGCGACGTCCACGTGACGCGCGCGCTCGGCCCCGACACGGGTCTGGCACATGTGCTGCGCGCTCGACTCGTCGACGTCGGCTGGCAGCCCGGAGACCGCGTGGTCTTCGCGGCAGCGGGATCGTCCGACGTTCGCGCGTTGGACGATGTCCATACCGCCGCAGCTCAACTCGCCGATGTCACGTCGTCCGAGGTCACGGTCGCGTACGTGGCCACCGGGGAACCCCGAGCGGCCGATGTCGTTGCCTCGCTGCGGGAATCGGGTGAGGGCAAGGTCTTCGTCGCGTCGTACCTCCTGGCGCCGGGGCTCTTCCACACGCGATTGCTGGCTGTCGGTGCGGACGGCGTGACCGACCCCTTGGGAATTGCCGACGGCGTGGTCGATCTGATCGTGCAGCGGTACCGAGCAGGTGTCGACGCTATCTCTGCGGGAGCGACACGATCTCGACCCGGTCGCCCGGACTCCACTCCGGAGTGATCACGGCCAGACCGTCCCTGCCGATCAGCGCGGCCAGGTGCGCGGTGCGCACCGAGTCCTGGCACGCCCAGGTGCCGCGCCCGAGGTAGGTGGCCGGGAGGACGCGGGTCACGGTTGCCGGTGTCACGTCCGCAGCGAGCTCCGCCGTCACCGGCTGCGGTGCAGGCCGTCCGGTCAGCGCGCAGGCCAGCGCCGGTCCGAGAAGGCAGACGGTGCTCACAGCGGCGTAGGGATTGCCGGGCACGCCGACGACGATCCGATCGTCGGGCAGCACACTGACCGATGCCGACCCTCCCGGACGGCACGCCAATCCGTCGACGATTCTGCGCCCGCGTGCTCGAACGAGGGCGCCGGACAGGCGATCTGCGGCGCCCCCACCCGTCGCTCCGATGACGACCACTACGTCGGGCGGGGGTGATCCCGTTCCCGCGACCGCGTCGTCGAAGGCGGCCGCGGTGTCCTCGCAGTGCACGACCTCGGTCACCGAGAACCCGCACCAGCGGAGATAGATCGGCATGACGGGGCCGATGGTGTCGCGGATGCGCCCGACGACGGGATGCGGATCGTCGCCGATCTCGTCGCCGGTGAGCACCAGGCGCACCGTCGGCGCCGGCCGCACCGACACATGAGCTACTCCCGCGGACAGAGCTGCCGACAGTACGGCGGGAGACACCGTGGTGCCCACGGATGCCAGTGCGGTGCCGACATCCCAGTCCTCCGCGATCCGGCGGGCGTCGTCGCGCACCGGTGCGTCGTCACGGCGATGGAGAAAGCCGGCGGTGTCGGTCCGCGCGAACTCGTCCCGAAGGACCGACGCGCCGACGGGAACTGCTGCGCCGGTGGCTATCCGGACCGCATGTCCCGCTGCGAGGGCGACGGTCGCGGTGTCTCCCGCCACGACGACGGCGTCGTCGAGGCGCCACGGCCCGTCTCCGGTCACCGCGTAGCCGTCCATCGCCGATGTCACGAACGCGGGGAATGGTTCGGCCGCGATCATCGGTGCGGCGAGCGTTCCGCCGAGGCTGTCGGCCGGCGGGACCGTACGCGGAGGCAGCGGGCGAACCCGCCGATCCAGCAGGAAGCGAGCTCGTGCAACGGTGGGCCGCACCGACGCTCCGCGTGCGTCCGCCAACTCGTCCGGCGTATCCACGTCGTCGATGCCGGCGAGGTGCATCGTCGTCACCGCGTCGGGGAGTACGCGGCGAAGTGACGGACCGCGGCCGTCTCCGGGAGGGCTCGACCTCAGGGCGGTTGCGACGCCACGTTCGAGAGCGCCGCGTCGCCAGGCGCCGACCAGGTACTGCACGCGGTCCGACGAGTCCACACCGAACACGGCGTCGAGGGAGAAGTCCTGCTCGAGCGCGTGAACGAGTTCCCGGAGTTCTCTTCCGCTCACGTAGGGGAGATCCGCCGACAGAACCAGGACGATATCGGTGCTGTCGCTCGTATCGGCCTGTGCGGCAGTGAGTCCCGCACCGATCGCGGACACCGGCCCACCGAACGGCGGGTCCTCACGCGCATGCAGCACGGATGGTCGTCCACGGGGAGAGGCCGCGTCCGACGGGCCGACGACGACCACGGTGTCGCAGAACGAGGCTGCCTCGACGACACGATCGACCAACGACATGCCGTCCACCACTGCCGACGGTTTGTCCGTCCCCTGCATGCGAGAACTGCGTCCCCCGGCCAGGATCAGCGCCTCCATTCGCACAGCGCGCCCCGACATTCTTTCACTCTAGCGACTGCGAGGGGGACCGGACGACGCGCAGCGGCCACCGCCGACGACGGCTGCCGCGCCGAAGCCGAGGCTGAGAAGGGACACGGTCGCGAGCACTCCAATGATGATCATGGACGTAGTGTGGCCGCCGTTTCGGGCCGATGGAGCAGTCCACTCGATGCCAGTGGACTGTGCAATAGTGGATGGATGACGACTCCCTCCCGTCTCCGCGACAGCGTTTCCGCGCGAGCGCTCGCATCGGCCATCGACATGAGCGCCGTGGTCGCCGTCTCCACGTCGATGTACCTCGGCCTGGCGCAGGAACTGCACCGACTCGTCGAGGAGGGGATGGTGCCGTCCGATGCACGTCTGCCGTCGGAGCGGGTGCTCGCCTCCGTGCTCGGCATATCCCGTGTCACGGTCGCGTCGGCCTACCGCGAACTGCGCGAGCACGGGGTGGCCGTGTCGGTCCACGGCGCCGGAACCTTCGTCGTCCCCCGCAGTGACTCCCAGCCGTGGGGCGGAATCCTGCGAGGAACGCAGCCGGGAGTCCTCGAATTCGTCAACGCGGCGCCGCCGGCCTCGGATCTGCTGGCACCGGCCTACGAGGCTGCCGCCCGCGCGCTGGGAACGTTCGCGGTGCACGTGGGATACGTACCCGCAGGGGTGGGCCGTCTGCGAGAGGCCGTCGCGCGACGATATACCCGGCGCGGACTGCCGACGACCGCCGAGCAGATCCTGATCACCGCCGGCGCCAGCGACGCGCTGCACGTCGTGCTCGAGACGTTCGTCGAGCCGGGCAACCGGGTGCTGACGGAACATCCCACCTATCCGGGGGTGATCGAAATGGTGCGGTCACGGGGTGGCAAGTGTGTTCCCGTGCCGATCGACCCGGCCGATCCCGACAGTTTCGTCGAGGCGGCCGACAAGCTTGCCCGACAACATGATCCCGTTCTCGCGTATCTCATGCCGGATTACTCGAACCCGTCCGGATCGGTGATGCCGCAGGACGCTCGACGCCGACTCGCCGCGACGCTGCACCGCCACGGCGTCGTGACGCTGGTCGACGAGGTCTCGGTCGATCTGAACCTCGACGGCGACGACGACATCGAGCCGTTCGGAACACCGCTGCCGGACCGCGCGTGCATCACGGTCGGCTCCATGTCCAAGACCGTGTGGGGAGGGCTGCGGGTCGGATGGCTCCGAGCCGATCCCGCACACCTGTCCCGGTTGGCGGCCACCTACGCCAGACGTCAACTGTCGGTGTCGATGATGGACCAGTACACGGCGATCGAGCTGATGGGGGAGCACGATGCCGTCGTGGCGCATCGTCGCGAGCAACTACGACGCAGCCGGGACGCGGCGATGGCGGCCGTGACTCGATCGCTTCCCGGATGGACCTTCCATCGACCTCGCGGCGGGTTGTCGCTGTGGTGCACGTTGCCGGAGGGGCTGCGGTCGACAGATCTGGTCGAGTCCGCACGCGGACGAGGATTGTTGCTGGCACCCGGATCCCGCTTCGGGACCGGTTACGCCTTCGACGAGAACCAACGAATCCCGTTCTCCCGCAGTCCCGGTGAGATAGACGACGCTGTCGCCGTCCTCGCGGAACTGGTCGGCCACGGCCGCGATACCGGACCGCGTGAGAGCGTGCCGTCGCACGCCCTACCCGAGGCCGTCGTCTAGCAGGTCGGCCTGCGCCGGCGGGTCCGGTCTGTGACGCACGGATGCCAACGGCACACGTCCGTCCACAGCGGACACACCGTCGTCGGCCAATGCCGCGAGCTGTCGAGTAGCCAGGTGTGGCGCCGGTCGACCGTCGGCCCGGATGACCCGGTACCACGGGAGGTCCGACGAGTCGGTCCGCATGATCCACGCGACGATGCGAGGGCTCGGCAGGCCGACGGCCTGCGCGATGTCGCCGTAGGTGCTCACACGACCGACGGGGATGGCGGCGACGACACCGCGCACCGCTTCGACCTGTTCGTCCGTGATGCGGCTCATGGACGCGAGGAATCGGCGATCGTGCGGAGCATCTTCTCGACCAGCGCGGCCGATTCCGGCCCCTTCGCCTGCGGAACCATGTGGTCGCAGTCGAAGTCCAGGAGCTCGGCGGACGTCGACGACGCGGTGAGGGCGTCGCGGAACTCCTGCGACGCATACGGCGGATCGACCCTCGATGCCCGCACCACGACCACCGGGATGTCGGGAGGCGGCAGGACGAACGGCCTGGCCAACTCGCCCCAGGACGCCACGATCGCCGCCGTCGACGTCCGCCACCGCACCCGCCCGTTCCCGGCGTCGACGAGATGCACTGCCAGTTCCTCCTCCACCAGGGCCGGGTCCACGTCGGACCAGGCGCCGTGGATCTTCTCCGACCGGGCTTCGTCCTCGTCCGTGTAGTCGTCGTACATCACCGTCGACTCCGCCACCTCGAGCATCGTGCGGGCGGGCAGACCGATTGCCGGATCGAGCAGGACCAGTCCGGCGACCAGCGTCGGCTCCGCGCGCGCCAGGTGGATCGCCAAGGCCGCGCCGTAGGAATGGCCCACGACGACGGCGGGGCCGTCGGTGTTCCGTCGCACCACGGACGCGAGCCGCTCGACCTGTCGTTCGATCGACCACGGGGGAGTCCAGTCGGCGTGGCCGTGTCCGATCAGGTCGGGGGCGACGATGCGGGCATGCGGGAGGTGTTCGCTCCACGGTCTCCATCGCCGTCCGTGTCCGGTCATGCCGTGGACGGCCAGCACGACCGGACCGTCGGACGGCCCGAACACGTGGACGTCGGTGGTCGGATCGTCGGGCTCGGTGGTGGTCATCAGGCCTCCGGTCGGTGGTCGTGGCGGGGTCGGGCCGGGTGTCGTAGGTCCATGATGCAATGCGCTCATGGACAAGGTCGGGACGGACAGGGCGGTGACGTCCGCTACGGCCGGTGGCGGTATACGGCTGGTGCGGCGGTCGTCGCACCGTGAGGCGCCCCGCCGGTGGCCCGAGGACTGTGCGCCGTTGTTCGGGGCGGGAGACGGTAGGCCGTGGCAGGTTCTCGGTGGTCCCGGAACCGGCAAGACTTCTCTGATCGCCGATGTCGCGGTGGCGCGTATGACGGCGGCGGGTAGTGATCCCGAGTCCGTGCTGGTGCTGACGCATTCGCGGCAGGCCGCGGTGGACATGCGGGAGCAGATCACCGCAGGTCTCCTGGGGGCGGACTCCGCACCGCGCGCGACCCGCGAGCCGTTGGTCCGGACCGTGCATTCCTACGCGTTCGCGGTGCTCCGGTTGCAGGCGTCCGGATACGGCAATCCGCCGCCTCGGCTGCTCACCAACGCCGATCAGGACTCGGTCATCCGCGAGATGCTGCGCGGCGAGGTCGAGGACGGCGCGTCTCGGTGGCCCGAACGTGTGCGGCCGGCCCTGGGTCTGGTCGGGTTCGCGTCCGAGTTGCGCGACCTGATCCTGCGCGCCGCCGAGCGGGGGCTCGGCCCCGAGGACCTGGTGGCCTGGGGACGCAAGCATGCACGCCCGGAGTGGGTCGCGGCCGGCAAGTTCGCCGCCCAGTACGAGCAGGCGATGCTCCTGCGCGGCTCCGTCGGCGTGGAGACGCCGGAGGCCACGTCGCCGGGCCTCGACGCTGCGGAACTGGTCGGCGCGGCGCTCACCGCGTTCGCGACCGATCCGGATCTGTTGGTGCGTGAACGCACTCGCATCCGGCACGTGTTGGTCGACGATGCCCAGCACCTCGATCCCCAGGCGGCACAGCTGATCCGGCTGTTGGCCGCGGGCGCGTCGTCGACCGTCGTCGCGGGTGACCCCGATCAGGCGGTGTTCTCGTTCCGCGGTGCGGACGCGCGGTTTCTGGCAGACCTGGACGACCGGATGGGAGCTCGGCGGATCATTCTGTCGCACAACCATCGCGCGTCGGCTGCCGTCGGCTCGGTCGCCGGTGCTGTCGCCTCGATGCTTCCGGGACGCGTCGGTCATCGAGTCGCGGGGGCGTATCGGGACGAACCGCAGGGGGACGGCACGGACAGCGACGTCGTGACACGAGCGGTGCCACCTGTTCGAGTCGTGGTGGCGTCGTCGACGGCGAAGGAAGCCGTCGCTATCGCGGACACGTTCCGCCGCGCCCATCTCGCGGACGGCGTGGCCTGGTCGGACATGGCCGTGGTCGTCCGATCGGTTCCCCGCTCGCTGCCACCGCTCCGCCGAGCCCTGCACGCGGCGGGCGTCCCCGTCGTGTCGTCCGCGACGGCGCTGCCTCTTCATCGCCAGCGCGGCGCCGCAGCGTTGCTGCTGGTGATGCGCGCTGTCGCCGCGTCGCGCTGTGCTCCGGAGAGGTCACAGACCGTGTTCTCCGAGGATGCGGCGCTCGCATTGGTGGAAGGTCCCATCGGCGCTGCGGATCCGCTGGCGGTCCGTCGGCTGCGCCGCGGTCTCCGACGAGGCGACGTCGGCGAGGGTGGCGATCGGGATTCGTCGACACTGCTGCGCGCCGCCGTGATCGGTGACTCCGTCGACGAGATCGTCGGTCGGCTCTCCGATGTCGAGAGTGCCCCGCTCCGACGGGTGCGGGCGGTCGTCTCCGCCACCGCGGCGGCCGTCGGCGCGTCGGGTCGGCGCGTCGAGGAGGCTCTGTGGGCGGGATGGCGCGCAACGACATTGGAACGTCGGTGGGTTGCCTCGTCGGCGCGTGGTGGACCGCTGGGAGTCCAGGCGGACCGCGACCTGGACAGCGTCGTCGCGCTGTTCGACGCGGCGGCGTCGTACGTGGATTCGCTTCCGCGCGGAACCCTGGAGGGGTTCGTCGACCATGTGACGGACCAGGAGATACCTGTCGGAGACGGGCGTCGGGAGGCGGTGACCCCGGACGCCGTGCGGGTGATCAGCGCACACGCGGCCGTCGGTCGTCAATGGGATGTCGTGGCAGTGGCCGGTGTCCAGGAAGGGCTCTGGCCCGCCCTGCGGCCACGTGGATCGCTCCTCGGAGTCGAGGCTCTGGTCGATCTCGCGGCAGGGATCTCGGACGGTGGGCGTGACCTGGAGGACCGGGTCTCCCGAACCGCGCCGCTGCTCGCGGAGGAGCGGCGTCTGTTCCTCGTGGCGTGCAGTCGGGCCCGGTCGTCCCTCCTGGTCACCGCGGTGGATTCGGTGACGGGCGGTTCCGACGCCGTGCGCTCTCGCTTCGTGGACGACATGCTGGCATCGGGTCTCGCGCGTCACTCCGTGGGTGACCCGTCGTCGGACGAGGTGCCTGCGGAGACACCGCAAGGCCGTGTCCTCGCGCTGCCCGCACTGGTGGCCGAGCTGCGATCCGTGGTGTGTGATCGGGGTGTCGCCGAGGCGGATCCGGCCAGGCACGCCAGGGCGGCGAGCCACCTCGCGCGACTGGCACGGGAAGGAGTGCGGGGAGCACACCCGGACGAGTGGTACGGGGTGTCCGGTATCAGCACCGACGAGGCGTTGTGGGATCCGGAGGACGGGCCCGTGTCGCTGTCACCGTCGACGGTCGAAGTGCTGACGGCATGCCCCCTGCGGTGGGCGCTCGAACGCAGTGGCGGTACCGACGGTGACACCGTGCATGCCGTCACCGGAACCTTGGTGCACACGTTGGTGCAGGCCGTTGCCGGTCGCGTGCCTCCCGACGAGGTGCGACGCGAGCTCGAGAAGGCTTGGGTGGCAGTCGATCTGGGGTCGTCCTGGTTCTCCCGCAAGGAATTGGCGCGTACGGCCACGATGATCGACACGTTCCAGGAATGGATGAGTCGATCTCGCGGGGAGCTGACCGCCGTCGGAGTCGAGGTGCCGGTCGACGGCATCCTCCCGCCCCGGACGCCGGACGAGCCGCCAGTCCATCTGCGCGGCCGCATCGATCGGCTCGAACGCGATCCCGACGGCCGAGCTGTCGTGATCGACGTGAAGACGGGGAAGAATCCCGCCTCCGCCGCGGCGACCGCGGACCACGCGCAGCTGGCCACATATCAGATCGCGCTGGCCGCGGGTGCGGTCGAGGGCGAACCGGCGGGCGATCCCGGTGGTGGCCGTCTGGTGTACGTCGCGAAGGGGCATCGCAGCACCGGAGCCACGCAGCGGACGCAGCCGCCGTTGTCGGGCGAGACGCTCGAGCAGTGGCGTGACGTGGTGGTCGACGCTGCTCGCGCGACCCGTGGGCCGGTCTTCGAGGCTCGCGTGAACGACGGATGTCGGCACTGCCCGATAGCGTCGTCGTGTCCGGCTCAGGACAAGGGACGGCAGGTCACGGAGGGGTGAGTACGACGACGATCGACGATGCCGACGGGGCTCGTGTCAGCCCGGCGGAGCTGGCGTTCGCGCTGGGTCAGAATCGGCCGACGGACGAGCAGTCGAGCATCATCGCCGCTCCTCGCGGTCCACTGCTCGTGGTGGCCGGCGCGGGTGCCGGCAAGACGGAGACGATGGCTGCGCGGGTGGTCTGGATGGTCGCCAACGGCCTGGTCCGTCCGGAGGAGGTGCTGGGGCTGACCTTCACGCGCAAGGCTGCGCAGCAACTGACGTCCCGGATCAGGCAGCGGCTCGCGAGACTCGCGGGATCGGATCTGATCCGTCGGCTGGATCCCTCGGGAGAGCTTCGCCGCACCGTCGCCTCGGGCGAGCCCGAGGTGAGCACCTACCACTCGTACGCGGGCAGACTTCTCGACCGCCACGGGATGGTTCTGCCGCTGGAACCGTCCACCACTCTGGTCTCCGAGACGGAACTGTGGCAGTTGGCGCATCGCGTCGTCGCCGGCTGGGACGGTGACATCCCGCTCGACCGGACTCCGGCGTCGATCACCGAATCCGTCCTGGCTCTGTCCGGGCAACTGGCGGAGCATCTGGTCGAGCCGTCCGACCTCCTCGAAGCACACACCGAGTTCGAGAAGCTCGTCCACCATCTTCCGCCCGGTCCCGGGCAGAAACAGGGGGGACCGAAGAAGGAACTGCTCAACGTCCTGGCCGTCCAGGAGGACCGGATAGCCCTGCTGCCGTTGGTCGTTCGCCTCCACGAGGTCATGACGCGAGACGGTCTCCTCGACTTCGGCCGCCAGATGTCGCTCGCTGCGCGGGTGGCGGCGGACCATCCCGACGTCGGGCGCGACGAACGCTCTCGCTGCCGCCTCGTTCTGCTGGACGAGTACCAGGACACCGGCCACGCTCAGCGCGTCCTGCTGTCTTCGCTGTTCGGCGGCGCGAAGGATCCGTCGCTGACGGTGACGGCGGTGGGTGATCCGATGCAGTCCATCTACGGCTGGCGTGGTGCGTCCGCCGCCAATCTGCCGAGGTTCGCACACGACTTTCCTCGCACCGCACGGCGTCCGGCGGAGATCGCGCAGCTGTCCACGAGTTGGCGCAACCCGCCGGAGGCGCTGGCACTCGCCAACGCCGTCGCCGCCCCGCTGCGTATGCGAGGTGTCGCGGTGGACGAACTACGCGCGCGGCCGGGCGCCGGCGCGGGCGATGTCCGCCTGGCGCTCACGGAGACGATCGACGACGAGCGGCACTGGATCACCGAGACGATCGTCGAGCAGTATCGCCTCGCACGAGACTCCGGCGTCACACCGCCGACCACCGCGGTGTTGGTGCGGCGCAACGCAGACTCCGGACCGATGGCGGAGATGTTGCGGCGAGCGGGACTGCCCGTCGAGGTCGTCGGACTCGGGGGGTTGCTGCGCACTCCGGAGGTCTCCGACCTCGTCGCGATGTTGCGGCTGGTCAGTGACCCGCTGGCCGGCAGCGCGGCCATGCGCATCCTCACCGGTTCGAGGTGGCAGTTGGGTGCAGCGGATCTGCGCGCGTTGTGGCGACGGGCCCGTGAGATCGCCGCGCATACCGGACGCGGCCGCACCGGTGCCGTCACGGACGCCGACGAACTCGGGCGCGCTCTCGAGGACGGAATGCCCGGTGAGCGTTCCGAGCAGTCGGGCCTCGTGGACGCCATCGCGGATCCGGGCGACGCGTCGCGGTACTCGACGGCCGGCTTCTCTCGCATCTCGGCACTCGGAGGCGAGCTCCATGCGCTGAGAGCCCGCCTGGGCCAACCACTCCCGGACCTCGTGGCCGACGTCGAGCGCGTACTGGGCATCGGAGTCGAAGCGGGGGCGCGGCGGCGGTCCGGTGATGCGGGTGGTCGTGAACACCTCGATGCGTTCGCCGACGTGGTGGCCGAGTACAGCGATCAGCAGACGGCCACTCTCACCGGCCTCCTGACTTTCCTGTCGGCCGCGGACACCGTCGAGGACGGGCTCGCTCCCGGCGAGGTGGACGTCGACCCTCATCGCGTGCAGGTGCTCACGGTCCATGCCGCGAAGGGGCTCGAGTGGGAGATCGTCGCGGTCCCGCACGTCGCGGAGACCGTGTTCCCCTCGACCCGAGCATCCGCGTCGTGGTTGGGATCGGTCGCCGAGCTGCCGCCGTCGCTGCGCGGGGATCGGGCGATCCCGGGCGACGACACCGGGGGAGTCCCCGTGCTCGACCTCGGTGACGTGACCCATCGAGGCGACATCGACACCGCGATCACCGACCACAAGGCGGCTCTCGCACGCCGACGTCTCGAGGAGGACCGCAGGCTCTTCTACGTCGCTCTCACCCGGACCGAGCGCGTGCTCCTGGTGTCGGCGCATCACTGGACACCCGGCGCGTCCTCGCCCAAGGGGCCGTCGGACTTCTTCATGGAGTTGCACGCGACCGTTGCCGGGGACGCCGTCGGTCGGATCGACGAGTGGCAGCCCGCGCCGGAGGACAGCGCCGAGAACCCCTATGCAGCAGTGCGATCGGTGTCACTGTGGCCGGCCGATCCACTCGGCGCACGCCGAGCCGATGTGGATGCCGGGGTCCGCGCCGTCCGCGACGCGTTGGCGGACGATGCCGCCGGGCGGACGCGTGTCAAGGCGCAGGACGAGTCGGCGACTTCCGACGATCCGGACGGATGGGCGCACGATCTGGAATTGTTGCTCGCGGAGCGGTCGGCGGTGACCCGTCCGGGTACGGACGTGGTCGTTCCGAGCACGATGTCGGTCAGCCAGGTGGTGAACTTGGTGGCGGACCCCGATGCCCTCGCGTCCACGCTCCGTCGTCCCGTCCCGTACCCGCCCAATCCGTTGGCCCGGCGCGGTACGGCTTTCCACGCGTGGGTCGAGCGCCGTTTCGGCGCCACCCGCCTGCTGGACCTGGACGAGCTACCCGGTGCCGCAGACGGGGCATCGACCGCCGACGCCGATCTCGAGGAACTCCAGCGGGCGTTCGACGCGTCGCCCTGGGCGCTGCGGAGCCCGATCGAGGTGGAGGTGCCCTTCGAGACGTCCGTGGGTGGAGTGGTGCTTCGCGGGCGCATGGACGCCGTGTTCGCCGATTCCGACGGCGGATGGACGGTGGTGGACTGGAAGACGGGCGCTCAACCCACCCCGGCCGAGGAGGCTGCGGTGTCGATCCAGCTCGCGGCGTACCGCCTGGCCTGGGCGGAACTGATGTCCGCGACACGCGGGGATCCGGTTCCGCTCGAGCAGGTTCGCGCCGCGTTCCACTACGTCCGTTCCGGCGTCACGGTCGCACCGTCAGACCTCGCCGATGCGGAACAGCTCTCGCTGCTGATCTCGAGTGCCGGCCACGATGCCTCGGCGCCGTGACAGCAGCGCGTCACCGTGCGTCCCGGTACACCTTCCACGCCTGCATGATCAGCGGGATCTGTAGCGGAAGTCGTGCGACGACACCCGCTTTCATCGCAGTGGAGGTCTTGTCACTCGACAACCAGGACATGGCCATCTGCACGTTCGCCGGGAACACCGCGACGAAGAACGCGGCGGCGACGGCGCCCGAGACGCGGCGAGTACGCGGGACGGCGAGTCCCGCAGCCAAACCGAGCTCGGCGACACCGGAGACGTAGGTGTAGGTCCGGGGGGACCCGGGGAGAACGTGCGGCACCTGCGAATCGAAGGGCGCCGGTGTGACGAAGTGCAGAACCCCGGCACCACCGAGGAGCACGGCGAGGCGGGCCGCCGCAGCATCCGCTGCCTTCGTGCGAGGAGAACGCAGAACGGAATCGAGCAGCGGCAGGTTCGGGAGCGTCATGGACGCAGCCTGCACGACGACGGCGTCCGTGCCAAGCGGACCATGCCGTCCGCGCGTCCACGTCGTGCGCTCCGTTACAGTCACGTCAGTCGATGTGGACCGGGTCGACGGACGACGAACGACGAACGAGGACGACTCATGGCGGGACGGTTGCGCAGGCGGCTGCAGAACACCGACGCCGGACTCACCGACCGTCCGGACTTCGCGCTGGTGGGTGTCCTGCGCATACCGGAATTCGAGCAGAGTCCGTGGCGCGCGATCTACCGGCGCATCCTGATCGCGCTGGCCACTCTGTTCCTGGCCGCCATGGTCGTCTACGTCGACAGGGACGGTTACGCCGACAACCAGGACAATCAGCTCTCGTTCCTGGACGCGTTCTATTACACGACAGTGTCGTTGTCCACCACCGGGTACGGAGACATCGCACCCATCACGCCGTCGGCGCGCCTGGTCAACATTCTGGTCATCACACCGCTGCGCATCTTCTTCCTGATCCTGCTCGTCGGAACCACCCTGTCAGTCCTCACCGAACGTTCACGTCAGGCGTTCAAGATTCAGCGATGGAGGCGCAGCGTGCGCAATCACACCGTGGTCGTCGGGTACGGCACGAAGGGTCGCACCGCGATCGCCGCCATGTTGGGCGACGGGGTGTCCGCATCCGACATCGTCGTCGTCGACACCGATCAGTCGTCGCTCGAAGCGGCCGCCAATCTCGGACTCGTCACCGTGTTCGGTTCGGCAACCCGCTCGGACGTCCTGCGACTGACCGGCGCTCAGTACGCCGCGTCGATCATCGTCGCCACCAATCGTGACGACACCGCCGTGCTGGTGACACTCACAGCGCGCGAACTCGCGCCGAAGGCGAAGATCGTGGCGGCGGTACGCGAAGCGGAGAACGTGCATCTCCTGCGACAGTCCGGCGCCGACTCCGTCGTGGTCTCCTCGGAGACTGCGGGACGACTGCTCGGAATCGCCACGACGACGCCGAGCGTGGTCGAGATGATGGAGGACCTGCTCACCCCTGAGGCCGGTTTCGCCATCGCCGAGCGAGAGGTCGAGAGGGACGAGGTCGGCGGGTCGCCGCGTCACCTGTCCGACATCGTCCTGGGCGTGGTGCGCGACGGACGGCTCGTCCGTGTCGGCACGCCCGAGGTCGACGCCATCGAGGCAGAGGACAGACTGCTCTACATCCGCCGCGTCTCGAACTGAGCTCGTACCCGGTCCGGCGAGGCCGTCGCCGATCAGTAGGGTCGTGAGGTGTCCTTCAGACTTCGCTCCGAACCCATGCTGTCGCGCTCACCCATCGATCGTGCCGAGGAACTTCGCCGCGACGATGCAGCACTCGCCGCGGGGTGGCCGACTGCCTCTGTTCTGCGCGTCGACGCCCACGGCCGCGTTCCCGTCGAGAACGGCCGCGTAGCACTGGTGCCCGCAGCCGAGGTGGGAGAGTCGTCGCCGGCGGACGCGGTTTTCCTCGGAATCGTCGACGATCGCCACGTCTGGGCGGTGCCGGTGTCCGAACTGTCCGGCGAGGTCACCGATCTCCGGTCGTTCGGCGATGTGCTGACGGAATCGTCCGCGGGACTCGTCGTCACCGCGGTGGCGCTGCTGAATTGGCATCGTGCAGCCGCGTTCAGTGCGCGTGACGGCTCACCGACAGTTCCGGCCGCGGCGGGATGGTCACGCGTCAGCACATCGACGGGACACGAGGAGTGGCCCCGGTCGGATCCGGCGATCATCGTGCTCGTGCACGACGGTGCGGACCGCGTCCTGTTGGCTCGACAGCCCGTGTGGCCGGAGCGTCGCATGTCCGTGCTTGCCGGCTTCGTGGAGGCGGGCGAATCCTTGGAGACCTGCGTGGCGCGAGAGGTGCACGAAGAAGTCGGTCTCACCGTGTCCGACATCACGTACCTCGGTAGTCAGCCGTGGCCTTTTCCTCGATCGGTGATGATCGGATTCGCCGCTCGCGCCGACATCGACGAACCGCTGTCGTTCAACGACGGAGAGATCGCCGAGGCCCGATGGTTCAGCCGCGACGAAGTACGTACCGCGCTGGCTGCGGGGGACTGGAGCGCGTCCGAGGACGCGCCGCTCCTGCTGCCCGGATCCATCTCGATCGCTCGCGCGATGCTCGAATCCTGGGTCGCCGCGACGTGATCGCGGCGGTCCCGGGACCGAGCGACTGGCGGATCGTCAGAGGCCGATAGCCTTCTTGACCTGCGCCAAGCTCGGGTTGGTGGCGGTGGATCCGTCGGCGAACTTCAGGGTGGGAACCACGTGGTTGCCCCCGTTGACGCTTCCGACGAACTCGGCCGACGCCGGATCCTTCTCGATGTCGATCTCGGTGTAGGCGATGCCGTTCTCGTCCAGCTGCGTCTTGAGTCGACGGCAGTATCCGCACCAGGTAGTGGAGTACATGGTCACGGCGGGTGCGTGTGTGTCGTTCTGCTGTCCTGTAGTCACAGCGAGGTCAACGTGCAGTCGTGCCCGGTTTGTTCCGGGGTGCCGGTGTTCGGCGTGACTCGGCGGGTGCAGCGGGAGTGTCGGTGCGGGCTGACATGATGGACTCGTGAAGGACAGTGACGCGGTGGTGGGACTCGACCCGGAACAAGCGGCCGCTGTTCTCGCTCCCCGTGGTCCCGTCTGCGTGCTGGCCGGCGCGGGTACGGGCAAGACCCGGACGATCACTCGACGCATCGCTCATCTGATCGCCGACGGGCACGTCAAGCCCGGCCAGGTCCTCGCCGTGACGTTCACGGCCCGCGCTGCGGGCGAGATGCGTGAGCGTCTCCGGAGCCTGGGCATCCACGGTTCCGAGGGGCAGGTCCAGGCTCGAACGTTCCACGCTGCATCCATGCGCCAGCTCAAGTACTTCTGGCCGCAGGTCGTCGGCAACACCGACTGGCGATTGCTCGACCGTAAGTTCGGCATCGTCGGGCAGGCCGCGTCGGCGGCGGGTGCATCGACGTCGACGGACAGTGTGCGGGACCTCGCGGGAGAGATCGAGTGGGCGAAGGCGTCCCTCGTCGCGCCGGAGGACTACGCCGCCACGGCAGCGCGCCTGCACCGCGACACTCCGACCGACGCGGACCGGGTGGCCGCGGTGTACGAGGGGTACGAGCAACTCAAGAACCGTGATCCCGATGCGGTCCTCCTCGACTTCGACGACCTCCTGCTGCACACGGCCGCTGCGCTCGAGAACAGTCCGGCTGTGGCGCAGGAGTTCCGTGAGCGCTACCGCTGCTTCGTGGTGGACGAATACCAGGACGTGACGCCGCTCCAGCAACGAGTGCTCGATGCGTGGCTGGGGGACCGGGACGACCTCACGGTGGTCGGTGACGCCAACCAGACGATCTACTCCTTCACCGGTGCGTCGCCCCGCTTCCTGCTCGACTTCTCGCGCCGGTTCCCCGATGCCACCGTCGTCAGGCTCGAGCGTGACTATCGGTCGACGCCCCAGGTGGTCGGTTTGGCCAACAAGGTCATCGGTGCGGCGAAGGGTCGTATCGCGGGTACCCGGCTGCAGCTGATCGGCCAGCGACCGGCGGGTCCCGAGCCGACGTTCGTCGAGTACGACGACGAGGTGTCCGAGGCTGCCGGCGTCGCCAGGACGGTGCAGCGCCTGATCCGGACCGGGACGCGCCCGTCGGAGATCGCGGTGCTGTACCGCATCAATGCCCACTCCGAGGCGCACGAGAAAGCGCTGACGGATCTGGCTGTGCCGTACCAGGTTCGAGGTGGTGAGAGCTTCTTCCAGCGGCAGGACGTGCGGTCGGCCATCGCCGCCGTGCGCACCAGTGCGGCCAGGGACGACCTCCCCGACGACGCTCGATCGGGCGCCGGACTGCCGCGCTTGATGGAAGCGGTTCTGGCACCGCTGGGTCTCGGCGCGACCGAACCGAACGGTGCGCAGGCGCGGGAGAAGTGGGCCGCCTTGCGGGCGTTGGTCACGCTCACCGAAGACCTGGTCGTTCAGGTACCGGACCTGGATCTCGACGGCCTGCTGCGGGAATTCGCCGCGCGCGCCGAGGCGCGTCACCCTCCGGTGGTCGAAGGAGTCACTCTCGCGTCGCTGCACGCGGCGAAGGGTCTCGAGTGGGACGCCGTCTTCCTGGTGGGTCTCACCGACGGCACGTTGCCGATCAGTCATGCTCTCGGAGACAGCAATTCGGCTCCCGACGAGGCAGCGGTCGAGGAGGAGCGGCGCCTGCTGTACGTGGGCGTCACCCGTGCGCGCGAACATCTCGAGTTGTCGTGGGCCCTCGCGCGCAACGAGGGCGGACGTAAATCACGACGGCGGTCTCGCTTCCTCGTGGATCTGGTCCCGGATTCGTCCCCGGCATCGCGCATCGCGGCCCCCACCGTGAACAAGAAACGTCCTGTCTGCCGGGTGTGCGGCAAACAGGTCATCGGGACCGTCGCCACGATGCTCGGTCGATGCGAGAACTGCCCGTCGGACGTGGACATCCCGTTGCTCGAATCGCTGCGGACATGGAGATCGGAAACCTCGAAGGCCCTGAAGGTCCCGGCGTACGTGGTGTTCAGTGACAACACGCTGACCGCGATCGCGGAGCAGCGTCCGCGCGACGACAGAGGCCTGGTCGCCATCCCGGGTATCGGTGCGAAGAAGCTGGAACGGTTCGGAGCCGACGTCCTGGCTCTTGTCGATGCTCGACTCTCTGCGAGCGACTGACTGCATCACCGCAGGTAGAAAAAAGGTTGTGCCGAATTCGGTCGCCGCTTACTGTGTGTTTCGTACCCGATCGAATTCGACTGTCCGGCGAAGGAGGTGTCACCCGTGAAGATCTTCCAGAAATCAGCACTGGCCCCGAACGCTGCATTGTGCATGCCGCAGAATGCGTCGCCGTTCGCCGCCCGGACGTCGGAATACAGCCCCGTTCTGTCCGCTGTGGGTGGGGCACTGGTTGCCCGCCGTCATCGCGGACGCCGGACGCAGAGTGAATTCGTGAGTATCGGTGCTCGTCGGGAGAGATCTCGATAGGCACCACACAGCTTTCCTGACCGGAGGCCACGGATTCGCATACGCGATCCGTGGCCTTCGTCGTAGGAGAACCCTTCGACTTTCGTTCACGGACTTCGCAGTCACCGCACACATCATCACCGTGAAACGACGTAGAAGAGGAGAACGACGTGTCACCCGCAGCTACTCGGACGACATGCCGCACAGACAGTGTCGCGCTCGATCAGCCGACCATCGACCGTACCGACATCACCGAGCTCGCCACGCAATTGCCCTGCCGCCGTGCGGATCCCGACCTGTGGTTCGCCGAGTCACCGGACAGGCTCGAACGCGCCAAGCAGCTCTGCGCGCACTGCCCCATCCGATCGGGGTGTCTCGACTCGGCACTCGACCGGGCGGAGCCCTGGGGTGTGTGGGGCGGCGAGATCTTCGATCAGGGAGTTGTCATCGCTCGCAAGCGTTCTCGCGGACGCCCGCGCAAGAACGCGGTAGCTCCCACCCCGGCCGTCGTCTGCGCATGACGGCGGCAGGGGTGGGGCTCCACTACTCGACGAAACCGGGCATCCATTCGGTGAGGATGGCCATGTACGGAGCATTCGCGTCCAGTTGGGCGCAGATTCCGACGGACCCGAGCAGGACTCGGAAGATGACCGCGTACCGGGGAGGGAGGTTCAACGATCGCGCGGTGCGGAACTGGGGGCCGCTGAAGTCGGCAGCCTTACCGGCGGTGCCCTGCAACCACTTCCGCGTGAAGTGGAACGACTCGGTCTTGATGGGATCGGTGAACGGACGCAGGTAGTCGGCGATCTCCTGCTCGGTCACCTCGCGCCCGGGAATGACGAATCCGTTCTCCTTGAGCAGTTCGGTGAGCTCGTCGAACTTCTCGTCGCGTGACAGTCTGACCATCCGACCCAGCTCGGGCGGGAGTCCGTTGGGCAGAGTCAGGCACGCACCGTAATCGATGACACCGAGTCGACCGTCGTCGAGAAGCTTGAAGTTTCCGGGGTGCGGGTCCCCGTGGATACGTCCGACCCTGGCAGCGGATTCGAAGTGGAACCGGGCCAGATTCTCGCCCGCCGCATTGCGCTGGTCGACGGTTCCGCTCGCGATGATGGACGACATCGACGTCCCGTGCATCCACTCGGAGATGACGACCTTCGGGGAACTGGCGACCACGCGCGGCACCGCGAAGCGCTCGTCACCGTCGTAGACCTTCGCGAAGGCACGCTGATTCTCGCCCTCGATGCGGTAATCCAGCTCTTCCTCGGTCCGCGCCGACATCTCGTCCAGAACTGCCTTGACGTCGGTGCCCGGGACGATCGTGCCCAGGATGCCGACGAAGCGGGACAGTGTCTTCAGATCCGCGCGCAGGGCTTCGTCGGCCCCCGGGTACTGGATCTTCACGGCCACGTCGCGACCGTCCGACCATGTCGCTCGGTGCACCTGTCCGATGCTGGCCGATGCGGTGGCCGTGTCGTCGAACTCGGTGATACGCGAACGCCACCCGGTTCCCAGCTGCTGATCCATGACGCGGTGCACTGTCGAGACGGGCATCGGCGGAGCCTCGGCCTGCAGTTTGGTCAGAGCTTCGCGGTAGGGCTCGGCCATCTCGTCCGGAACGGCGGCCTCCATGACGCTGAGGGCCTGCCCCAACTTCATGGCCCCGCCCTTCAGCTCACCGAGAACCGCGAACATCTGCTGCGCAGCCTTCGCGCTGAGCTCGGCATCGATCTCGGCGCGATTTCCGCCTGCGAGCTTGCGCCCGAATCCCATGGCTGCGCGGCCGGCCATCCCGATGGGGATGCTTGCCATCTTGGCGGTCCGTGCGGAACTCCTGCGGGGGATGTCGGGCATGCCTCCATCATGTCTGACGTTTCGCCGATGCGCCGCGACCGGTCCTGCGGGCGACACGGTCGGTGACACCTCACATCGGATTCGGCCTCTCACCGTCGTCCGCAACTGCACAGTGGGTGCCTCGTCCACCGGCGTCGACGGGTCGTCGCCGCCCGGGTGTCCACCTCGATGCTGTGGCCGATCGTCGCGGGCGCGGGGGATTCCGCATGAGCTTCCGTGAATTGCATCACCTGTGCTGCGGCGAAGGCTGCCGTCGCCGTGACGGTCGGGCCCGATGCCGACCCGATGCTGCCGAGCAGTTGCGCTGCCAGGTGAGGCCACTCGCGGTCGTAGTCGCAGCGGGTCAACTCGACGCATTCCAGGCACGGCGTGTGGCCCGGAAGGACGAGCGGTCCGACGACGCCGGTTCCGTCGCGTGATCGGACAGGTAGGTGAGCGATCTCGTACGTCATCAATGCCCGGGCGACTTCCGGGGCGCACACCACCGAATCGGCGACGACGACGCAGTCGAACTCGGCATGGTCGCGGGGGAGTGTCACGTGCCGTCGAGCAACCCTGCAACCAGATGACAGGCCTATCGCGACGGCGTCGGCAAGTGGACCGCGGCCCAGGACCAGGACGGCCGCGATGCGGGTCGGCGACGGACGCCGACGTTCCACGATGCCGAACCTCTCGAGCTCCGCCAGGATCTCGGTCAACACGGACGCATCCACGCCGAGTTCGGACGCAGACCAGTAGATCTCCGGAATCGACCGGCGTCCGTCCATGGATCGCAGCACGGACGCCATGACCGACGCGCTCACTCCGGCGGGTGGCTCCAGCACGAAACGTGCATCGGGATGCCATCCGACCTGCAGCGTCCCGTCCCGTCTAGGGAGCAATGTCAGGGAGTCGTTCACGAACGGCACACCGTCCCGGCGCGCTCGTGCTGTCACCGTCTCGGGCGCGGGTGACGAGTCTGGTTCGGCCACAGCATCGGTCATGGACCTGATGATGACAGGCAGGCTCGGTCGGTGCGTCCCGGACGGACGACGTTATCCACAGGCTGCAACCCTGTGACCTGGCCTTCCCGGGTCCGTGAACTCGGAAAGGCCAGGTCGGGACATCAGGCCGGCGCGGGCCCGTTCTCGTCGCCGCCCTCGGCCTCCTCGGCAGCACGCTTGCGCTCGAACTCCTCGAGCTGGGCGATGGGATCGTCGAACGTTCCGGTGTCGCCGCCGACCATCCGGTCGACGAACGACGAGGGCTCGTCGAGGTCCGAGGCGTCGGGAAGCAGGTCGGGGTGTGCCCACACGCCGTCGCGGCCCTCGATGCCCGCGGTTTCGGTCAGCGTGCGCCACAAATTCGACGCCTCGCGTACCTTGCGGGGACGCAGCTCGAGTCCGACGAGGGTGGCGAACGTCTGCTCGGCGGGACCGCCGGATGCACGGCGGCGCCGCATCGTCTCCGACAGCGCGGATGCGCCGGGAAGACGCTCCCCGAGGGCAGAGGTGACGACTGTGTCGACCCATCCCTCGACGAGCGCCAGCAACGTCTCGAGACGTTCCAGTGCGGCTTTCTGTTCGGGCGTGGTCTGCGGCTCGAATGCACCTTGCTGAAGGATCTTCTCCAGCTGGCTGGGATCGGTGAGTGCCGACGGATCGATACCGCGGGCAGCGTCCTCGATGGCACCGAAGTCCATGCGGATGCCGCGCGCGTATTCCTCGACGGTGGCGAGGACGCGCTGGCGCAGCCACGGCACGTGGGAGTACAGACGGTGGTGAGCCACCTCGCGGGCGGCGAGGAAGACCACGACCTCGCGTTCGGGGAGCTCGGTGCCCTCGCTGAACGCGGCCACGGCCGACGGGAGAAGCGCGGCGGTGTCGGACGGTCCGAGCGGGAGCCCGATGTCGGTCGAGGTCAACACCTCTTTCGCCAGCTGGCCCAGCGCCTGCCCCAGCTGCGAACCGAAGGCCATCCCGCCCATCTGACCGAGCATGCCGATCATCGGGCCGACCATCTGCTGAGCTTCCGGCGGCAGCGCGGACGTCCACATGCCGGAGATCTGCTCGGCGACCGGGTCGCACAACCGCTTCCAAGTGTCCAGAGTGTTGGTCAGCCACTCCTCGGGCGTCCATGCCTCGGTGCGCTTCGCGCCGGCCGGGAGGATGGTCGCCTCGTTCAGCCACTGCTCGGCCAGGTGAGCAGCGTCGACGATGGCGGTCCGGGACCCCTCACGAACGGGCGTGCTGGATCCGATCTGCTGCAGTGCCAGCTTGCGGGCGACGTCGTAGTTCACGGGGCCGCTCGCGCCACCGGTCCCCATGCCGCTGAACATCTGCCCCATCTGCGTGAACATCTGGCCCAGCGCGGCCGGGTCGAAGCCTTCCGCGCCGAATCCGAACGCGCCCCCACCGCCCCCGGGCGTACCGGGACCGCCACCGGACCCCTTGTCCTTGTCGGGGTCGTCGTCGGAGTTGGAGAATCCGAAAGGGCTGTTACTCATGCCTCAACGGTACAAGCCCGGCAGTGGTTCTACAGGGTCGCGCGGTGCGCCGAGCGCGAACACCGTGACGGTGATGTCCGAGCCGTTCTCTAGTGTGGTGACGTGAATCGACGGATCGCGACGCTGCTGGTCGCACTGCTCCCGGTACTCGTGCTCGGTGTCCTCGGATCCGCTGTCACGGTGCCGTTCGCCGCCCTGGGCCCGGGCCCCACGTTCAACACCCTCGGCGAGGTGGACGGGAAGCCGGTCGTCGACATCGAGGGTGATGTCGGCGGGACGGGTGTCGACGAGCCCTCCGGCAACTTGAACATGACGACCGTCGCGGTCCGGGACGAACTGACCGTGTTCGACGCGCTGGGCCTGTGGCTCAGCGGCCGTCAGGGTCTCGTTCCGCGCGACCAGATCTACCCTCCCGATCAGAGCCGGGAGGACGTCGAGAGCGCGAATCAGGCCGATTTCGCACAGTCGGAGGACAGCGCCGAACTTGCCGCACTGAACCACCTGGGCCTCCCGACATCCCTGTCCGTCTCGCAGGTGGGTGACGACGGTCCGGCGACCGGCATCCTGCAGGAGGGTGACCGCATCACGGCGATCGACGGCACTCCTGTCTCCACCGTGGCCGACGTCCAGAAGGCAGTCGGGGCCGCCACACCGGGCGAGGCGGTGTCGATCGACGTGACCCGAGACGGGACTCCCGCCACGGAGTCCGTGACGGTCGCGGCCAGGCCGGACGATGCACAGCGCGGGTACCTGGGCATCACGCCGGAAGAGACCCCCGATGTGCCGTTCACGGTCCAGTTCAACCTGGCCGACGTGGGCGGCCCGTCGGCAGGCCTGATGTTCTCGCTGGCCGTCGTCGACAAGCTCGGTCCGGGTGACCTCAGCGGAGGACAGTTCGTCGCCGGCACCGGCACCATCGACGCTGACGGAGAAGTCGGACCCATCGGCGGTATCCCGTACAAGCTGGTCGCTGCACGGGAGGCCGGCGCGACAATCTTCCTGGTCCCCGCCGACAACTGCGCCGAAGCGCTGACTCGCGCCCCCGACGGTCTGCGACTGGTCCGCGTGACCAGCCTCGACGACGCCATCGACTCGCTCGACTCGCTGACGTCCGGCGGCGATGCGCCGAGTTGCTCCTGACCGTCAGAAGTCGTCGTCCTCGACGGCGTCGAGGGTGGCGTGCAGAGCCGCGATGACGTTGGGGGCGAGGTTCTCGTAGGTCAACAGTTCCGGAGGATCACCGAAGCCGTCGTCCTCCTCGTCGGGACGTAACTGCAGCAGAGCTATCGACGGCCCGTCCCGCAGGACAGCGACGATGAGGCGTCCGTCCCGGCGCTCGGGATGCTCCTCGGCAGCCAGTCGTGCTGCCTGATCCGCTGCGTCACGGTCCGCGAGCAACGGCGCGAGCGCGCTGTCGAGGTCGGACTCGGCGTCCGGGGGCAGCACGACGATCTCCTGGACGAGAGCGCACCCCGCCACGGAGGCAGGCCATGTCGTCGTCCCCAGGAACTCGTCGAGAGCGTGCGACCCGCCGGCCACATCCGCCGGGAGGCGCTCCTGCGCAACGGGGGTGAGTTCGGTGCCGTCCTCGAGCTGGTCGAGCAGGCTGGGCTCGGCGGCGGCCAGCTCGGCCGTCGGGACGAGCGCGAACAGCTGCGGTCGCTGGTCCCACCCGCCGGCATCGACGTAGTCGACGACTTCTCGCACACTGCGCACGAGGGCACGTTCGGCCTGTGCGTCACCCGATTCGGGGTCGAACCACTCGCTTTCGGTCACGATGCATACCTGTTTCCGCTCACGCGTCCATCCTTGCACCGACCGCTAGAGTCATGGTCGTCGCCACGGCTCGGACAGTCTTCGTCCGCGGCATACGTACAGTGGTCGAAAACGGACATGCGATGTCGTCACGGTGGTGTCACGGGGCGAACGCGCGGGAAACATGGAGTGTGGCACGTGGGTATGAGGCAACCGACCGGCTTACCGTCGTTGTCGAGGCGAAGTCGAACTCTGCTGGTCCTGGCGCTGGTACTCGCCGCGTTGTTGCTCATCGGCCCGCGGCTGGTGGACACCTACACGGACTGGCTCTGGTTCGGAGAGGTCGGCTTCCGGAACGTCTTCACGACGGTTCTGCTGACCAGGTCGATCACGTTCCTCGTGGTCGCGGTGATCGTCGGCGGCACGGTGTTCGCCGCCCTGACCGTGGCGTACCGGTCGCGTCCGGTGTTCGTCCCCACCGCAGGACCCAACGACCCGATCGCCCGTTACCGCACGACGGTGATGACGCGGCTGCGGATCTTCGGCATCGGCATCCCGGTCGTCGTCGGTTTGCTGTCCGGCCTTGTCGCACAGGGCAACTGGGTCACCGTGCAGATGTTCCTGCACGGTGGTTCGTTCGGGGTGCAGGACCCGCAGTTCGGGCTCGATGTGGGCTTCTACGCCTTCGACCTTCCGTTCTACCGCTCCATCCTGAACTGGTTGTTCGTGGCCGTAGTCCTGGCGTTCTTCGCCGCTCTGGTGACGCACTACATCTTCGGCGGCCTGCGTCTCAGCGGCCGCGAAGGTGCGCTGACGCGCTCGGCGCGCATCGAACTCGCCGTCCTCGCAGGCACGTTCGTCGTCCTGAAGGCCGTGGCGTACTGGTTCGACCGGTACGCGTTGCTGTCGAGTAGTCGTAAGGAACCCACGTTCACGGGTCCCGGCTTCACCGACATCAACGCCGTTCTGCCGGCGAAGCTGATCCTCCTCGCCATCGCCGTCATCTGTGCGGGTGCGTTCTTCGCGGCGATCTTCCTGCGCGACCTCCGCATTCCCGCTCTCGCGACCGCGTTGCTGGTCCTGTCCTCCATCCTGGTCGGCGCCGTCTGGCCGCTGGTCGTCGAGCAGTTCTCGGTGCGCCCCAACGCTGCCGACAAGGAGCGGACGTACATCGAGCGGAACATCGAGGCGACGCGAGCCGCCTACGGCATCACCGACGACACGGTGACGTACGAGGACTACTCGGGAGACGGGACCGCATCGCCCCGCGATGTCCCGGCGGACCAGACGACTATCGCCAACACTCGTCTGCTGGACCCGAACGTTCTCTCGCGCACCTTCACCCAGCAGCAGCAGCTGAAGAACTTCTACGGGTTCCCGGCGACGCTGGACGTCGACCGCTACGAGATCGACGGACAGTTGCAGGACTACATCGTCGCGGCTCGTGAGCTGTCGCCGAACAGCCTGACCGGCAACCAGACCGACTGGATCAACCGCCACACCGTGTACACGCACGGCAACGGGTTCGTCGCCGCACCGGCCAACCGCGTCAACGCGGCTGTGCAGGAGGGCACCGACACCGAGTCGAACAGCAACTCGGGGTACCCGATCTACACGGTCAGCGACCTCGCGTCGCAGGCAGCGGCCGACCAGGTCATCCCCGTCGAGCAGCCCCGCATCTACTACGGCGAGGTCATCGCGTCGTCCAATCCCGACTACGCCATCGTGGGCGGTGGGCAGGACCAGGGTGGTCGCGAGTACGACACCGACAGTTCGCGCTACACCTACACCGGCTCGGGTGGTGTCGGCATCGGCAACTGGTTCAATCGACTGGCATTCGCAGCGAAGTACACCGAGCGCAACATCCTGTTCTCGGGTGCCATCGGCGACGATTCGAAGATCATCTTCAACCGCGATCCGCGTGAGCGCGTCCAGAAGGTCGCTCCGTGGCTGACTGCGGACGGCAACTCCTACCCGGCGGTGGTCGGCGGAAAGATCGTCTGGATCGTGGACGCGTACACCACGCTCGACCAGTACCCCTACGCGCAGCGCAGTTCGCTCGAGGGCCTCGTGCAGGACAGTGTCGACGCCAACACCGGTCGGCTCCTCCCGCGTGACGAGGTGTCGTACATTCGCAACTCGGTCAAGGCGACGGTCGACGCGTACGACGGCTCGGTGAACCTCTACCAGGTCGACGACAACGATCCGGTCCTCGCCGCGTGGATGGGCGCTTTCCCGGGTGCCGTGCAGCCCGAGTCGGCCATCAGCGACGAATTGCGTCAGCACTTCCGTTACCCCGAGGACCTGTTCAAGGTCCAGCGCGAGATGTTGGCCAAGTACCACGTCAACGATCCCGGAGAGTTCTTCACCAACAACGCGTTCTGGTCCGTTCCCAGCGACCCGACCGTCGAGGGTGGAACCAACCTGAACCAGCCTCCGTACTACGTGCTGATCGGTGATCCGGACACCGGGCAACCGTCGTTCAGGCTGACCAGCGCCATGGTGGGCTTCAACCGAGAGCTGTTGTCCGCGTACATCTCCGTGCGGTCGGATCCGGAGAACTACGGCCAGTTCACGGTTCTGCAATTGCCCACGGCGACGCAGACCCAGGGCCCCCAGCAGGCGCAGAACTCGATGACGTCCGACACGCGCGTGGCGTCGGACAGAACCCTGCTGCAGCAGTCGAACCGCATCCAGTACGGCAACCTGCTGACGTTGCCCATCGCCAACGGCGGGATCCTGTACGTCGAGCCGCTCTACACCGAGCGCAACACGACGAACACCTCGACGTTCCCGCAGTTGTCCCGCGTCCTCGTGAGCTATCGCGAGCCGGGTGCGGGAGGCGGTGTGCGCGTCGGATATTCGGCCACGCTGGCTGGAGCGCTGACGCAGGTGTTCGACACCGGCACGGGTTCGGTGGCCACAGCACCCGGTGGTGAAGCTACGGAGCCTCAGCCCGACAACGGGTCGACGCAGACCACCCCGGCGCCCACCGAGGGTTCGACGACTCCGGCGCCGACCACCCCGGCCCAGCCTGCACCTGCCGACAGGAATGCAGCGGTGACCAATCTGAACAGTGCTCTCGCCGCCGTGCGTACGGCCCAGCAGTCGGGCGACTTCGCTCAGCTGGGCACGGCGTTCGACAACCTGCAGCGTGCGATCGACCAGTACAACAGCACCGGCGGATAACCGCCCCTGCTTTAGCAACGCCCCGCCCTCGACTCACGAGGGCGGGGCGTTGCTGTGTGGTGGCTCGGCTGTGTGTGCACCCGGTGTGGTGACCGCACACCCTCTGCAGTGGGCTGCTGGGGGTGTGCGGTTCGCGTTAAGGGTGTCCGCACCCCGTGCAGCGCGGGTGGGTAGTGGTTCGACGAGATGCACCGCTGCTGCCTGGGGAGCGCACACCCCTTCTGGTGGGCGCACACCCTTTTCAGTCGGCTGCTGGGGGTGTTCGGTTCATGCCGAGGGTGTGTACACCCCGTGCAGCACGCGGGTGCGGGGCGCGAGCAGCATGGGTCGCTGTGGCCGGGGGCCCAGCGCACACCCCGTGTGGTGACCGCACACCCTCTATAGCCGGCTGCTGGGGGTGTGCGGTTCGCATTGATGGTGTGCGCACCCCGTGCAGCACCGGTGCGAGCAACACGCGCGCCGTGGCCCGGCCCAGCGCACACCCGTTGTGGTGACTGCACACCCTCTCCAGTCGGCCGCAAAGCGTGTGCGGTTCGCAGATGGGGTGTGTGCACCCGTTTCAGCACGGGTGCGCAGGCGCGAACAGCACCGCCGCCTGGGCGCCAGCAGCCTGCGTCACTGTGGCCTGGCCGAGTGCACACCCGTTGTGGTGACTGCACACCCTTTCCAGTCGGCTGCTGGGGGTGTGCGGTTCGCGCTGAGGGTGTGCGCACCCCGTGCAGCACCGGTGCGCAGGCGCGAGCAGCACGCGGCGCCGTGACCCTGGCCCAGTGCACACCCCGTGTGGTGACCGCACCCCTCTTTAGTCGGCTGCTGGGGGTGTGCGGTTCATGCTGAGGGTGTGCGCACCCCGTGCAGCACCAGTGCGCAGGCGCGGGCAGCACGCGACGCCGTGGCCCTGGCCCAGTGCACACCCCGTGTGGTGACCGCACACCCTCTTCAGTCGGCCGCCAGGGGTGTGCGGTCACCACAAGAGGTGCGCACACCCCGTGCAGCACCACACCACCCACAGCACGACGAAAGCGGGCGCACCCGATGGGGTGCGCCCGCTTACGGCGATGCTGGGTGGTGCTACTGCGGGAGTGCCGCGAGCACGCCGGAGTTGGCGGCCACGAAGTCCTGGAACTGCTGGCCGACGCCGTACTGGTTTGCCAGGGCTGCGCCCTGCTCGACGACCGACTGGACCGGCGCCGGTGCGGCGGGTGCAGCAGGCGCGGGAGCGGGGGCCGGTGCAGGCGCCTCGGCGGCCGACGTGGTGCCGGACGAGAGGTACTGGCCGCAGACGGGCCACGCGCCGACACCCTGGGTCGCCAGGACGTTCTCGGCGACGCGGACCTGCTCGGCCTTGGAGGCGTTGGATGCGGTGCCGGAGCCACCGTTGGCTGCCCAGGTGCTCTGCGAGAACTGCAGGCCACCGTAGTAGCCGTTGCCGGTGTTGATTCCCCAGTTGCCGCCGCTCTCGCACTGTGCGACGCCGTCCCAGTTGTGGGCGGGCGCTGCGGAGGCGGTGCCTGCGCTGAGGACGAGTGGTGCTGCGACGACCGCGCCGGTGACGGCGGCCCATCCGAGTGCGCGGGTGGTGAAGTTACGTGCAGTGGTCATGCGGGGTAGATCCTCTCCGCGCTGGTCGACATGAGCGCGCAGGCATGTGCAGCCTGCGTGGTCCGCTCTGTCCCTGCCCCCGTCGATTCGGGTCTCCGATCCCGCGGGGCAGAAGAATCCAGCGGCGGGTCGGCCTGGCCCTTGTTGTGGGCCGAGCGCGACGGTAACGGAACGATCACGACGCGTCACCTGGCCGATATGTGAGGTGCGAACCCGTCATCTGGGCGGTTTTGTGAGATCTCCGCAGGTCACGGTTGATATGTACCCGTCTGTGTTCACTTCGTGACCGCTTCGTTATGTGAGGGGGAACACCGCGGAAATGAGACCCCGGTCACCTCGATACCCCTCGAAAGCGGTCGATGTCGTTGCTCAGCAGGCGATTTGCAATTGGCCGATGCCGTCCGGTAACTTCTTGTTCAGCAAGAACGCAGTACAGCTTGCCACGCAGACGGAGTCGAAAGCCTCCTGACGCCGACGCGGGGTGGAGCAGCTCGGTAGCTCGCTGGGCTCATAACCCAGAGGTCGCAGGTTCAAATCCTGTCCCCGCTACCACCATGAGAGGCCCGACAGTCACAGACTGTCGGGCCTCTTGCTTTGCGTCCAGGGCAGCCGATGAAGGGACTGCCCGCGCCGCCCCGACGGGACGGCGCGAGGCCCCAGCGATAGGCCTAGTGGGAGATGTCGGGATCCGCCGATGTCATGCCCGTGCTCGGTGCGTCGTTCTCGTCGACGTCGCCGCCGGCATCCGTACTGCCCTCTGATCCGTCCGTCTCGTCGAGATCGACGGCGTCTGCACCCTCGAGGTGGGTGAGACCCACCTCCGCCTCCGCGACGAGGCCCTTGGCCTTGTCTTCCATCTTCTTCGCCCAGTCCGACATCGTTGTCCTCCTCGTATGCATGCTCCGTCCCGCTCCACCTTGCCAGAGCGTGGTCGTCGGTGGCCGCGGACGACGACAGGCCCGGCACCACGGGTGCCGGGCCTGTCGATGGATCAGTGGATCACTTCAGCTGTGCGGACGTCTTTCCCAGAACGCGTCGGGCGACGATCAGCTGCTGGATCTGCTGCGTGCCTTCGAAGATGTCGAGGATCTTCGAGTCGCGCGACCACTTCTCGAGCAGCAGGTGCTCCGAGAAGCCCAGCGTGCCGGCCAGTTCGACGGCCTTCAGCGTGATGTCGGTCGCGCTGCGACCGGCCTTGGCCTTGGACATCGACGCCTGGAGCGAGTTGGGCTCCTTGTTGTCGGCCATCCATGCCGCACGCAGAGCCAGCAGGTACGCGGCTTCCCAGTCGGACTCGAGACGGATGTACTCCGCCGCGGCAGCGGACTGGTTGTAGGTCGCAGCGTCGTAGTCGATCTCGACGCCGGCGTCGGTCAGGATCGTGCGGAGCTCTTCGAGAGCAGCGCGCGCGACACCGATAGCCATGCCGGCGACCAGAGGGCGGGTGTTGTCGAACGTCTGCATGACGCCCGCGAATCCCTTGTCCGTGTCCACGTCGGGCGAACCGAGGAGGTTGTCCTTGGGAATGCGGCAGTTGTCCAGCAGCAGGGCTGCGGTGTCGGACGCCTTGATGCCGAGCTTGTGCTCGAGGCGAGCGACGGACAGGCCCGGTGCGTCACGCGGGACGACGAACGACTTGATCGCCGCACGGCCCTTGCTCTTGTCGACGGTGGCCCAGACGACGATGTGCGTCGAGCGCTCGCCGGCGGTGACGTAGATCTTCTCGCCGTTGAGAACCCACTCGTCTCCGTCCAGCACCGCGGTGGTGCTGACAGCAGCCGAGTCGGAGCCGAAGCTGGGCTCGGTGATGGCCATCGAGGCCCACACCTTACCGAAGCGCTCGAGCTGCTCGTCCGTGGCGACGGCCGCGATGGCCGAGTTGCCGAGACCCTGGTACGGGATGGACAGCGTCAGACCGACGTCGCCCCAGCAGGTCTCGATGACGTTGACCAGTGCGGACATGTTACCGCCGTTGGCATTTGCGGTCTTGCTCGGCTTGGGGCCGTCGGTGCCGGATGCGCGGCCGCCCTTGGCGCCGCCGATCTCGCCACCGGCGTCGCTCATGCCTTCGATCATGGCGGCCATCGTGTCCAGCTCGACCGGGTAGGCGTGCTCGGCCAGGTCGTACTTGCGCGACACGGGTCGCATGATCTCGGCGGCGACCTGGTGTGCCTGGTTGACCGACGCCCTGAGCTTGCGAGGAAGTTCGAGATTGATCATGAGATTTCCTATCGAAAGGGTGGGTGTCGGATCAGATCAGGACGATGCCCTCGGCGACGCCGACGGCTCGGAGGTCGCGGTACCAGCGCTCGACCGGGTGCTCCTTGGTGAATCCGTGCCCACCGAGCAACTGGACTCCGTCGAGACCGATCTGCATGCCCTTGTCGGTGGCCAGACGATGGGCCAACGATGCCTCACGGGCGAACGAGAGGCCCTGCTCGGCGCGCGATGCGCCTCGCTGGACGACCAGACGCAGTCCGTCGAGCTCGATCGCGATGTTGGCCACCATGAAGGCGACGGCCTGACGATGGCTGATCGGCTCACCGAATGCGGTGCGGTCGTTGACGTAGGGGACCACGTAGTCCAGGACTGCCTTCGAGGTGCCGGCTGCCATCGACGCCCATCCGAGACGTGCGAGGCGGATCGCGTCGGCGTAGTCGGATGCGTGCGAGTCGGCATCACCGTCGCCGAGGAGGTTGGCCTCGGGGACCGCGACTCCGTCGAGGTGCAGGCGTCCGATGCCGGCGGCGCGCAGTCCCATGCTGGGATCTGCCTCCACCGACAGGCCGTTGCTGTCCGACTCGACGATGAAGAGTGCCGGGCGTCCGTCGAGTTCCGCTGCGACGATGAACAACTCGCAGGCAGCGGCAGACGGCACGAGGCTCTTGACGCCGGTCAGCTTGTAGCCGCTGGGGGAGCGGACGGCCTTGGTCTGCAGCGCGAAGGGGTCGAACAGGGCACGCGGCTCGTTGACCACGAGTGCAGCGCTGGGAACCTTCTCGCCCGTGAACGACGGGAGGTACGTCTTCTGCTGCGCGTCGGTACCCCACTGAGTGAGAGCCACGGCGACACCACTGGGTGCGAGGATCGGCAGCGCGAGGCCCATGTCGCCGAAGGCCAGGGCCTCCGCGACGAGCGCGTTGGTGACGGCGCCGCGTTCGCTGGCCACACCTTCGAGCTGCTCGGGCACGTTGATCAGGGTCACGCCGAGCTCGGCGGCGCGTGTGACCAGATCACCGGGGGAGGCCGCGGCCTCGTCGGCGTCGTGTGCGGCCGGGCGCATGATCTCTTCGGCGAACTCCAGCACCGTCTCGACGATCATCTTCTGCTCGTCGTCCGGGGTGAGGTCGAAGTAGTCCAGGTTCTTGGTGGACGCCTCGGGGAGCCGCGCGGGCTTGCCCGTGCCGGAGACCTTCGAGAAGGTCCTCGTCGCCGCGCCGAGTGTCTTGAACCCGGTCTTCGTGCTCTCGTACGTCACCCGGTCGATCGTCTGGCGCAGGTTGTACTTCTCGGCCAGATCGGAGCCCGAGAGCTTGGTGAGAACCCGCATGGCGGTGCCGATGGCGTCGCGCTTGATCGGGTTGAGCCCGACCGCGGACGTATCGCGCACCGGGCGCCGAGACGTCTCTGTCTTGGTGGTGGGAGCGCTGTCGTTCTTCGTCATGATCACCAGCTGTTTCTCGGTGTTCGGTCGTGGACGGTTGCTATCTTACTCGGCGGTAAGTTGCGTGTCTACCGTCGAGTAGGTTCGGCGCGTCAGTCGATCCAGTACCGCGTCGTGCAGGCGTGAATTCGTCGCGACCGCGCTGCCGGCGTGGGGCCCGGGAGTTCCGTCGAGCGCGGTGAAACGTCCCCCTGCTTCGCGGACGAGGATGTCCAGAGGGGCCAGGTCCCACAGTGATACTTCGGGCTCGGCAGCGATATCGATCGACCCTTCCGCCACCAGGCAGTAGGAGAGGAAGTCGCCGTACCCGCGGATGCGCCACACCTCGTCGGTCAGATCGATGAACTGCTCCCGTAACCCGGCGTCCTTCCACCCCGAAAGACTGGAGAAGCCCAGGCTGGCCGAACCTGTCGTGCCCACGGAGGACACCGACAGAGCTCGTGCGTCCCCGTCGTCGAAACGCGCGTGTGCCCCCAGCCCGTCGGCGGCCCACCATCGCCTCTTCAACGCCGGGGCACTGACGACACCCACGACGGGTACACCGTCGACGAGCAACGCGATCAAGGTCGCCCAGATGGGAACGCCGCGAACGAAGCTCTTGGTGCCGTCGATGGGATCGACCACCCACTGCCGTCCCGACAGAACGGCGTCGCCGCCGAACTCCTCACCGAGAACCGCGTCCGCCGGGCGAGCATCGGACAGGAGGCGGCGGACCTCGGTCTCGACAGCGAGGTCGGCGTCGGAGACCGGGGTCAGATCCGGCTTGTCCTCGATGCGCAGATCCACTGCCAGGAACCTGGCGGTGGTGATGGCATCGGCGGCGTCGGCAAGGCGGAGGGCGAGGGCGAGATCGTCGGCGAGGTCGGTCACGGGGTGGGACGTTACTGCGGTACAGGCCGTCGGGCCGTTGCCGGTAACCTCGGGCGCGTGCATCCTGACGTATCCGCTGACATCGCCGAACTCGACACGACCCTCAAGACCGTGGAGTCGGTGCTCGACATCGAGGAACTCCGCCGTCGGATCGACGAGCTCGAGCACCAGGCTGCCGACCCCGAACTGTGGAACGACCAGGACCACGCACAGCAGGTGACCAGCGCGTTGTCGCACGCGCAGACCGAGCTCCGCCGCGTCGAAGCGCTGCGTCAGAGGCTCGACGACCTTCCGGTCCTCTACGAGCTGGCCGAGGCGGAAGAGGGCGACGCGGCGACCGAGGCTCACGCCGAGGCCGATGCCGAACGGATCTCGCTGCACACCGACATCGAGTTGCTGGAGGTGCGCACCTTGCTGTCCGGTGAGTACGACAAGCGCGACGCTCTGGTCAACATCCGCTCCGGTGCCGGCGGCATCGACGCCGCCGACTGGGCCGAGATGCTCATGCGCATGTACATCCGGTGGGCCGAGAAGCACGGTTACGGAGTCGAGGTCTACGACACGTCCTACGCGGAAGAGGCGGGGATCAAGAGCGCGACGTTCGCGGTCAAGGCCCCGTACAGCTACGGCACCCTCTCCATCGAGCAGGGAACGCACCGCCTGGTGCGCATCAGCCCGTTCGACAACCAGGGTCGCCGTCAGACCTCGTTCGCCGAGGTCGAGGTGCTTCCCGTCGTGGAGACAACCGATCACATCGAGATCCCCGAGGGCGACATCCGCGTCGACGTCTACCGGTCGTCCGGACCCGGCGGCCAGTCGGTCAACACCACGGACTCCGCTGTCCGGTTGACCCACATTCCGACCGGCATCGTCGTCACCTGCCAGAACGAGAAGTCGCAGCTGCAGAACAAGGTGTCGGCGATGCGCGTCCTGCAGGCCAAGCTCCTCGAGGTCAAGCGCAAGGAAGAGCGCGCGGAGATGGATGCACTCAAGGGCGACGGCGGCAGCTCGTGGGGAAACCAGATGCGCTCGTACGTGCTGCACCCCTACCAGATGGTGAAGGATCTGCGTACCGAGTACGAGGTCAACAACCCGTCCGCGGTGCTCGACGGCGACATCGACGGATTCATCGAATCGGGCATCCGCTGGCGCATGCGTACCGACGAGTCGTAGGAACAGGCGAGGCACACCACTGTGGGTTCACTGGCACCACCCGACTTCGTCTTCTGGCTGCAGAACAGTTTCCTCGAGATCATCCTGTGGATCCTCGGCGGCATGCTCGCCGCTCGGGCCGTGGGATGGGCCGGCGGAAAGATCACCGGCCGGATCGATCGCACCTACCAGCAGACCGACGCCCTGGTCCGCACCGAGGCGGCCAAGCATCGGCATTCGGTCGCGCAGGTCGTGACCTGGGTCGTCATCGCGATGATCTACGTGCTGGTGGCGATCAGAGTGCTGCAGCGACTCGGCTTTCCCATCACGAGCCTCGTCGCTCCGGCCACCGTGCTCGGTGCGGCGCTGGGCTTCGGTGCGCAACGCATCGTGCAGGACATCCTGTCCGGCTTCTTCATCATCACCGAGCGGCAGTACGGCTACGGAGACGTGGTGCAACTCGCGATCACCGGAACGGCCGGGGACGCCATCGGCACCGTCGAGGACGTCACACTCCGCGTGACGCGCGTCCGGTCGGCGGAGGGTGAGGTGATCACCGTCCCGAACGGGCAGATCGTCAAGGCGGTCAACCTGTCCAAGGACTGGGCGAGAGCCGTCATCGACGTGCCGGTCCCGCCGACGGCCGACCTGTCCCGCGTGACGGAGCTGCTCAAATCCGTCGGAGTCGACGCCTTCGAGGACAGGCGACTGTCCGAACTGCTGCTCGACGAGCCGACCGTCATGGGCGTCGAGAGCATCGAGGTCGACCAGGTCAACCTCCGCATCGTGGCGCGCACTCTTCCGGGTAAGCAGTTCGAGGTGGGGCGTGAGTTGCGCGCCCGCATCGCGATCACCCTGCGCAACGACGGCATCACCGTGTCGCCCGAACTGTCCGCCGATCGACCAGTGGGAGGGGAGCAGTGACCTCGAACGAACCCGGCACCGGTCAGGACGTCGGATGGCGGCGAAGCCTGCGCCCTGGATGGATGTCGCGGATTCCCGCGCGCATCCTCGGCGGCTTCCGGACGACGACGGTCGTGATGGTGGTCGTCTTCTTCCTGGTGCTCGTGCTGTGGAACAACGTGCGCTTCGATCCCACGAAGAACGAGAATTCGCCCGTGTACGTTCCGCCCACCCCGACGTCGATCACTCCGACGGAGGAGCCGGAGCAGACCTACGCGCCGACGACGACGGTGTTCCCGAGCACGACCACACCGTCACCCACCGTCACCACGACTGCTCCGGGTGACGATGCCGCGGTCCCGTCCGGGCAGCAGCAGACGACCGGCGTGGCGCCGACGACGACGCGCGCACCCGGCTTCCAGCTCCCGACGATTCCGGGCTTGCCGTTGCCGACCGGAACGAACTGACCCGCGCGTCGCGGTAGGGGCACTGTCGGGGCGCGCGGCTACACTGGCGACCCGTGATCAGCGTGGAGAACGTCTCGAAGTCCTACAAGTCGTCGACTCGTCCAGCGTTGGACAAAGTGACCGTATCCATCGACAAGGGCGAGTTCGTCTTCCTGATCGGTGCGTCCGGGTCGGGGAAGTCGACGTTCATGAGGCTTCTCCTGCGCGAGGAGATGCCGACCTCGGGCAACATCACGGTCGCGGATTTCCACGTGAACAAGCTCGCCGGTCGTCGTGTGCCGAAGCTCCGGCAGAGCATGGGCTGCGTGTTCCAGGACTTCCGACTGCTCCAGAACAAGACCGTGTCGGAGAACGTCGCCTTCGCCCTCGAGGTGATCGGCAAGCCCCGCAACGTCATCGAGCGCACCGTTCCCGAGGTCCTCGAACTGGTCGGACTGTCCGGCAAGGCGGATCGACTCCCCACGGAGCTGTCCGGTGGTGAGCAGCAGCGCGTCGCCGTGGCGAGGGCCTTCGTGAACCGTCCCCTGGTGCTGCTGGCGGACGAGCCGACCGGCAATCTCGACCCCGACACCAGCCAGGACATCATGCTGCTGCTCGAGCGCATCAACCGCACCGGCACCACGATCCTGATGGCGACCCACGACAACCACATCGTCGATTCGATGCGCCGTCGGGTCGTGGAATTGGACAACGGCCGTGTGGTGCGCGACGAGGCGCGGGGCGTGTACGGAGTCGGTCGCTGATCGATTCCCGCTCCCGGCCCCTTCGACCTTTCCGGGCCACTGTCCGATTCCGTCTCGACGAAAGTATGTGAACGTGCGCGCCAGTTTTCTTCTCGGTGAGGTCCTGACGGGTCTGCGCCGCAACATCACCATGACCATCGCGATGGTTCTCACGACGGCCATCTCGCTCGGCCTGTTCGGCGGCGGCTTGCTCGTGGTGCAGATGGCCGGCAAGACGCAGCAGATCTTCCTGGACCGCGTCGAGGTCCAGATCTTCCTGACCGACGACATCTCCACCAGCGACCCGGACTGCACCTCGGGCATCTGCTCCGGCCTGCGATCCGACCTCGAGTCCACGCCCTCCGTGGTGTCCGTCCAGTACCTCAACCGTGAGGACGCCGTCGCGGATGCGACCGACCGTGTGTTCAAGGATCAGCCGGAGCTCGCGTCGCTCGTCTCGCCCGAGAGCTTCCCGGCGTCGTTCAAGGTGAAGCTGAGCGATCCGGAACGATTCGGCGTGGTCAACGACCAGTTCGGTGCTCGACCCGGCGTTCAGAGCGTGCTGAACCAGCGCGAACTGGTGGACCGGCTGTTCAGTGTGCTGGCCGGCGTCCGCAACGCGGCCTTCGCCGTCGCCGTGGTCCAGGCGATCGCCGCGGTCCTCCTTATCGCGAACATGGTGCAGATCGCCGCCTTCACCCGTCGAACCGAGGTCGGCATCATGCGACTCGTCGGCGCGACACGGTGGTACACGCAGCTGCCGTTCCTGCTCGAGGCGATCGTGGCGTCGCTGGTCGGTGCCGTCCTCGCCATCGCCGGTCTGTTCACCGCGAAGTCCGCGTTCATCGACTCGGTCCTGGACGACCTGTACCAGGCCAACATCCTGGCCCGGATCACCACCAGTGACGTGCTCCTGGTCTCGCCCATCCTGCTGCTCGTCGGCGTCGGGATGGCGACGGTCACCTCGTACATCACGCTCCGGCTCTACGTACGCCAGTAACGCCCACCGGAACAAACGAGTGGACACCGTCCTTATGGTTGTCAGAAGTCATGTCCAGCCGCGCCCGAAGGAGTTCCAGCTGTGAAGGAGAAAGGTCGCAAGGCCATTGCGACCAACCGCAAGGCGCGCCACAACTACACGATCCTCGACGTGTACGAAGCCGGTGTCGCGTTGGTCGGTACCGAGGTCAAGAGTCTGCGCGACGGCAAGGCGTCTCTGGCCGACGCGTTCGCGACCGTCGATGACGGCGAGGTGTGGCTACGCGGACTGCACATTCCCGAGTACATGGCGGGGAGCTGGACGAATCACGCGCCGCGTCGTAACCGCAAACTGCTGCTACACAAGCGGGAGATCGAACTGCTGATCGGCAAGACCCGCGAGGGCAACATGACTCTGGTGCCACTGTCGATGTACTTCAACGAGGGCAAGGTCAAGGTCGAGCTGGCCCTGGCGAAGGGCAAGCAGGACTACGACAAGCGTCAGGATCTGGCCCGTCGCACGGCGGAACGCGAGGTCACTCGTGAGCTGGGTCGTCGGATAAAGGGAATGCGCTGACCGCGATCGTCCTCGCGCTGATCGCGGCGCTCGGCTACGGCGTCAGTGACTTCGTCGGAGGAGTCGCGTCCCGACGTGTCGCCGCGCTGCGCGTGGTCATCGTCTCGTACCCGGTCTCGGTTCTGATCGTGGCAGCCGTGATGCCGTTCGTCGGAGGCACACTGACCGCGTCGTCCGTGATGTGGGGTGCGCTGTCCGGACTGGCCGGCGGAGTTGCCGTGTGGTGGTTCTATCTGGCACTCGCCGCCGGACCGATGGCTGTCGTCTCCCCGATCACCGCAGTCGTGGTGGCAGGTGTGCCCGTCGGCGTCGGACTGGTCCTGGGCGAGCGTCCCGGTGTTCCGGCGTACATCGGCATCGCTCTGGCGCTGGTCGCCGTGATCATGGTCAGCAAGGAGTCTCCCGACGACGCGGCGGGTGATGTGGCCGGGGGTCGGACGCTGCGGTTCACGCCCCGCGTGGCATGGCTGACCGTCGGATCCGGTCTGGCGTTCGCGTTGACGTTCATCTTCCTCGACCTGGCCGGGGAGGACGACGCAGGTCTGTGGCCGTTGCTGGCCAATCGGGTCACGGCCACCGCCCTCGTGTGGGCAGTCGCCGTCGGCACGGGCATGTTCTCCTTCCCCCGCGGAGGAGTGCTGAAGCTGGCCGCGTGGATCGCGGTTCTGGACGTCGCAGCCAATGCAGCACTGCTCTACGCGTTCCAGGGTGGGCTCCTGTCCCTCGTCAGCGTGATCGCCTCGCTCTATCCCGCCGCGACCGTGTTGCTGGCCATGGTGATGCTGGGAGAGAAGGTCGCCAAGGTGCAGATCGTGGGCATGGTCATCGCACTGGGTGCGGTCGGGCTGATCACCGCGGGTGCCTGACCACCTGTCGGTGACTGCAACCGGCGTGCACCACACTCGACGTGCTCCTCTGCTACGAATGGAGGACATGAACACCGAAGCGGGCGCACGTGTCGTCGTCACCGGGGCAACCGGATACATCGGCGGTCGATTGGCGCCGCGATTGCAGGAAGCCGGTTACCGCGTTCGCGTTCTCGCGCGATCGCCGCAGAAGCTCCGCGACGTTCCGTGGGCCGCGAACGTCGAGGTCGTGCGCGGCGACCTGAACGACCGCGAGTCGCTCGACGAGGCGTTCCGCGACGTCGACGTCGTCTACTACCTGGTCCACTCGATGGGCGGTTCGGATCACTTCGCCGAGGCCGAGCGGATCAGCGCGCAGAACGTCGCCGACGCGGCGAAGGCTGCAGGAGTTCGCCGCATCGTCTACCTCGGAGGTCTGCACCCGGTCGACGGCGAGCTCTCCCCGCACCTCGAGTCCCGCGCCGAGGTCGGTCGGATCCTCATCGACTCCGGCGTCTTCACCGTCGTGCTCCAGGCCGGCGTCGTGATCGGGTCGGGATCCGCGTCGTTCGAGATGATCCGCCATCTCACCAACCGACTCCCCGTCATGACCACCCCGAAGTGGGTGCACAACCAGATCCAGCCGATCGCCGTCCGCGACGTGTTGCACTACCTGATCGAGTCTGCGACAGCCCCGTTCGAGACGTCCCGTACCTGGGACATCGGTGGTCCGGATGTTCTGCAGTACGGCGAGATGATGAACGAATACGCCAGCGTGGCGGGCCTGCGCAAGCGTCGGATGTTGGTGCTGCCGGTGCTGACGCCCAGGCTGGCCGGTCACTGGATCGGGCTGGTCACGCCGATCCCCAGGGGCCTGGCCATGCCGCTCATCGAATCACTGCAGTACGACGCCATCGCCCACGAGCAGGACATCGACACGGTCGTGCCTCCGCCCGAGGGCGGATTGACCACCTTCGCGGATTCCGTCCACCTCGCGTTGCGACGCATCGAGGACGGCGAGGTCGAGACGACGTGGTCGAACGCTACCGACAACGGCGCACCGTCGGATCCGCTGCCGTCGGACCCCGATTGGGCCGGTGAGGTGGTCTACGTCGACGAACGGGCCCAGGACTGCAACGCCCCGCCGGAGTTGCTGTGGGACGTCGTCGAGGGAATCGGCGGCGAGAACGGCTGGTACTCGTTCCCCGCCGCGTGGGTCATCCGGGGGTGGCTGGACAAGGTCGTCGGCGGAGTGGGCTTGAAGCGTGGTCGACGCGACCCGCGCCGCCTGGTCAACGGCGAGGCTCTCGACTGGTGGCGTGTCGAGGAGATCGAGCGTGGATCGCTGTTGCGGTTGCGCGCGGAGATGAAGGCACCGGGCGGAGCCTGGCTCGAGCTCAAGGTGCTGCCGCTCGACGGCGGCAAACGGTCGCGGTACGAGCAGCGCGCCATCTTCTTCCCGCGTGGCCTGGGCGGACGTGTCTACTGGTTCGCCATCATGCCGTTCCACGGCGTCATCTTCCGGGGGATGCTCGAGAACATCACGCACAAGGCGGAGCGTGCGGCCGACACCGGCAACAAACGGGATGAAACCCGCGTCGGATGACGTTAGACTGGTGAGTCGCCGGAGAAGTTCGGCGGACACATCGCCTTCGGGCGGGAAAGGGGCTGAACGGTTTCGACTGTGTGCGTCTAGTTAGGGGAAGCGTGCCGGTGCAGGCGAGAGACCACCGTAAGCGTCATCGCAAAAATATAAGCGCCGATTCCAATCAGCGCGACTACGCACTCGCTGCCTAAGTAGCGACTGCGTGTCTGTCAGTCCGGTTTCGCCCTCGGGCCGGGTACTGGCATCAGCTAGAGGGCTCACCTATTCACTCGGCTGCGGAGTGATGTGGAACATCAAACAGTGGCTGGGATCGTCATCCAGGCTTGTCTGCGAGATCTGGAGATCCAAGTAGAGGCATAGCGGACTGCGCACGGAGAAGCCCTAGCAAACCGACACAGGACCCGGGTTCGATTCCCGGCAGCTCCACAGAAACACCGACCACCGGCCGGACACCGCGAAGGTGTTCGGCCGGTGTCGTGTCAGCCACAGATCGACATCCACCACCGTCGGCGTAGCGAATGAGGAGTATGAGCAGCACTGACTCCAGCATCACCCCGCATCTGCACGGACTGCGCCGCGGCCCGGCGTCCGCGGCGGTTCTCGTCCTGCACGGCGGGAAGGTGGCGAGCACCGACAGGGCGCAGCCGTGGCAGTTGTCCGCTGTCCGGATGATGCCGTTCACCCGCGACCTGCGACGCGCGGCGGGTGACGACACCGTCGTCACCCAACTGCAGTACCGGTACCGCGGGTGGAACGGCAGCGATCGCAGTCCGGTGCGCGACGCGCAGTGGGCGTGCGACCGACTGGTCGAGGCGTACGGGCCGAACGTGAGCATCACGGTCGTCGGTCATTCGATGGGTGGGCGCGCCGCCGCGGCCATTGCCGGCCATCCCCGCGTCGTCGCGGTCGCCGCACTTGCTCCGTGGTGGCTGGACGGCACCGAGACCGACACGATGCGTGCCGGGCAGAAGCTTCTGGTCCTGCACGGCACGGTGGACCGCTGGACCGATCCTGTCGCGTCCCGCGCGGCGACGGAGCGGGCATCGGCCAGGGGAGTGGACGCCACATTCGTCGCGATGCGCGGAGCCGGACATTTCATGCTTCGATCACCGCGGGCATGGTCGAGCCGGGTACGCGAGTTCGTTCTCGACCAATCGCGGAAGGTCTCGTCTACGAAACCCGAGTGATACAGCGAACGGTTCTCCGCTTCCCGGAGACGTCGCTACACGTTAGGGAGAACACACATGACGGACGGCGACCTCACCGAGCGGCGCGTCGCCGTGGTCGGAGCAGGGGTCGCGGGCCTCACCGCCGCGTACGTCCTCTCCAAGAACGCTCGTGTGACCGTGTACGAGGCGGACGAGCGGCTGGGCGGACACGCCGACACGCATTCCGTGTCGACGACGTCGCACGGCGTGATTCCCGTCGACACCGGTTTCATCGTCCACAACGATCGCACCTACCCGACGTTGCAACGGCTCTTCCGCGAACTCGACGTTCCCACGCAGGAATCGGACATGAGCATGTCCATCCGCTGCGACGGTTGCGGTCTCGAATACTCCGGCGGCCAGGGATTCTCGGGTCTGTTCCCGAGCCCCTCGGTGCTCCTGCGCGGTCGTTACCTGCGAATGTTGCTCGACGTCACGCGCTTTCACCGTAGCGCTCGTGCGCTGCTGGCTGCCCCCGACGACGATTCGACAGTCGCCGACTTCCTCGCACACCACGAGTTCTCGGAGTACTTCGAGTCGCACTTCATGACGCCGCTGGTGTCCGCCGTGTGGTCCTGCGAGCCGTCACGGGCCTTGGATTACCCTGCGCGCTACCTCTTCTCGTTCCTCGAGCACCACGGAATGCTGGGCGTCGGCGGATCACCGACCTGGCGGACGGTGACGGGCGGATCCGTCACGTACGTCGATCGGGTCGCGGAGAGAATCGCCGACATTCGCACCGGTACGCCGGTGGCGTCGATCCGGCGGACCGACCGGGGCGTGGAGATCGAGGACGCTCGGGGGTCGACGGACACCTACGACGCCGTGGTCGTCGCGACCCATCCCCAGCAGGCCCTGAAGATGCTGGCAGATCCGACCTCCACCGAGCACCTGGTCCTCGGTGCCATGCCGTACTCGCCGAACGTCGCGCGGCTGCACACGGACGAGACAGTTCTCCCGCGGACGCCGAGAGCTCGCGCGTCGTGGAACTACCGGATGCCCCAGTGCAGCGCTGCGCCCGGCGGGGTCGTCGTCACCTATGACATGTCACGGTTGCAGCGGCTTCCGGACACGGGGTCTCGCTATCTCGTCACCCTGGGCGACGAGAACGATCCGACCGCCGAGGGCGCCGCGCTCGACTCGTCCGCGGTGATCGAGACCATGCGATACGAGCACCCGCTGTACACGTCGGAATCGGTGGCGGCGCAGGCGCGTCTTCCCGAGTTGGACACCGACCAGGTCGCGTATGCCGGTGCCTATCACGGGTGGGGATTCCACGAGGACGGCGCCGCATCGGGTCTGCGTGCAGCCGAACGCCTCGGCGGAGCCTGGACATGAGCGGGATGCGGACGCCTCACGACACTCGGCCGGCGATCTACGACACGTCCATCCGGCACATCCGGACGGCTCCCGTCGAGAACGAGTTCACCTACCGCAGCTACTCGTGGTTCGTCGACATCGACCACCTTCCTGCACTTCCCGGCCCGTTGGCAGCGTTCGCGGCGATCGACTCCGCGGATCACGTCGGTGATCCGGCGGCGTCACTGCGGTCCAATCTCGACGATTTCCTGCAGTCGCGGGGCATCCCTCCCGTCGTCGGCCACATCACGATGCTGACCAACGCACGCGTCCTGGGGTACGTGTTCAACCCGCTGACCGTGTACTGGCTGCACGACCGAGCCGGACGCGTCGAGCACGTCGTGGCCGAGGTGCACAACACCTACGGAGAGCGGCACCGGTACTTGCTCGACACCGACGAGCGTGGCGCCGCCCGTACGCCCAAGGAGTTCTACGTCTCGCCGTTCAACGACGTCAGTGGCGAGTACGCGATGCGACTTCCCGAACCCGACGGCACTCTGGCGCTGTCGATCACGTTGATCCGGGACGGCCACCCACCTTTCGTCGCGACGATGTCCGGTACCGGACGGACGGCGACACCGGGGGTCGTCGCGCGCGTTCTGGCGCGCGCCCCGTTCGCTCCCCACGTGGTGAGTGCGCGTATCCGGCGCCAGGGCATCGCGCTGTGGGCGCGCGGACTACGCACAGTTCCGCGGCCGCCCGCACCCGATGACACACGCCCCGCTCCTCCTGCCCCCGACACCCTGACAGAAAGCACCGAGATGACTCCTTACGCGCCGGCACGGACGATCGATGCGGACCGATGGCCGTCGATCGGCACGGCTCCTATGACGGTCAAGGCGCGTCTCGCCGCGCCCGTCGCGGACGCGTTGTTCCGGCGAGCGTCGGAGCATCTGAACATCCGCGTCGAAATGCCGGGCGGTGTGGTTCTCGGCGGCGGCGCGAACGATCCGTCGGCACCCGTCATGACGATCCACCGCCCGCGCGACTTCGCGGCGCGGGTGGGTGAGAGCGGCCTGATCGGATTCGGCGAGGCCTACATGGCCGGCGACTGGGACGCGCCGGATCTCACCGCCGCCCTGGGCGTGTTCGCCGAGCGCATGGCGACCCTGATCCCGAAGTGGTTGCAGCGCCTGCGCGGGCTCTACATCCCGAAACAACCGAAGACCGAGACGAACACGACGACCAACACGCGGTCGAACATCTCGCGGCACTACGACCTGTCGAACGAGATGTTCGAGCTCTTCCTCGACGAGACGATGACGTACTCGAGTGCGCTGTTCCCGTCGCTGACTCCGGCACCGACATGGGACGACTTCGCGGATGCCCAGCGCGCCAAGATCGACCGTCTCCTCGACCGAGCCGGGGTCACCGCCGGAACACGGGTTCTCGAGATCGGCACCGGCTGGGGTGAACTGGCCATCCGGGCGGCCGAGCGCGGGGCCACGGTCCGATCCGTCACGCTCTCGATCGAACAACAGGAACTCGCGTACAAGCGCATCGACGCAGCGGGTTTCGCCGACCGTGTCCAGGTGGACCTGCTGGACTACCGCCTGGTCGACGGCGAGTACGACGCTATCGTCTCGGTCGAGATGATCGAGGCTGTGGGACACCAGTATTGGGGCGAGTACTTCCGCACCATCGACTCCGTCCTCGCGCCCGGTGGCAAGGTGGCCATCCAGGCCATCACGATGCCGCACGAGCGCATGCTCGCCACGCGGAACACCTACACCTGGGTGCACAAGTACATCTTCCCGGGCGGGTTCCTGCCGTCGATCCGTGCGATCGAGAACATCACCGAGAAGGAGACGACGCTGCGGGTGCGCGAGCGTCTGTCCATCGGTGACCACTACGCACGGACACTCCGACTGTGGGACGAGCGCTTCCGTGATCACGTCGAGGAAGCTCGCATGCTCGGCTTCGACGACGTCTTCGCCCGGATGTGGCACTTCTACCTCTGCTACTCCGAGGCCGGATTCGGGTCGGGCTACATCGACGTCCAACAGATCCTGCTCGAACGAAGGAGTGACTCATGACCACCGACGCCACCGTGGCAGCCCGACTGGAGACGTTGCTGGCGCCTTTCGTGGGAGGTGCGTTGCCGGTACGGCTGACTGCCTGGGACGGATCGACCGCCGGGCCGATCGACGCACCCGCCGTGACCCTCTACAGCCCGAACGTTTTGCGGCGGTTGCTGTGGAGTCCCGGCGAGCTGGGTGCGGCGCAGGCCTACGTCACGGGTGAACTGGATGTCGAGGGCGATCTGAACGAGGCACTGACCCACGTGTGGGAGGTCGTGCGCTCCCGTCGCCTCACCGCGGTCCGGCCGAGCCCCAAGGCCGTCGTCGACCTGATCCGCACGGCGGCGTCCCTGGGTGTCGTCGGGCTCGGACGCGGTGGCCGACCGCTGCCCGCCCCCGCGTCGCAGGCCGTCATCAAGGGTCGCCTGCACTCCCTGGTCCGGGACCGCGCTGCCATCAGTCACCACTACGACCTGTCGAACGAGTTCTACGAGATGGTGCTCGATCCGCAGATGGCCTACTCCAGTGGCTACTGGACGTCGGACGACCCCGCGTACGGACTCGAGGATGCGCAGCGCGACAAGCTGGACCTGGTCTGCCGCAAGATCGGACTCGACACGCGCCCCGGTATGCGGTTCCTCGATGTCGGCTGCGGGTGGGGATCGCTCAGCCTGCACGCCGCCGAGCACTACGGCGCGCAGGTCGTGGGCGTCACCATTTCCCGCGAACAGAAAGCGTTCATCGACAAGCGGATCGCCGACCGCGGACTCCAGGACCGGGTCGAGATCCGGATCCAGGACTACCGCGAGGTGCCCGACGGCCCGTTCGACGCCGTCGCGTCCATCGAGATGGGCGAGCACGTCGGCGAGAAGAACTACCCGGTGTACGCGAAGGCGCTGTACGACAACGTCGTGGCCGGCGGTCGAGTGCTGGTGCAACAGATGTCCCGCAAGGCGGGAGACAACCCCGGCGGCGGCGCGTTCATCGAGTCGTTCATCGCGCCCGACATGTACATGCGACCGGTCGGTGCGACGGTGGCGATGATCGAGGAATCCGGCCTCGAGGTGCGCGATGTACATGCGCTGCGCGAGCACTACGTCCGAACCGTCGACGCCTGGTACGAGACCTTCGAGAGCCGTTGGGACGACCTCGTGGCGTTGGTCGGCGACGAGGTGGCGCGGGTGTGGCGCCTGTACCTCGTCGGCGGCGGGATGGCTTTCCGCGACGGCCGGATGGGCGTCGATCAGATCCTGTCGGTGCGACCCGACGAGCGCGGCGTGTCTTCCATGCCGCCCGTGCGGTCGCACGGGTGAGCATGGTCGGCACCGACGCCGGGACCTGGGGCGCCTTCGCCGTGGTCACGGTGTCGTCGCTCGTGGCGGTCGTCGTCGTGCTGACGGTGACAGCGCTGATCGGTTTCCGGATCGGTCGACACAACGTGGTCGACGTCAGCTGGGGTGCCGGCTTCGTGGCGGTGGCGCTGGTCGCTGCGCTGACGGGAGCCGGCGACGGCTGGCGTCGAGTGCTGCTGCTCGTCCTGGTGGGCGCGTGGGGCACCAGGCTCGCCGTGTCGATGTTCCGACGATCGCGGGGCAAGGGCGAGGATCCGCGCTACGAGAAGATGCTCTCGTCGGCTCCCGGAAGTCCTGCGCTGTACGCGATCCGCAAGATCTACCTGACGCAGGGGCTCGCGTTGTGGTTCGTCTCGCTGCCGGTGCAGGTCTCGGCGGTGACGCAGGGGTCCGCGGGCATCATCACCGCGCTCGGTGTGGTGGCGTGGATCGTCGGCATCTCGTTCGAGACCGTCGGCGACAAGCAGATGGACGACTTCAAGGCCGACCCGTCGTCCAAGGGCACCATCATGGACCGCGGCCTGTGGCGATTCACCCGTCACCCGAACTACTTCGGGGACGCGTGCGTGTGGTGGGGCATCTTCCTCGTCGCCGCCGCGCACTGGCCGGGCGTGCTGACGGTGCTCTCCCCGGTGGCGATGACGTACTTCCTCGTCTTCGCGACGGGCGCGCGCCTGCTCGAGCAGCACATGGCCGAGCGTCCCGGCTACCGCGAGTACCAACAGCGCACCAGCTATTTCGTCCCGCTCCCGCCGAAGAAGGCGTGAGCCTTCTCCGGCGGACCGTGTCACCGCGTGAGAAGCGCGACCGGAAGGTCGGCGAGAAGCTCGCCGACCGCGACGGATCCGGAGACGCTGCGACCGGTGAGCACGTCCGTCCACGTGCCGTCCGGTAGCTCCAGAGCGGTGTCACCCCACCCGGATTCCACCAGGCCGAGCGACAGGCGGGTAGCGATCGCCAGGACGTCGGAGTCCTCGGCGGCCGGACCGCGACCGAAGGCGACGACGTGATCGGCAGCGGTCCCGGTGGCGAACACGGGGGAGTAGCCGCCGCCGACGAAGCTCGACGGACGTTCTCGGCGTAGGCGGGCGGCGGCCCGGGTCACGTGGAACTTCGCCGCCCCGGTGGCGTCGAGTGCAGGTGTGCCCGAGGTGTCGAGCAACGCCCGACGGGTGGAGTAGTCCACGTCGCGGCGGTTGTCCGGATCGACCAGCGAGTCCTCCCAGAGTTCCGTGCCCTGATAGATGTCGGGAATTCCGGGGCCCGCGATGTGGAGGAGCTTCTGGCCCAGCGCATCGGTCCATGCGTGCGGTGCGATCTGCGAAACGAAGCTCGTCACCGACGATGCGACCGGACCGTCGAGGACGGTGTCGATCCACGAGTGCACGGCCGACTCGAAGTCCTCGTCGACGTCGTTCCATCCGGTGAACGACCCTGCTTCGCGGATCGCCTTCTCCGCGTAGGCATGCAGTCGCTCGCGGTACTCGTCCGTCACGACGCCGTCTGCAGGCCACGTCCCGATGATGTTCTGCCACAGGAAGAGTCCGGTGGGACCGTTGGGCGACGGCGCCTCCGCCTCCCAGTCCGCGAGGCAGCTCCGCCACAGATCGGGTGTCTGCGAGAGGATTCCGATGCGCGCGCGGACGTCCTCTCCGCGCTTGGTGTCGTGTGTCGACAACGTCGTCATGGCGCGGGGCCACAACCGTGCTCGCTCCGACAACCGGAGATGGAACTCGGCGACCGAGCGACCGAAGCGCGACGGGTCTCCGCCGACCTCCTGCAGCGAGACCAGGCGCGAGGTGCGGTAGAACATGCAGTCCTCGACGCTCTTCGCCATCACGGCGCCGGCCACCTGCTGGAGCCGACCCGACGCTTCTCCGCTGGTGGACACCGCCGCTGCGAGGATCTCCAGCGCCGGAACGAGGTCCGGTCGATCGACGGCGACGTCGCCGAGCAGACGCGGCAACATTCCGGCGAGCGGTGCGTAGTCCGACCGGTAGACCGGCATCCGTGCGACCACCGCGGTGACGGCGTCGATCGCGAGATCGTGGTCGAACTCCAGACCGGTGTCGCGAGCGATGGCCGCTACCAGGCGACGTACCTCGGGAGCCAGCTGCGTGCGTGCCGTCTCCTCCTTGATCGCCCGCTCCGCCCCGTGCACCCACGATGCGTCACCGGCTTCGCCCGTCGTGTCGAGGGAGAGCTGCGTCAGCGCGGACTCGCCTGTCGGATCGACGAAGACACCGCCCAGATCCGCCAGCGCGTCGTAGCCGGTGGTGCCGTCGACGGGAAGGGTGACGTCCAGTGGTTCGTCCGCCGTGAGGATCTTCTCGATGACGAGCCACGAGTCGGGTCCGACGACGCCGCGCAGCCGCGACAGATACTCGGCGGGCGCCGTCAAACCGTCGGGATGATCGACGCGGACCCCGTCCACCAGACCGTCGTCGAACCAGCTGCGGACTTCGGCGTGCGTCGCATCGAAGACTGCCGGATCCTCCTGTCGCAACCCGGCCAAGTCGCTGACGGAGAAGAATCGGCGGTATCCGATGCGGCCCGAGCGCCATCCCACCAGTTCGTAGGACTGCTTGTCGTGCAACGCCTTCGCGTCGTCGGAACCGTCGTCGGTCGACGGGTCCACGGGATACCGGTTGTCGTAGTACGCCAGCACGACCTCGTCGCCGGACCTGTCGACGCTGAGCTCGTTCACATCGGCGTCGTCACCGAGGACGGGCAGTGCGACGCGTTCGGCGCCTGCCCAGTCGATGTCGAAGTACGACGCGTACTGCGATGCGCGACCGAACTTCAGAACGTCCCACCAGAACGGGTTCTCGTGGGCCGTGGCGACGCCGAGATGGTTGGGAACGATGTCGACGACGACGCCGAGACCGTGCGAGCGGGCTTCGGAGACCAGTTCTTCGAGGGCAGCGCGACCACCCAGGGCTTCCGAGACCGTGCGGGGATCCGTGACGTCGTAGCCGTGCGTCGAGCCCTCCGAGGCCGTGAGGATCGGGGAGAGGTAGACGTGCGAGACACCCAGTTCGGCGAGGTAGGGAACCAGCGACGTGGCGTCGCGGAGGGTGAAGCGATCACCCCGCAGCTGGAAACGGTAGGTCGAGGTGATCGCGTCGCGGGTCATAGCGCTTCCTTACCCCGTTTTCCGCAGCACCAACAGTGATCGTGCTTGCACCTCGACGGCCGTCCCGGCAACGATGACGCGATCGTCGGCGCCGGTAGCGCTGGCGGTGTCCAGCGCGACGGTCCACTCGTCCGCGTACTTGCCGTCCAGAGTGGTGAAGTCGATCGGCTCGTGGTGCGCGTTGAAGCACAGGTAGAACGTGTCGTCCACGACACGGTTGCCGCGGTTGTCGGGCTCGGGAATGTTCTCGCCGTTGAGGAAGACGGCGAGGGATTTACCGAAACCGCTGTCCCAGTCCTCCTCGGTCATCTCCTCGCCGGTCGGGGTGAGCCACGCGATGTCGCGAGTCTGCTCCGCCTTGCGGATGGGACGGCCTTCGAAGAACCGGCGACGGCGGAAAACGGGATGGTCGTTGCGCAGGGCGATGACCCGCGAGGTGAACTCGACGAGATCGGAGTTCGTCTCCGCGAGTGACCAGTCCATCCACGCCAGTTCCGAGTCCTGGCAGTAGACGTTGTTGTTGCCCTGCTGAGTTCGGCCCATCTCGTCGCCGTGCGCGAGCATCGGTGTGCCCTGGCTCAGCATCAACGTGGCCAGCATGTTCCGGATCTGACGGGCACGCAGCGACAGCACCTCGGGATCGTCCGTGGGACCCTCGACGCCGCAGTTCCACGAGCGGTTGTGGCTCTCGCCGTCGTTGTTGTCCTCGCCGTTGGCCTCGTTGTGCTTGTCGTTGTACGACACCAGGTCGTTCATGGTGAAGCCGTCGTGGGCGATGACGAAGTTGATGCTCGCGCCGGGTCGCCGGCCGGTGGCCTCGTACAGATCGGACGACCCGGTCAGTCGAGATGCGAACTCGCCCAACGTCGCCGGCTCGCCGCGCCAGTAGTCGCGCACGGTGTCGCGGTACATACCGTTCCATTCGGTCCACAGACCGGGGAAGTTGCCCACCTGGTAGCCGCCCTCGCCGACGTCCCACGGCTCGGCGATCAGCTTGACCTGACTCACCACCGGGTCCTGCTGGACCAGGTCGAAGAACGCGCTCAGCTTGTCCACGTCGTGCAGTTCGCGGGCGAGTGTCGACGCCAGGTCGAAGCGGAAGCCGTCGACGTGCATCTCGGTGACCCAGTAGCGCAGGGAGTCCATGATCAGCTGCAGGGTGTGCGGGTGACGCACGTTCAGGCTGTTGCCCGTCCCCGTGTAGTCCATGTAGAAGTACGGATCGTCGTCGACCAACCGGTAGTACGCGGCGTTGTCGATGCCGCGGAACGCGATCGTCGGGCCCATGTGGTTGCCCTCGGCGGTGTGGTTGTAGACCACGTCGAGGATCACCTCGATGCCGGCTTCGTGGAACGAGCGCACCATCGTCTTGAACTCCGACACGGCCGAACCGGCCATGGGGGAGGACGCGTACTCGTTGTGCGGAGCCATGAACCCGAACGAGTTGTAACCCCAGTAGTTGCGAAGTCCCTTGTCCACCAGGGTCTGGTCCTGCATGAACTGATGCACCGGCATCAGTTCGATAGCGGTCACGCCGAGCTTTTCCAGGTGGCTGATCACGGCCGGATGACCCAGGCCGGCGTACGTGCCGCGCAGATCTTCCGGAATGTCGGGATGCGTCATCGTCATGCCCTTGACGTGGGCCTCGTAGATGACGGTCTCGTTGTAGGGCCGGCGCGGAGAGCGGTCGTTCTGCCAGTCGAAGAACGGGTTGACGACGACCGTGGTCATCGTGTGTCCCAACGAGTCGTGTTGCGGGAAATGGGAATCGCCGTCGTCGGTGTCGGCGTCGTCCTCGGGTTCCGGAGTCGTCGCGGCCGGCGCGACGGATCCGCCGGTGGGAACGTTCGCCCGAGTGGCGTCGACGGTGCGCGAGGCGGCCGCGGAACCGGCCGGGCCGCCGTCGTGGGCGTCGCCCGGATGGACCACGGCATCCGTGTCGTCGGCGGCTGGGACCGCCGGTGTCGGCTGCTCGGGGATGTCGATGTCGTAGCTGAAGAGCGACCTGTCGCCGTCGAAGGCGCCGACGAATGCTTTCCCGTACGGGTCGAGCAGGAGCTTGCTGGCGTCGCACCGTTGTCCGGCGCCGGGGTTCCACGGACCGTGGACGCGGTAGCCGTATCGCTGACCGGGCTGCACCTGCGGAACGTAGGCGTGCCAGACGTACCCGTCGACCTCCTCGAGCCGCACTCGTGTCTCGCTGCCGTCGGTGTCGATCAGACACAGATCGACCGCTTCGGCCACCTCGGAGAACAAGGCGAAGTTGGTTCCGGCGCCGTCGTAGGTTGCGCCCAGGGGGTACGCGCTGCCGGGCCACACCTGGATCGTCGGTTCGTGTGCATGGTCGACGGACATGTGCGAAACCCTATCCCGGCCGAACCCCGAGTCACGCGTCGGCGAGTGCGGCCGCAGATCAGAGCGGTGAGAGGACTTGCTCAGGACAGCCGGTCGACGAGGGCGCGTCCGAGATCCGTGCCCGATCTCCAGGCGCTCTCGACCCGCGGTGAACCTTCCGGACACCACTGGTCGCCCGCGAAACCGATCAGTCGGTCCTCCGACTCGACGATGCCGTGACTGCGGTCGTGCGCACCGGACGGTTTCGCGAACGTCCACCGGTGGGTGTGCGTCCACTCGGGAGCCCCGATGCCGGTGAGTGCCGCGACCGCGTCGACGACCGTCGGCACCGCGCCGGCCGGATCCTCGAGATGCCGCCGGGCGCGCGCGGACGTCGTGTGGGCGACGATCACCGGCGCCCCGTCACCGCGTCGTGCACCGTCGCGCGCCAGGAACTCGATGTCCGCGTCGTCGGAGACGAAGGCAGCGTCGTCGAACGGGAGTCGACGGGCGTCGTCGGCGGACAACCCGAGGGCCACCGCGATCACGGGGTCGTAGTCGACGGGGTCCGGAACCTCCACGAGTCGGGAGGCCTGGGGGTCGGGCATCGCCACGACGACGTGGCCGGCGGGCAGAGCGTCCGCCTCGGTGGCGTCGATATCGATGTCTGCGAGCAAGTCCTTGACCAGGGAGCGCAGCCCGCCGGGGGAGCCCCAGCGCATCGGGCCCGGCTTCTGCTCCGGGGCCTTGCCCTTCGCCAACACGGTGAAGGTGTCGGTCCACTCGTGCACGAGTCCGCGAGAGGCCCAGTCGGCCACGACATCACGGAAGCCGTCGTCGCGCACGGTGAAGTAGCCGGCGCCGAGATCGACTCTGCGACCGTGGACCTCGGGCGAGGACATCCGCCCGCCGACTGCGCGGCCTCGGTTGCGCACGACGAACGGAATGCCCGCGTCGCGGAGGACGCGAGCGCAGGCGGCGCCGGAGATTCCGGCGCCGAGCAGGGTGACGGGAGACGTCGAGGAGGTCACGCGTTCAGCGTACGGACGCGGCGCCTGATGCCGTCGACGAAGAGTTCGAGGCCGAACGCGAACCGAGCGGTGGCGTCCGTGTCGAGGTGCTGGTCCGTGCCCGCGGATTCCGGGACCGGCGCAGCTCCGGCCGACTCCATCTGCAGGCGCGACTGCTCGTCGGTCGTCGCTCCCAGGACGTAGTACAGGACGGCGTCCGCGGCATGGTCCGCGTCGCCCGTGGACAGGCCCGCGGCGATGAGATCGGCGGCGAAGGTCGACCGCACAGGATGGGTGACCGTGCGGGCCGACAAGCTCGACGCGACGACCTCGGCCCCGTCGCGGTGGGCGAGGAGTGCGTCGCGCAGGCGGTGCGCCCGCGCCCGTACGTCGTCCAGAGGGTGCTGCTCCGCGCCGACGGATCGATCGAGCCGGCCGAGAATGCGATCCGATACCGCACCGAGAAGTGCCTGTTTGTTGGCCACGTGCCAGTACAGAGCGCCCGGTGCCACGCCGAGTGACCCGGCGAGGCGGCGCATCGACAAGTCCGCGAGTCCGTAGTCGTCGAGGATCACGAGCGCGCCGTCGACGACGTCGTTCTTCCGCAACTGCATGCGCGCGTCCTCTCGGCTACTCGTCCGTCGACCCGGACGGTCGTTCCCGCACAGCCTAGGCTGGCCGGTGTGAACGAAGTCGACATGTCCGAGGTGGCGTCACGTCGTGGTGGCTCGATCGGACGCTCGCTGCGCGTCGTCGCATCGTTCGCGTCGGTCGGTCTCGTCCTCGGCGCGCTGTGGGCGCTGACGGCTCCGGTGGAGCACGTCGCCGCCGTCGGCGACGGTCGCGCGATCGTGTTGACCGGGGAGAGCGATCACCGATTCGACGCACTGGCTCTGTTCCTCTGCATCACGGCCGCGGCCGGAGTGGTTGCGACAGTGGGCGTCTGGTCCGTCGTCTCCGATCGTGGTCCGCGTCTCGCGGTCGACACCGTGGTCGGCGCGTTCGCCGGATCCGCAGTCGCCGCCGGGGTCGGTCTCGCCGTGGGTGCCCTTCGCTACGCCTCCGCCGAGGGTGCAGCACGAGGCGATGTCGTCGGGCTCGCTCCCGGTATGTCGACACCGCTGGCGCTGCTCGCGCAGCCGCTGGCCGCGGCGGTGACGATCGTCCTGATCGCGGCACTGTCCGCGTCGGACGATCTGCGACGCGGTGACACCGTGGAAGCGTCCGACGAGTCGATGTCGAGCTCGTGACATTCGGGCTCGGAGCACCGGTTCGTCTGCTTCACTGAGCAGTCACGGGGCGGCCTTCCGAAGGCCGCGTGGGGGGCCTCATCGTTCGCGTAGGAAGGCCGTCCCGGGTGGCGAATCCCGTCCTACGCTGGCTGAGCAGCCCCGTCGACTACAGGTGGACGGTGAAGTACTTCGAGACCCACACCGCCCTCGCCTCGACGCGAGTTCTGATCGGGTTGTCGTGTCTGTTGTTCGCGGCGCTGTACGTCGTGGCCGGAGTATCGCCGCCGACAGCTGCTTCAGGGGTGGGATCGGTGATCGTGTTCGCCAACGCGGTGGGAACGGCTGCGGTCGGGGCCGCGTGGATCCGGGGTCCCTGGCCCTCGCGCAGAATGTCCCTGGCCTTCGTGGCATATGCGGACATCGGGCTGTCCGCGGTGATCCTGTCGCTGTCCGACCCGCTGGCACTTCTGCCCTGCACCATCCTGTTCGGCGTGGCCAGCAGTTACGTCGCCACGTTCCACACGCCACGCGTGTTCGCTGCGCATCACACCGTGTCGGTGGCCGTCTGTATTGCGGTGTTCGCGTCGGCAGTGAGGTCGGACGCCGAATCCGGCACGGAGGTCACGCGATTGGCCGTGACCTACGCAATGCTCATCGTCATGGTGCTCTTTCTCGCACCGATTTCGATCTACCGCTTGCAGTTCATCCAGAAGAGCGACGTCGCGGCGGCCTATCTCGATCCGTTGACCGGTCTCCGCAATCGACGCGGACTCACCGCCTCGGCGGACGACCTGGTCGGACTTCGCGTCGACCTCGCGGCCGTCGTGGTCGACATCGACCGCTTCAAATCGATCAACGACCGGTTCGGTCACCACCACGGTGACGCGGTGATCCGACGGACGGCGGCGATCATCGACGAGGCGTTCCCGTCACCGTCGATCACCGCGCGCACGGGAGGCGAGGAGTTCGCCGTCATCACCGCGCTGCCGCTCGACGAGGTGATGTCGCGCGCCGCATCTCTCTGCGCCACCTACCTCGAACAGTCCGACCCGGACTCCAGTCTGAGCATCGGCGTCGCGTCGTCACCCGTGCGGGCCACGCCGCGCGACGCGGAGGTGCTCCTGATCCATGCCGACCGGGCCATGTACTCCGCGAAGGCCCGCGGCGGCGATACCGTCGTACTCGACCGACGTGATCCCGAACAGTCGACGACCGTCGGGCCCGGCAGAGTCCCGAGCTGACGAGCGGTCACCCCGGTGGGCGCAGAGCAGCGAACTCGTCGGTGACACGGAGGGCGGTGTCGCGGAACTTGTAGAGCGCCGCCGGTCGTCCGCCTGTGGGGCCGGGAGGGGCGGTCCGACCGGTCGATTCGATCACTCGTCGCCGATTCAGGACGCGTTGAAGATTCGTCGTGTCGACCTGGTAACCCAATGCGGCACAATAGATGTCGCGAAGCGTCGACATGCTGAACTCCGTGGGCGCCAACGCGAAGGCGATGTTGGTGTAGGACAGTTTCGCCGCCAGCCTGGTCCGTGCATGCGAGACCATCGTCCCGTGGTCGAAGGCCGTGTCGGGGAGATCCGCGACCGCATGCCACGCGGTGTCGACGGGAAGTCGGGGATCACCGTCGATCGGCACCAGGCCGAGGAACGTGGAGGCGATCCGGCGTTCCCCGGGAACCCGGCCGGGTTCGGAGAACACCGACAGTTGCTCGAGGTGCCGCACCTCCCGGACGTCGACCTTCTCGGCGAGCTGGCGTCGTGCGGAATCCATGAGGTTCTCGTCGTCGCCCAACCGACCACCGGGCAGGGACCATGTTCCGCGTGCCGGCGCCAGGGCTCGCTGCCACAGCAGGACGCACAGTTCGGCCGGCCGGTGGGCAACCTGTTCGCGCACCTGGAAGACGACGGACAGGACTTCGTGAACGGGTCCTGCGGCCGGATCGAGGCCGACCCGGGGGTGCTCGTCGGTGGCGGTGCTACGATGAATCACGTTTTCGATCATAAGTCGAAAACCCCGCCGGGTCCATTCCGGCGGATCGGCACCCGGCGAATTCCGTCGCCGAACGCACGCGAGGAGTACTTCATGTCGATCACGACCACGCGATTCGGTGGACACTCGGCCGTCGTCGACGGACCGGGCGGGTATTCCGGCGTCGAGGCCGGACCGGAGTGGGCAGAGGAGATCCTGCGCCTCGCGGAAGCGAAGAACGCCACGATCCTCGCGCACAACTATCAGCTGCCCGCGATCCAGGACATCGCACACCACGTCGGCGATTCCCTCGCCCTGTCCCGCATCGCGGCGCAGGCCGAAGAGGACACCATCGTCTTCTGCGGCGTCCACTTCATGGCCGAGACCGCCAAGATCCTCGCCCCGTCCAAGACGGTGCTCATTCCCGACGAGCGCGCCGGATGCTCCCTCGCCGATTCCATCGATGCGGCGCAGCTGCGCGAGTGGAAGGCCGAGCACCCCGACGCGGTCGTCGTCTCCTACGTCAACACGACGGCCGAGGTCAAAGGCCTCACCGACATCTGCTGCACGTCGTCCAACGCCGTCGAGGTAGTGAACTCCATCGACCGCGACCGCGAGGTGCTGTTCCTTCCCGACCAGTTCCTGGGCGCCCACGTCCGCCGACAGACCGGGCGCACCAACATGCACATCTGGGCGGGGGAGTGCCACGTGCACGCCGGCATCAACGGGGACGAGTTGACCGCTCGGTCTCGCGCCTACCCGGACGCGGAGCTCTACGTCCACCCGGAATGCGGTTGTGCGACGTCCGCTCTGTACCTGGCGGGAGAGGGCTTCGTCCCCGAGGAGAAGGTCAAGATCCTCTCCACCGGAGGAATGTTGGACGCCGCACGGACCACCCGCGCCACGCAGGTCCTGGTGGCCACGGAGATCGGCATGCTGCATCAGCTGCGTAAAGCCGCGCCGGGTGTGGACTTCCAGGCAGTCAACGACCGCGCGTCCTGCCCCTACATGAAGATGATCACTCCCGCGGCCCTGCTGCGGTGTCTCACCGAGGGCAAGGACGAGGTGCACGTCGACCTCGCCACCGCTGAGCGAGCGCGTGCGTCGGTGGAGCGCATGATCGCCATCGGGTCCCCCGGCGGCGGCGAGTGAGCACCCCTCTCACGCCTGCGTGGGAGGCCGACGCCGATCTCGTGGTCGTGGGCGGTGGCGTGGCCGGACTGGCCGCGGCCATCGAGGCCACACGCCTCGGCATGCGGGTACTCGTCGTCGGCAAGGACATCGAGGGCACGTCGACGCAGTACGCGCAGGGCGGCGTCGCCATCGCGACAGGTGACGACGTCGAGGCGCACGTCCGCGACACGCTGACCGCCGGTGCCGGGTTGTGCGACGAGGCCGCGGTGCGGTCCATCGTCGGCGCGGGGTCGGATGCCTTCGACACCTTGGTTGCGCTGGGCGCCACGTTCGACCACGGTCGGGACGGACAGGTGTCGCGCACCCGCGAGGGCGGACACAGCGTCAGCCGCATCGTGCATGCGGGCGGGGACGCGACCGGGCGTGAGATCCAGCGAGCACTGTCGTCGACGGCGCCCGCCACCGTCGGCGGTGCCACGGCGCTGCAGGTCGTCGTCGGCCCCGAGGGTGCGGCCGGTGTGGTCGTCTCCCTCGGCGGGACGACACCGGGTGTCGACGTGGGCATAGTCCGCGCGCCCGCCGTGCTGATCGCGACCGGTGGCAACGGCATGCTCTACGCGGCCAGTACCAATCCCTCCGGAGCGACGGCGGACGGTGTCGCACTCGCTCTGCGCGCCGGCGCGTCCATCGCCGACGTGGAATTCGTGCAGTTCCACCCGACCGTGTTGTTCAGCCCCGGCGGGCGAGGACGTCTGCCCCTCGTCAGCGAGGCAGTGCGCGGCGAAGGTGCGAGACTGACCGACCTCGACGGACGCTCGATCATGCAGGGTGTCCACCCGATGGGAGATCTGGCACCACGAGATGTCGTGTCCCGCACCATCGCTCGGCAACTGGCCGCGTCCGGCGCGGACCACGTTCTGCTCGACGCACGACCGGTACGCGACATGCATCGCCGCTTTCCGACGGTCACCGCCGCGTGCCTCGACATGGGTGTCGACCCGTCCGAGTCGCCGATCCCGGTGGCGCCGGCCGCGCACTACGCCTGCGGGGGAGTCGTGACCGACACCGACGGTCGCACATCCGTACCCGGTCTCTTCGCCGCCGGTGAGGTGGCACGGACGGGTCTGCACGGTGCGAACCGTCTGGCGTCGAACTCGCTGCTCGAGGGCGTCGTCCTCGGCACCCGTGTGGCGCGAGCGGCACGGGCACGGCTCGGAACTCCCGTCGTCGGGGAACCCACCGAGCTGGGCGACCTCCGCCGTCTGGATCGGGACGTGCTGCAGGCGACGATGACGCGCGACGTCGGCGTCGTCCGCGATGCGGACGGTCTCCACCGGGCATCGGCCGTCCTGGATTCCGCGCAGACGCGGCCGGTCACGTCGGTGCGCGACGTGGAAGACGCCGCGATGACGATGCTCGCGTCCGCCACCGTTCGTGCGGCGGCACTGCGTACCGAGACGCGCGGCGCACACACCCGACTCGATCATGTCGACTCGGATCCGGCCCAGCGCCGCAGCCGCGCCTTCCGTCTGTCGGAGGACGGCGACATCGTTCTCGTCCGTCACGACGACCCGTCCCTCGCCCGGACGACGACGTCGTTCGGGACCACCACCACCGTAGGAGTGTCGTGACCGCCTCGACCGATGATCTGGTCCCCGTCGACCGCGACGAGATTCTCGACGTGGTGCGCAGAGCCCTCGAGGAAGACCTGCGTTACGGACCCGACGTGACGACGCTCGCGACGGTGTCCGCCGACGCGCGCACGCGAGCATCCGTGGTCTCGCGCGGCTACGGCACCGTGGCCGGTGTCGACGTGGCGCTCGTGGTCCTCGACGAGGTCGCCGGGACCTACGAGACGGTGCACCGGGTCGCCGACGGCACGCGCGTCGAGCCCGGTGACGTCGTCCTCACCGTCGAGACGTCGACGCGTGAACTGCTGACGGCCGAGCGGACGATGCTGAACCTGCTGTGCCATCTGTCCGGCATCGCCACGGCGACCGCCGCCTGGGTCGACGCTGTAGCGGGAACGAAATGTGTCGTCCGGGACAGTCGCAAGACCCTCCCCGGACTGCGCGCACTGCAGAAATACGCCGTGCGGGCCGGTGGCGGAACCAACCACCGGATGGGCCTCGGAGATGCCGCGCTGATCAAGGACAACCACGTGGTCGCGGCGGGGTCCGTGGTCGCCGCACTGCATGCCGTGCGGCGTGCGGCACCCGACATCGCGTGCGAGGTCGAGGTGGACACGCTCGAACAACTCGACGAGGTGTTGGCCGAGAACGTCGACCTCGTCCTGCTCGACAACTTCCCCCTGTGGCAGACACAGATGGCCGTGCAGAGACGAGACAGATCGGCTCCGGGTACGCGGCTCGAATCGTCCGGAGGGCTAACGTTGGACTCGGCCGCCGAGTACGCCGGCACGGGCGTCGACTTCCTCGCCGTGGGCGCTCTCACGCACTCGGTGACGGTGCTCGACCTGGGTCTCGACTTCGGCTGACGTTTCGGTGTCGGGCTCCTCGGGCACAATCGGTCACATGACATCAGTGACGACAGTGGACCGTGGCGACCGTGTGATCGCCCGACGGGTGACCGTGAACGCATCGGCAGACGAACTCTTCGCACAGGTGGCCGACCCGCATCGTCACGGCGAGCTCGACGGCTCCGGCACCGTCAAGGACACCGTGAAGGGCCCGTCGCCTCTGTCGAACGGAGCCAAGTTCTCGGTGAAGATGAAGCAGTTCGGCCTGCCGTACCGGATCACCAGCACGGTGACGGAGTTCGTGGACACCGGTGACACCAAGGTCATCGAGTGGCAGCACCCGCTGGGACACAAGTGGCGCTGGGAGTTCGCGCAGACCTCGCCGACGACGACCGACGTCACGGAATCGTTCATCTACGGCACCGCCAAGGCTCCGGCGATGCTCGAACTGACCAAGCAGACGGACAAGAACGTCGTCGGAATCACCGCCACGCTCGAGCAACTGGCCAACCGGTACGCCTGACCTCGCTGTCGGTCCGCCGTCCCCGACGGGTGCGGCCAGTGGGCGTTGCGCGATAATTGCCATGCGCCGCACGGCCGCACCATGCCGTGACCCCCGAGAGGACCACTCATGACCGCCCGCACCGAGCTGAGACGCGTCGATCTACGCGGCAGCTCCCCGTCCACGGCCGAACTCAGGGCCGTTCTCCCGCGAGGCGGAGTGGACGTGAACTCGGTGCTGCATCTGGTCACTCCTGTGGTCGAGGCGGTCCGTGAGCGCGGTGCCGACGCGGCGCTCGACTACTGCGAGACGTTCGACCGGGTCCGTCCCGACGCGGTGCGCGTGCCCGCCGCCGCGCTGGATAAGGCCCTGGCCGACCTCGATCCCGCTGTCCGTGAGGCGTTGAACGTCTCCATCGAGCGCTCCCGCACGGTGCACGAGGATCAGCGGCGCTCGGAGACGGTGACCACGGTCGTCCCCGGGGGCACGGTCACCGAGAAGTGGGTGCCCGTCGATCGCGTCGGTCTGTACGTGCCCGGAGGCAATGCCGTCTACCCGTCGTCGGTCGTCATGAACGTCGTGCCGGCGCAGGTGGCCGGTGTGGGCAGTCTCGTCGTCGCGTCGCCGCCGCAGGTCGACTTCGGCGGACTGCCGCACCCCACGATTCTCGCCGCCGCGGCTCTGCTGGGCGTCGAGGAGGTCTGGGCTGTCGGCGGGGCGCAGGGCGTCGCGCTGCTCACCTACGGCGGTATCGACACCGACGGTGAGGCCCTCGAGCCGGTCGACATGATCACCGGACCCGGGAACATCTACGTCACCGCCGCCAAGCGGCTGTGCCGAGGCGTCGTCGGCATCGACTCCGAAGCGGGACCGACGGAGATCGCGATCCTCGCCGATCACACCGCGGACCCGGTTCACGTGGCGGCCGACCTCATCTCCCAGGCCGAGCACGATGTCCTGGCTGCCAGCGTGCTGGTGACCACCTCCCTGGAGCTGGCAGACGCCGTCACACGTGAGGTCGCCGAGCGCACTCTCACCACCAAGCACTCCGAGCGTGTGGCGACGGCGCTGTCAGGCGAGCAGTCCGGCATCGTGCTGGTCGATTCGCTCGACGCCGGCATCAGGACCGTCGACGCGTACGCCGCGGAGCACCTCGAGATCCAGACGGAGAACGCGTCCGAGGTCGCCGGCCGCGTCCGCAGCGCCGGGGCTATCTTCGTCGGCCCGTGGTCACCGGTGAGCCTCGGTGACTACTGCGCGGGTTCCAATCACGTCCTGCCGACAGCAGGGTGCGCCCGGTTCTCGTCGGGTCTGTCCGTGCAGACGTTCCTGCGTGGGATCCACATCGTCGACTACTCGCGTGACGCACTCGAAGGAGTTGCGGCGCATGTCGTCGCCTTGGCGAACGCGGAGGATCTGCCCGCTCACGGCGACGCTGTGAGCGTGCGTTTCGAGGCGCGCTCGTGACGGCCGTTCCCGGTTCGGGCGCCACCCTCGCCGACCTGCCGTTACGCGAATCTCTGGTGGGGAAGTCGCCGTACGGTGCCCCGCAGCTCGCGGTTTCGGTCCAACTGAACACCAACGAGAATCCGCACCCGCCGTCCGAGGCGCTCGTCGAGGACGTGGCGCGGTCGGTACGAGAGGCCGCGGCGTCGTTGCACCGGTACCCGGATCGGGACGCGGTCGCTCTGCGGACCGACCTGGCGTCGTACGTGGCGGGACGCACCGGGGTCGCGGTGACCGTCGACAACCTGTGGGCGGCCAACGGCTCGAACGAGATCCTGCAGCAGGTGCTCCAGGCGTTCGGCGGGCCGGGGCGACGCGCGCTGGGATTCGTCCCGTCGTACTCGATGCATCCGATCATCTCGGCGGGAACGCAGACGGAATTCCTCGACCTGCACCGCCGCGAGGACTTCTCGCTCGACATCGATGCGGCCGTGTCGGCCATCGAGTCGACCGACCCCGACGTCGTCTTCGTGACCACGCCGAACAACCCGACCGGACACACGCTGACGCTCGACGACATCCGCAGGATCATCTCGGCGACACGCGGAATCGTCATCGTCGACGAGGCCTACGCGGAGTTCTCCGATGCGCCGAGTGCGGTGGAGTTGATCGACGAGGTCCCGACCCGCGTGGTGGTCAGCCGGACCATGAGCAAAGCGTTCGCCTTCGCGGGCGGTCGGCTGGGCTATCTGGTCGCCGCGCCGGCGATCGTCGACGCACTCCTGCTGGTCCGGCTCCCGTACCACCTGTCGGTGCTGACTCAGGCCGCTGCGCGCGCCGCGCTGCGGCACGCCGACGACACCCTGGCCTCCGTCGCGGAACTGGCATCGGAACGCGACCGTGTGATGGGTCGATTGGCCGCACTCGGGTTCCACGTCATTCCGAGCAGCGCCAACTTCGTCCTGTTCGGTCGCTTCGCCGACGCGGCCGCGGTGTGGCAGCAGTACCTCGATCACGGCGTCCTGATACGGGACGTCGGCATCGACGGGCACCTGCGGGTGACCATCGGCGTGGAGGCGGAGAACGACCGCTTCCTCGAGGTCAGTGCTGCGCTCGTCGACACGGTGACCGGCCCCATCGCCCCCCTACAGAGGACGTCCCAGTGAGCAGCATCATGACCCCGAACCGCATCGCGCGTATCGAGCGGACGACGAAGGAGTCGTCCATCACGGTGGAGCTCAACCTCGACGGCACCGGGATCGTGGACGTCTCCACCGGTGTCCCGTTCTTCGACCACATGCTGACCGCGCTGGGAACGCACGCCAGTTTCGACCTGACCGTGCATGCGAAGGGCGACATCGAGATCGAGGCACATCACACGGTCGAGGACACGGCTATCGTCCTCGGCCAGGCGCTGGGCCAGGCACTCGGCGACAAGAAGGGAATTCGCCGTTTCGGTGACGCGTTCATTCCGATGGACGAGACGTTGGCTCACGCATCGGTCGACGTGTCCGGCCGCCCGTACTGCGTGCACACCGGGGAACCGGAGCACATGCTGCACGCCGTCATCGCGGGATATCCGGGCGCGCCGTACTCGACGGTGATCAACCGCCACGTCTTCGAATCCATCGCGTCCAACGCTCGCATCGCCCTGCACGTCCGGGTGCTGTACGGGCGCGACCAGCACCACGTCACCGAGGCCGAGTACAAGGCCGTCGCGCGCGCTCTCCGCGCTGCCGTCGAGCCGGACCCTCGCGTCACGGGTGTGCCGTCGACGAAGGGAAGTCTGTGAGCTCGGTAGCGCTGCTCGATTACGGTTCGGGGAATTTGCACTCTGCACAGCGGGCTCTCGAGCGTGTGGGTGCCGATGTGACCGTGACCTCCGACCACCGCGTCGCCCTCGCCGCCGACGGGCTGGTGGTTCCGGGCGTCGGCGCGTTCGGCGCCTGCATGGACGGTCTGCTGTCGGTCCGCGGGGACGAGCTCGTCGACAAGCGGTTGGCCGGTGGCCGTCCCGTGCTGGGCATCTGTGTCGGTATGCAGATCATGTTCGATCGTGGTGTCGAGTTCGACATCCCCGCGACGGGCTGTGGCCAGTGGCCCGGAACGGTCGACAAACTGCATGCCGAGGTCCTGCCGCACATGGGGTGGAACACGGTCCGTCCCGGCGAGGACTCGGTCCTGTTCGCCGGGATGAGCCCCGACACGCGCTTCTACTTCGTGCACTCCTACGGCGCCCAGACCTGGGAGATGGAACCGAGCGACTCCCTGGCAGCGCCCGTTCTCACGTGGGCGAACCACGGCGGTGATTTCATCGCGGCCGTCGAGAACGGTCCGCTGTCGGCGACGCAGTTCCATCCGGAGAAGTCGGGCGACGCGGGCGCGGTGCTGCTCGAGAACTGGCTTCGTACGCTCTCGTGAGCGAGCTACCCGACTTCTCCTTCGGGCGGCACGCCGCACTCGTGCTGGGTGCGGCCACGGTGATGCTCGGTCTGACGACGGTGGCGCTGTGGGCGCTGAGCCCCGACGGGCCGCTCGGGCTCGTCGTCGTCACGGTCGGTCTCGTCCTGACGTTCGCGGTCGCATCCGTCGTGTCCAAGCAATCCCTACGCAGGTCTTTCGACGAGGTGGGCACCGACGACGCCGAAGCCGACCGCAGCGACTGACCGCCCTGCCCTGCCGCGCAGTGCCGTCGATCGTGCCGGTAACCTCGTCGAACGTGAGCCTGGTACTTCTTCCCGCAGTCGATGTCGCCGACGGTCAAGCTGTTCGTCTCGTCCAAGGAGAGGCCGGCAGTGAGACCTCCTACGGCTCGCCCCGTGACGCCGCCCTCGCGTGGCAGAACGACGGAGCCGAGTGGGTGCACCTCGTCGATCTCGACGCCGCTTTCGGCCGCGGATCGAACCGTGAGTTGCTCGCCGGCGTCGTCGGCGAACTCGACGTGAAGGTCGAGCTGTCCGGTGGCATCCGCGACGACGAGAGTCTCCGCGCGGCACTGGCCACCGGATGCGCGCGCGTCAATCTCGGTACCGCGGCGCTCGAGGATCCGGAATGGTGCAAGCGGGCCATCGGCGAGTACGGAGACCGTGTCGCCGTGGGACTCGACGTGCGCATCGTCGACGGACAGCACCGCCTCCGCGGCCGTGGGTGGGTCAGCGACGGGGGAGACCTCTGGGAGGTGCTCGAGCGCCTCGATCGCGACGGTTGCACCCGCTACGTGGTCACCGACGTCACGCGCGACGGCACCTTGACCGGCCCCAATCTCGAACTCCTCGAACAGGTCTGCGCCGTCACCGACGCACCCGTCATCGCCTCCGGTGGCGTGTCCACCGTGGACGATCTGGTGGCCATCGCGTCCCTGACGCCGAAGGGTGTCGAGGGCTCGATCGTGGGCAAGGCGCTCTACGCCGGCAAGTTCACGCTCCCGCAGGCCCTCGCAGCGGTCGCGGACAGCGCGCCGTCGACGCCGTGAGCGATCTGGATCTCGACAGCCTCGCCGGCACCGCCCGCGGGCTGCTCGACGGGATCCACGACCGGTTCGTCGCCGGCGCCGGCGCTCCCAGCGCTGTCGCCAAGGGCCCGGACGACTTCGCGACGGCCGTCGACCTCGAACTGGAACGCCGACTGGTCGAGGAGTTGCAGGAGCAGACGCAGATCCCCGTCCACGGCGAGGAATTCGGCGGTCCGCCCGTCGACTCCGGAACCGTGTGGGTCCTCGACCCCATCGACGGCACCTTCAACTACTCGTACGGATTGCCCACGGCGGGAACGTTGCTCGCGCTGATGGTCGACGGCACTCCGGTCATCGGCCTGACGTGGCTGCCGTTGATCGGACAGCGTTTCTGGGCTGTCGACGGTGGTCCGGTGTACCGCGACGGCGATGCGTTGCCCCGTCTGTCGACCACGTCCCTTTCGTCGTCGGTCGTGGGCTTCGGTGCCTTCAACATCGACAGTCGGGGCAGGCTGCCGGGGGCGTACCGAGTCCAGCTGCTGTCCGACATCAGTCGGGTGTCCTCGCGCATCCGCATGCACGGCTCGACGGGTCTGGACCTCGCGTACACCGCGGCGGGAACACTCGGAGCGTCGATCGTGTTCGGACACCACGCCTGGGACAACGCGGCGGGAGCCATGCTGGTGCGCGCAGCGGGCGGCGTCGTCACGGATCTGGCCGGGGAGCAGTGGACCTCGGCGTCGACCTCGGTCCTGGCCGCGGCGCCCGGTGTGCACGAGGAAGTTCTGAACATCCTCGCGCATGTCGGTGACCCCGCGTCGTACACACCCGATACCCGGTCAGGAGCCCGTAGATGAGCGTCGCGGTCCGTGTCATCCCGTGCCTGGACGTAGATGCCGGCCGTGTGGTCAAGGGCGTCAATTTCGCCGACCTCCGCGACGCGGGGGATCCGGTGGAACTCGCCGCGAAGTACGACGCCGAAGGCGCCGACGAACTGACGTTCCTCGACGTCACCGCGTCGTCGGGCGGCCGGGCGACGATGCTCGACGTGGTCACCCGCACCGCCGAGCAGGTCTTCATTCCCCTCACGGTGGGCGGCGGAGTCCGCACGGTGCAGGACGTGGACACGTTGCTCCGCGCGGGCGCCGACAAGGTATCCATCAACACCGCTGCACTGGCGCGGCCGGAGTTGTTGCGGGAGCTCAGTTCTCGTTTCGGGTCACAGTGCATCGTGCTGTCGGTCGATGCGCGGACGGTGCCCGAGGGTGAGCAGCCCACCGAGTCAGGCTGGGAGGTGACGACCCACGGTGGTCGGCGCGGTACCGGTGTCGACGCCGTCGAGTGGGCACGCCGCGGCGCCGAACTGGGCGTCGGAGAGATCTTGCTGAACTCGATGGACGCGGACGGCACGAAGGCCGGGTTCGACATCGCGATGATCACGGCGGTGCGCGGCGCGGTGCACGTCCCGGTGATCGCCAGCGGGGGAGCGGGCGCGGTCGAGCACTTCGCCCCTGCCGTGGCAGCGGGTGCCGACGCCGTCCTCGCAGCCAGTGTCTTCCACTTCGGTGAGATGACGATCGGTGACGTCAAGACGGCCCTGCGCGCGGACGGAGTGGAGGTCCGGTGAGTACTCCCGTTCTCGATCCCGCCATCGCGTCGCGGCTCAAGCGCAACGACGACGGTCTGGTCTGTGCGGTCGCGCAGGAACGCGGGACCGGAGACGTTCTGATGGTCGCCTGGATGGACGACACCGCTCTCGCGATGACTCTCGAGACGCGGAAGGGGACCTACTGGTCCCGATCGCGTCGTGAGTACTGGGTCAAGGGCGAGTCGTCCGGGCATGCGCAGCGCGTGCACGAGGTGCGACTCGACTGCGACGGCGACACCGTGCTGCTGACGGTCGATCAGACCGGCGGCGCCTGCCACACCGGCGACCACACGTGCTTCGACGCGGATCTGCTGCTCGGGGACGACAGCTAGTCGGAACTCGTCTGGCGCGCGATTCCTGCGTCGAGGTTCGTCACCATCACGGTTCCCAGCGCCAGCAGTTCCGAGACCTGATCGTCGTCGAGGCCGTCGAAGACCAGCGACCGAACGGTCGATACGTGCCCCGGGGCGGTCTCGATCACCTTGGCGTACCCGTCGTCAGTCAGCACGGCGTGTGATCCGCGCCCACCGCTGATGCTTTCCCGACGCGCCCATCCGGCTTTCTCGAGTTTCGTCATCACGTGGGAGAGCCGCGACAGCGACGCGTTGGAGAAGTCGGCGAGGTCTCGCAGACGCAGGCGCCGGTCCGGGGCCTCCGACAGGGTGGCGAGGACGAAGTAGTCGAAGTGCGTCATGCCCGAGTCGCGCTGGAGTTGGGTGTCCAACGCCGCCGGCAGGCGTGTCACGAATGCCACCAGCGCCCGCCAGGCGTCCTGTTGTTCGGGAGTGAGCCATCGCGTGGCCTGTGGTTCCTGTGCATCAGCCATCGCTGTCGAAATCGTCCTGTTCTGCCGTCGTCGCTGTCGGTGATCGTTCGAGTCTCCCACCGCGACGCTGCGTTCCGCCGCGCGGAGGCCCGGTGAGTCGGCGCACCCGTGCGAGCCACACCTGAAGTACCCGGGAAGATGGGGCGCATGCAAGCTGAGAAGGACACGGCCGCGTCCGGTGCGTCGACGCGGTCCGGCGGCGACGGCACTACCACCCGGGAGCAGTTCCGCGAGCTCGCCGCGGTGCACCGAGTAGTGCCGGTGATCCGGAAGGTGTTGGCGGACTCCGAGACTCCGCTGTCGGCCTATCGCAAGCTGGGCGGTGACAAGCCGGGAACGTTCCTGCTCGAGTCGGCGGAGAACGGCCGCTCGTGGTCGCGCTGGTCGTTCATCGGCGCGGGCAGTCCCAGCGCGTTGACGGTCGTGGACGGTGAAGCAGCCTGGATGGGCGAGACTCCCGCGGGTGCACCGTCGGGTGGTCATCCACTCGACGCCCTGGGCGCGACGATCGAACTGCTGCGCTCGGAGCGTCTGCCGAACCTGCCGCCGTTGACCGGTGGGATGGTCGGCTATCTCGGGTACGACGCGGTCCGCCACATCGAGCGTCTCCCCGAGCTGACCGAGGATGACCTGCAGATCCCCGAGATGGTCATGCTGCTGGCCACCGACCTGGCAGCCGTCGATCATCACGAGGGCGCGATCACCCTGATCGCCAACGCGGTCAACTGGGACGGCACCGACAACCGGGTGGACGAGGCGTACGACGACGCGGTCGCCCGGCTCGATCGGATGACCGCGGCCCTGTCGTCACCGGCCGACTCCACCGTCGCGTCGTACTCGCGCCCGGCGCCGCAGTTCCGCCGTCAGCGCACCTCGGAAGGATTCGGGGCCGACGTGCGTCGTCTCGTGGAGGAGATCGAGGCCGGCGAGGCGTTCCAGGTGGTGCTGTCGCAACGCTTCGAGATGGACACCGACGCCACTCCGTTGGACGTCTACCGCATGCTGCGGGCGTCGAATCCCAGCCCGTACATGTACCTGATGCACGTACCGGGCCCCGACGGTGAGACCGCCTTCTCCATCGTCGGCTCCAGCCCGGAGTCGTTGGTCACCGTCGCCGACGGCGTCGCCACCACGCATCCCATCGCGGGTACCCGCTGGCGCGGCGCCACCGAGGAGGACGACATCCTGCTCGAGAAGGACCTGCTGGTGGACGAGAAGGAGAACTCGGAACACCTCATGCTCGTCGACCTGGGGCGCAACGATCTGGGCCGCGTGTGCGAGCCGGGCACGGTGAAGGTGACCGAGTACCGCCACGTCGAGCGGTACAGCCACGTCATGCACCTGGTGTCGACGGTGACGGGCAGGCTCGACGAGGGCAAACACGCGCTCGACGCCGTGCGCGCGTGCTTCCCCGCAGGCACGCTGTCCGGCGCGCCCAAGGTCCGAGCGATGGAACTGATCGAGGAACTCGAGCCCACCCGCCGGGGTGTGTACGGAGGGATCGTCGGATACCTCGACTTCGACGGCGACGCCGACACCGCCATCTGCATCCGCTCCGCCCTGATCAAGGACGGAACCGCCTACGTCCAGGCGGGCGCCGGGGTCGTGGCCGATTCGGTCGCCGAGTACGAGGACACCGAGGCGCGCAACAAGGCCATGGCCGTACTCGGTGCGGTGGCCGCCGCCGAGACGGTGACGACGTTCGGGGCAGGTCGGTGAGAGGCGGCCGTTCCACCGTCGGTATCTCCGCGGTTCTGCTCGCCCTCGCGGCTCTGGCGCTGTGGGCGTCGTCCCGCATGACGTGGGTGACGGTGGTCAGCTCCGACGGGCTGGGGGAGCAGCAGACCACCCGTCTGGTGGGTGGGACGTGGGCGGCGGCCACGACGCCGTTGGCCATCGCAGCCATCGCCGCCGTAGCGGCTCTGTTCGCCATCCGTGGTCGATGGACCGTCGTGCTGGCGGGGCTCATCGCCCTGGTGGCAGTGGCCGCGGCGATCCCGTCGGTACAGCTGCTTGTCTCGGGCGCCACCGCGGACCGTGCCGGGTCTCTCGCGGAACTGCCGGGCCGGGCCGAGGTGATCTCCGCCGAGGCGAACAGGGCACCCGCAGCGCTGGCGTTCGCCGGGGCGCTTCTCGCTCTGGCCGCCGCGGTGACCGTCGCCCGGTCCGCCCGCTCGACCCGCGGGTTGTCCGACCGCTACGACAGTCCTGCCGTCCGACGCGATCGCGCCGAGCAGACAGTGCTGGCCGATCCCGACGACCCCGCGGAGGAACCGAGTGAACGTGCCATCTGGGATGCGCTCGACTCGGGCCTGGACCCCACGCTCGATCGTGAACGACGCTCCGGCGAGGGGCGATCGGAGAACGGTGAGACCCGCTAGTCGGTCTTGTCCGTCCGGCCTCTACTCTGAGCGAACGGATGACAAGCGCCACACATCCACCGCGGTGTCTCCGACGACATCGACTGCACTTCGAAAGGACGCGGGGGCTCCGATGACCGTTCTCGATTCGATCCTCGACGGAGTACGTGCGGATGCACTCGCACGCGAATCCGTCGTCGATTTCGCCTCCGTCAAGAAGGCCGCTGCCGCTGCTCGGCCTGCCCTCGATGCCGCCGCAGCGCTCATCGAGCCCGGTATCGCCGTCATCGCCGAGGTCAAGCGCGCCAGCCCGTCGAAGGGCGCGCTCGCAGACATCCCGGACCCCGCTGTCCTCGCCGGCGCCTACGAAGCAGGCGGCGCTCGTGTGATCAGTGTGCTGACCGAGGAGCGTCGGTTCCGCGGTTCGCTCGACGACCTCGATGCGGTGCGCCGCGCGGTCAGCATCCCGGTGCTGCGCAAGGACTTCATCGTCGGGCCGTACCAGATCCACGAGGCGCGAGCGCACGGTGCGGACATGATCCTGCTCATCGTCGCGGCCCTCGAACAGGACGCGTTGGCGTCGTTGCTGGACCGCACCGAATCGCTCGGTATGACGCCCCTCGTCGAGGTGCACACCGAGGAAGAGGCGGACCGGGCCCTCGAAGCCGGCGCGAAGATCATCGGTGTCAACGCCCGCAACCTGAAGACGTTGGAAGTCGACCCCGACACATTCTCGCGGATCGCTCCCGGCCTGCCGTCGAACATCATCCGCGTCGCCGAGTCCGGTGTCCGCGGCACCGCCGACCTCCTGGCCTACGCCGGCGCGGGTGCGGACGCCGTGCTCGTCGGCGAGGGATTGGTCACCAGCGGCGACCCCCGCTCCGCGGTGCGTGATCTGGTGGCCGCCGGAACGCACCCGTCGTGCCCGAAACCGGCTCGCTGAGCAGTTCCACCCGGCTCGTCGGCGCAACGCGTCATCGGGCAGACTCTTGGTGTGACTACCAGCCATATTCCGAACTCGAGCGACGGCATCACCGATCGCACGTCTCACGACCCGGACCTCGGCGGGCATTTCGGTAAGTACGGTGGCCGATACGTTCCCGAGGCGCTCATGGGCGTCATCGAAGAAGTCACCACCGAGTACGCGAAGGCACGCGGCGACCGCACTTTCCTGGACGAGCTCGACCGTCTGCAGCGCGACTACACCGGGCGTCCGTCCCCGGTGTTCGAGGCCGCGAATCTGTCGACGCACGCCGGCGGCGCTCGCATCCTGCTCAAGCGCGAGGACCTCAACCACACCGGTTCGCACAAGATCAACAACGTGCTCGGACAGGTGCTCCTCGCGAAGCGGATGGGTAAGACCCGCGTCATCGCCGAGACCGGAGCCGGCCAGCACGGTGTCGCCACCGCCACTGCCTGCGCACTTCTCGGACTCGAGTGCCTCGTCTACATGGGTGAGGTCGACACCGAGCGCCAGGCGCTCAACGTCGCGCGGATGAAGCTCCTCGGCTCCGACGTCGTCCCGGTCACCTCGGGATCGCGGACTCTCAAGGACGCCATCAACGAAGCGCTCCGTGACTGGGTCACCAACGCGGACGCCACGTACTACTGCTTCGGTACCGTCGCCGGACCGCACCCCTTCCCGATGATGGTGCGCGACTTCCAGCGCATCATCGGCATGGAGGCTCGCGCTCAGCTGATGAACAGCATCGGTCGGCTTCCCGACGCCGTCGCGGCGTGTGTCGGCGGCGGATCGAACGCCATCGGCATCTTCCACGCGTTCATCGACGACCCGGCCGTGCGCCTCATCGGATACGAAGCTGCCGGCGACGGCATCGAGACGGGCCGTCACGCCGCCACCATCGGGGCAGGATCGCCCGGTGCCCTGCACGGTGCGTTCTCGTACCTGCTGCAGGACGCCGACGGACAGACCATCGACTCGCACTCGATCTCCGCGGGTCTGGACTACCCCGGCGTGGGACCGGAGCACTCGTACCTCAACGACATCGGGCGCGCCGAGTACCGGCCCATCACCGACACCGAGGCGATGGAAGCGTTCACGCTGCTGAGCAAGACCGAGGGCATCATCCCCGCGATCGAGTCGGCGCACGCGATCGCCGGCGCGGTGAAGCTGGGCCGGGAACTGGGCGAGGGCGCCGTGATCCTGGTCAATCTGTCCGGACGTGGAGACAAGGACGTCGACACCGCAGCGAAGTGGTTCGGGATCCTGGACGAGAAGGGCAAGATCAAGTGAGCGTCACACCCACCCCGATCCCCGTGAATTCGGGTCCGTCACGGCTCGCATCGGTCTTCGAGACCACGCGTGGTGAGAAGCGCGCCGCGCTGGTCGGCTACCTGCCCGCAGGCTTTCCCACCGTCCCGGAATCGATCGAGGCAGTCCGCGCGCTGGTCGAGAGTGGTTGCGACATCATCGAAGTCGGTGTCCCGTACTCCGATCCCGTCATGGACGGGCCCACCATCGCGGCAGCGGCAGGTCGAGCGCTCGAGAACGGTGCCCGTGTGCGCGACGTGTTCACGGTCGTCGAGGCCATCGCCGACGCCGGTGGCAAGGCCGTCGTCATGACCTACTGGAACCCCGTCATGAAGTACGGCGTGTCCGCGTTCGCGGCCGACCTGGCGTCGGCCGGTGGCCTCGGCATGATCACGCCCGATCTCATCCCCGACGAGGCAGGCGACTGGTTGCAGGCCTCCGACGACAATCACCTCGACCGCATCTTCCTGGTCGCGCCGTCCTCGACCGAGGAACGGCTCTCGCGCACCGTCCAGTCGAGCAGCGGATTCGTCTACGCCGCGTCGACGATGGGTGTCACCGGAGCCCGCGACGCCGTGTCGTCGGCCGCGCCCGAGCTGGTCTCGCGCATCCGCGTGCATTCCGACATCCCCATCGGCATCGGCCTCGGCGTGCGTTCCGGTGCGCAGGCGGCGGAGATCGCTGCCTACGCCGACGCTGTCATCGTCGGATCCGCTCTGGTCACGGCCGTCGACTCCGGTATCTCCGCGGTGTCCGCGTTGACGGCGGAACTCGCCGAGGGCGTGCGGTCCGCCGAGGCGGCCTCGTGACCCTCGCGTCGAGCACCGCGGTTCTGGCATACCTGCCCAGTCCGCCTCAGGGAGTCTGGTACGTCGGTCCACTCGCTCTCCGCGCCTACGCGTTCTTCATCATCGTCGGCATCGTCATCGCGATCGTCTGGGGAGACAAGCGATGGGTCGCTCGCGGTGGCGACAAGGGAACAGTCCTCGACGTCGCCGTGTGGGCCGTACCGTTCGGGCTCATCGGTGGCCGGCTCTATCACGTCATCACCGACGCACCCACGTACTTCGGCGAGGGCGGCAACCCCGTCGATGCGCTGAAGATCTGGCAGGGCGGGCTCGGCATCTGGGGAGCGGTGTTCCTCGGTGGTGTCGGTGCGTGGATCGCGTGCCGTCGCCGGGGAATCCCGCTGCCGGCGTTCGGCGATGCCGTGGCGCCGGGCATCCTGCTCGCGCAGGCGATCGGTCGTATCGGCAACTACTTCAACCAGGAGCTGTACGGCCGGGAGACCACCCTCCCGTGGGGTCTCGAGATCTACGAACGTGTCGATGCCAACGGTCGCGTCGACACACTCGGTGGTGTCTCGACCGGCGTCGTCGAACGCGTCGTCCATCCGACGTTCCTGTACGAACTGCTGTGGAACATCGTCATCGTGGTTCTGATCGTGCTGATCGACCGTCGGTTCCGACTCGGTCACGGTCGCATCTTCGCCCTGTACGTGGCGGGCTACTGTGCGGGACGATTCGTCGTGGAACTGATGCGCAGCGACTTCGCCACGCTGATCGGTGGCATCCGGGTCAACTCGTTCACGTCCGGAATTGTGTTCCTGTTGGCGCTGGCCTACGTGGTGCTGGCACCGAAGGGCCGCGAGGATCCCGCGTCGTTGTCGACGCGGACCGAGAACGAGACCGCCGACGACACGGTTGCCGACGACACGGTTGCCGACGACACGGTTGCCGACGACACGGTTGCCGACGACACGGTTGCCGACGACAAGGCCGGGGACGACGCGGTTGCCGACGAGAAGACCGTCGACGAGAAGGCCGCTGACGACAAGGTGCTGTCGACGAGTGAGGACGAGGGACGTGACCGATCCTGAGAAGCCCGACCTGACGAAGAAGCCCGCGGCGAATCCCGACACGTCTGGCACCGAGTCCAGCTCCGGACCCGGCTGGAACACCAACGCCAGTTTCGGCGAGGGTCCGGGCGCCGGCGCGTACCCGTCGTATCCGTCGCCCGGCACGTTCCCGGAACCGTCCGCCGGCGACACGGCCGCGTTCGGTTACCCGGTGGGCGAATACGGCTCGTGGAACCGGGAGCCCGAGGCGAGCACATGGGCGGCGCCGTCCGCCGAGACTCCCTACGGCCAGGTGCCCCAGTACGGTCAGCCCCAGTACGGGCAGCAGCCTCAGTACGGTCGACAACAACCCTACGGTCAGAATCTGTACGCGCAGAACAACTTCGGCGGTCCGGGCTACGGCGTGGATCCCTCCGCGCCGTTCGGGCGGGACATGGCGACGGGCGAGCCGTACGGCGACAAGTCCAAGGTGACGGCGGGCATCCTGCAGCTCGCGCCCCTACTGTTCGGTCTGCCCATCGCTGTCGGCCGGTTCTACATCGGGACCACGGCGATCGCTGTGGCCCAGGTGGTCCTCTTCGCGGTGAGCGTGCTTCTGACCATCACGCTGATCGGCGCGATCATCGGTCTCCCGCTGTACGCGGCGGTGTGGTTGTGGTGCCTGATCGACGGAATCATCATGCTCGCGAGCAAGGTCCGCGACGGTGAGGGCCGGTTGCTCAAACCCTGAACGACCGGCTGGTTAACTACTCGCCAGTAGCCCGATTGTCAGGACATAGCGCCGCCACTTCGATAGGAATCGGGTGTCGCGGGGACTAGGCTTGCCCGTGTGACCCGACGGACGAAGATCGTATGCACTCTGGGACCAGCGACAGCCACCGACGAGAAGATCAGGGAGCTCGTCGAGAGCGGAATGGATGTCGCTCGACTCAATTTCAGCCACGGTGACTACCCCGATCACGAAGCGAACTACACGCGAGTGCGGGCGGCGTCCAACGCCACCGGCAAAGCCGTCGGCATCCTCGCCGACCTCCAGGGTCCGAAGATCCGCCTCGGCCGCTTCAAGGAGGGTAAGACCACCTGGGCCAACGGCGAGCTGATCCGCATCACCGTCGAGGAGTGCGAAGGCACCCACGACAGGGTGTCCACCACCTACAAAGAGCTTGCGCAAGACGCGAAGCCGGGCGATCGCCTGCTCGTGGACGACGGCAAGGTCGGTCTCGTCGTCACCGATGTCGAGGGCAACGATGTTCTCTGTCGCGTGACCGAGGGTGGCCCCGTCAGCAACAACAAGGGTGTCTCGCTCCCCGGTATGGACGTCTCCGTTCCCGCCATGTCCGAGAAGGACACCGAGGATCTGGAGTTCGCCCTCGCGCTGGGCGTCGACTTCATCGCACTGTCCTTCGTGCGGTCTCCGGCGGACATCGAGCTCGTGCACGCGATCATGGATCGAGTCGGCCGCCGAGTGCCAGTCATCGCGAAGATCGAGAAGCCCGAAGCAGTCGACAACCTCGAAGCCATCGTTCTCGCATTCGACGCGGTGATGGTCGCTCGCGGTGACCTCGGCGTGGAGCTCCCGCTCGAGCAGGTGCCGCTGGTGCAGAAGCGCGCCATCCAGATCGCGCGCGCCAACGCCAAGCCGGTCATCGTCGCCACGCAGATGCTCGAGTCGATGATCGAGAACTCCCGCCCCACCCGCGCGGAGGCATCCGACGTCGCGAACGCGGTGCTCGACGGTACCGACGCGGTGATGCTGTCCGGTGAGACCTCCGTCGGCAAGTTCGTGATGGAGACGGTGCGCACCATGGCCCGCATCGTCGAGACCGTCGAGATGGAGGGTGATGCAGTTCCCGCCCTCACACACACCCCCCGTACCAAGCGCGGCGTCATCTCCTATGCGGCGCGCGACATCGGCGAGCGTCTGGACGCGCGCGCCCTGGTCGCGTTCACGCAGTCCGGTGACACCGTTCGGCGTATGGCTCGTCTACATTCGCGCCTGCCTCTGCTCGCTTTCACGTCCATCCCCGAGGTCCGCAGCCAGCTGGCGCTGACGTGGGGAACGGAGACGTTCCTCGTTCCCTTCGTCGACACCACGGACGGGATGGTGCGCGAGGTGGACAAGTCGTTGCTCGAGCTCGATCGGTACAACCGCGGTGACCAGGTCGTCATCGTCGCCGGTGCTCCTCCCGGCACTGTAGGCTCCACCAACTTGATCCACGTGCATCGAATCGGAGAAGAGGACCGGTAAGTGACCGAAGCGGGGGGGACGGTCGGAGACGACCTGTCGGAGCGTCGGGGGGACGCGCCGACTGTCACGACAGGGCGCTCACGCGACCTGAGCGTGTTGTTGGACATTCTGGATCTGACCGATACGGGCGAGGACACGTTCGTCGGGCGTCATCCGGCGGAGGTCGGTAGTAGGACGTTCGGCGGACAGTTGGTGGCACAGGGTTTGATCGCCGCGGGTCGGACGGTGTCCGGCGGCAGACCTGTTCACGCGATCAATGCTCATTTCGTGCGCGGAGGAGATGTCAAGCGCGACATCGAGTATCGGGTCGATCGGCACCGGGACGGCCGAGCCTTCGCGAACCGTCAGGTCACGGCGTACCAGGACGGCGAAGAGCTGTTCGTGATGCTGGCCGCGTTCCAGGACGCTCGCGGGGGACTCGAGCACAGCGTGGAGTTGCCGGAGGTCGATTACCCGGAACTGCTTCCACCGCTGGGCAATCACTTCGACGGATACGAAGACCGACTGAAGATGTTCGTCGACGCGTTGAAACCCATCGACATGCGCTACGCCAATGATCCGGCCTGGATCATGAAAGGCACGGGGGAACGCCTGAACCACAATCGCGTGTGGATGAAGGCCGACGGACCGTTGCCGGACGATCCGAACCTGCACGTCGCGACGATGGGGTACGCGTCGGACACGACTGTGCTCGACTCCATCATCACGACGCACGGATTGTCCTGGGGACTGGATCGCATCGTCGCGGCCACGGTCAACCACTCGATCTGGTTCCATCGACCCTTCCGGTTCGACGAGTGGATGCTCTACGCCACCGAATCCCCGGTAGCCGCCGGCTCACGGGGATTGGCGACGGGTCGATTCTTCTCTCGCAGTGGTGAATTGGTGGCGACGGTTGTTCAGGAAGGTCTGATCCGCCATTTTCCGACGCGGTGAGTCGTCGGCGACGATGACGAATATGTCGGCGAAGCAGTCACGTCCGAATTCCGCGAGTACGCCAGCGATGAATTTCGTTCCGGGCAAGCATTTTCCGCTGAGAATGCGGGAGACGGTGGCGGGATCGACCCCGATCCGTTCCGCCAATTGTCCGTCCGTCGTGATCTCCGCGTAGCGACGCAGTCGTTCCAAGCCGTCGCGATCCAGCGCGAGATTCGCCATCGATTACCCCCCAGTGATCGATCGTGTCGCGCTCGTTGCGCGCACGACACGAAAGGTACACACGCAATAGCGCCGCGGCAATCGACACACTCTGGCTCGAGTTGCGTCGATGTCAGTAGTGTTCGCGCCATGGGTGAGACGTCCGGGGTGGGGGAGACGTGGTGGGAGTACTTGAACCGCGTCACAGACAGAGCATCACAAGTGGAGATCGCGCGGGCAGCAGGGGTGGATCCCGCGTCGGTCTCGAGATGGAAGTTGGGGAAGAACACGCCGAGTGCCGACCGCGTCATCGCTGTCGCACGGCACTTCGGCCGTAATCCGGTCGAGGCGCTGGTGGTCGCACGGTATCTGGCGCCGCACGAGGTCGACGCCAGAATCGAACTCGCTGCCAGCGCCGCGGCGTTGACGGACGAGGAGCTTGTGACAGCCATCCGTCGACGTCTGGTCGATCGGCCGTCGCACGAGGACGTCGTCGCGGTCGACATGTCGCATCACACCGTGCACTGAGGGACCGTCGTCGGTCCTACTCCGCGCGCTCGTCGATCAGGAAGATGATCAGCGTGGCGGCCAGAACTGCTGCGGGAATCCATGCTGCCCGCACGCCGATCGTTTCCGTGGCCGCCGCGCCCGCGAGCGCACCGAGCGCGAAGACGGCGATGACGGCGCTGTAGACGCGAACCGCACGCCTGCCGGCGGGATCACGGTCGACGAGGGCGGCGAAGCCCGCGTCGGTGAATCGCATGAGGTTGCCGGTCATCGCCACGGCGATGAAGTTGAGGTCGCCGATCGTGCGGAACAGCGCGAACTGCAGGGATGCGATGAACGCAATGGGGACGGTGACCAGTGCGTTCGGAACGGTGTCGGGGACGAAACCGACGACCGCGAGGATCGCGGCCTGGGCTGCGACAGACCATCGGATCGGCCGATGCACGTGGCGTTCGGCTCGCCCGGACTTGATGACGTTCGCGATCACCACTCCGACGACGAACGCCAGAAGAGGCCAGAGGTGATCGGCGGCCGCGCTCCACTGTGTACGCGAGAGTTCGATGGCCAGGAAGATGACGTTGCCGGTCTGCGCGTTGGCGAACACGCCACCACGGGAGACGAAGGTGTACGCGTCGAGGAAGCCGCTCGCAGCCGTAACGATGAGAGCGAATCGCAGGCTGGTGGACGTGGTGGTCACGGGGACACCTCCATGACTACGCGCCACGCCTCGGTCTTCTCGGCCAGTGTCGACGACGCGTGCGCCGGGCTCGTCGAGGGGAGCCGCCGGCACGCCACGGCGCGGGGCAACCGGACATGTCGGAGGAAGAGCTTCTCGGCGGCGGCACCGTTGAGGAAGATTCGTCGGACGGTCGGATGATCGGTGACGAAGCCCGCGAGGTCGTTGGCCACGGCGGTGTCGGCGTCGATGGCGGAGTCCAGACTTCCCTCCCGCGTGCAGAGTTCGAGAACGTCCCACACGGCGATACCGGACGCGGTGAGTGCCGCGACGCGGTCGTCGTAAGGATCGTCGGCGCGGAAATCCACGAGCTGAGCCATGATCGGCCAGAACGCATTTCGCGGATGTGCGTAGTACTGCCCCGCGCGCAGCGAGGCCACGCCCGGCATGGATCCGAGAAGGAGGGTGTGCGGACTCGCGCCCACGAGGGGCGCGAAACTGTGGACGACGGTCACTGCGCCACCCCGGCGGCGAGCAGCAGGATCGACGACGCGACACCGGCGAGAACGCGGACGTGGTTCCACCGCGTCCACCGGAGCAGGAATTCGGGCCAGACATCGTCGCGCGCAGCGAGGCGATTGTTCAGAGGCACGTTGACGACGACGGTCACACCGACGCATCCACCGACATAGAGGACCGCTGCGAGCACGACGAGCGATGCGGGTATGCCAGGCTCGAGGACAGCCGTCACGGCGGCAGCGACGGTTGCTACCGCGGTGCCGAACAGGAGAACCATGAAGAGGGGAGCGACGATGACCACATTGATGCGGTTCATCAGCGCGGCGGCCGACGACGCGGGCTGTGATGCCAATGCCGGCATCACGGCGAGGGAGAACGCGAGAAGAATCCCCGACACGAGGGCGGATCCGAGTCCCGCGACGATCAGGAGAGCGGTCACGGCGGACCCTTTCTGTGCGGCAGTCCTGCCATCGAATCAGACGCATGTCGCTCGCAGGGAAAGGACCGGCCGTTGATCGTCACGAGTGCATTCTTCGCGGACTACGCGAGGCAGTCGGACCAGAAGCTCGACGTCCTTGGAGGAATCTGGGACTGGTGCGTCCTTCCGTCGTTGGAACAGCCCGTCGAGGCGTATCTGGTGGTGCTCCTGCAGCGCGGCCCGGACGACGCCGACGGCGGTCGCCTGCAGGTGCAGATCACGGACGGAGAGGACGAGCCGCTCCACGTGTTCGAGTTGCCCGTCAGCGGCCGCATCGACGGCGAGCAGCAGGCGGTCGCATTCCCGATCTCGTTCACCTGTCGACGCATCGGGAGGCATGTCGTGCGGCTGACGACAGGACGCGACGACGTGGGATTCGCTCTGTCGCTGGATGTTCGGTCGATGACCTGACGTGTGGAACGTGGTGCCCTCGGTGAGACTCGAACTCACACTGCACGGGTTTTGAATCCGTTTCCTCTGCCAATTGGGATACGAGGGCGGACCACTCGCTCGGCGAATGGTGCGGTCACCGAGTGTAGAAGATCGGTGCCGACGCCGGTGCACCGGTACCCTGACGGTGCCCTGCGGGGCGGCCGTGTTCGAGGGGTGGGAAGAACCGCCAGTGAGTAGAAGAGGACGAGTCCACGATGAACACACCGGTTGCTCCGGCGGCGAAGCGCGTGGTCGTGGCGGAGGACGAGTCGTTGATCCGCCTGGACCTGGTCGAGATGCTGCGCGAAGAGGGCTACGACGTCGTCGGTGAAGCGGCCGACGGACAGGAAGCCGTCGATCTGGTGCGCGCTCTGCTGCCCGATCTGGTGATCATGGACGTGAAGATGCCGCGTCGTGACGGCATCGACGCCGCGTCGGAAATCGCGGCCGCCCGGTTGGCGCCCGTGGTGATCCTGACGGCGTTCAGTCAGCGTGAGCTGGTCGAGAGAGCACGAGATGCCGGCGCGATGGCGTATCTGGTCAAACCCTTCACCAAGGCCGACCTGGTGCCGGCCGTGGAACTTGCCGCCAGTCGGTTCACGGAGATCTCCGCCCTCGAGACGGAGATCGCGGATCTCACCGATCGTCTGGACACCCGCAAGCTGATCGAGCGCGCGAAGGGCCTGTTGATGACGTCGCAGTCGTTGTCGGAGCCGGACGCGTTCACGTGGATCCAACGTGCCGCGATGGACCGCCGCACGACCATGAAAGCGGTTGCTGCCGTGGTCATCGAAACGCTGGGAAATACGCCCGCTTCGTGAGATTCCGGGGCACGAACCGGCCGTGACGACTGTGCCAGGCTACGGCCACGTTAAAACTCGCTGCCAACACGTCACAGTAAGGTCACAGGGCTTGTTCCAGAGGTCGCGAACGGTCCCGGAACGATAGGTTCTCCTTCACGAGCGTCGCGGTATCGGGTGCGTGACGCACATATTTCTAGGAGACGACAGATGGCAAGACGAACCATCGTTCGGACGGCTGCAGTGGTGAGCGTCGCCTCGCTCGCCCTGTTCGGCTGTTCCTCGAGCGACGATTCGAGTTCCGGCAGCGAGAGCAGTGCTGCCGGCGGATCTTCCGCATCCGCTTCGGCGGAAGCAACCGTGAGCACCGACTGCACGCCCGAACAGGCAACTGCCGGCGCGACACCGGTGACCACCCCCCTCAAGCTCGGCACACTTCTTCCGGAGACCGGCAGCCTGGCCTTCCTCGGACCGCCCGAGGTCGCCGGCGTCCAGCTGGCCGTCAACGACATCAACGGCGCCGGCGGCGTCCTGAGCCAGCCGATGGAACTCATCCCCGGCGACTCGGGCGACACCACCACCGACACCGCGAACAGCACCGTCGACCGCGAGCTCGCGGCCGGTGCCAGCGTCATCCTCGGTGCGGCATCGTCCTCGGTGTCCCTCAAGGTCATCGACAAGATCGCCAGCGCAGGCGTCGTCCAGATCTCGCCGGCCAACACCTCGGACCAATTCGTCTGCTACCCGGACAAGGGTCAGTACTTCCGTACCGCCCCGACCGATGTGCTTCAGGCGCAGGCCCTCTCGCAGCTCATCTCCGAGGACGGCGGACAGCGTGTGTCTATCCTCGCGCTGAACGACCCGTACGGCACCGGTCTGGCCAGCAACACGGTCACCAACCTCGAGGACGCCGGCGTCGCCTCCGATCAGATCCAGAAGATCATCTACGACCCCAACGCGCAGTCGTTCAACGCCGAGGTCGACCAGGTGAAGAACTTCAACCCTGACGCGGTCGCCATCATCGGCTTCGAGGAGTCGGCGAAGATCATCACCCGTATGCACGAGATCGGCATCGGACCGTCGGACGGCACTGCTGTCTACGGTGTCGACGGCAACATGGGCAACGCGCTCGGCGAGGCCGTCGGCGCAGGACTGCTCGACACCATGCGTGGAACCACCCCGCTCACCGACGTGGGTGCGGGCTTCCAGGATCGACTCAAGGCCGTCAACCCGGCACTGGTCGACTTCAACTACGCCGGTGAGTCCTACGACGCAGTCGTGATCTCCGCTCTCGCTGCCGAGCAGGCCAAGTCCACGGCCGGCGTCGACATCGCGGCGAACATCAACTCCGTCACCAAGGACGGAACGAAGTGCACGACGTTCCAGGAGTGCCTGCCGCTGGTCAAGGCCGGGACCGACATCGACTACGACGGTGTCACCGGTCAGCTCAGCTTCACCGACGGCGGCGAGCCTGCTGTCGGTTCTTACGGCAAGCTGGTCTTCGGACCTGACAACAAGCTCACCACCGAGGACTACATCGTCGTCGGCGGCTGATCTGCAGTAACCCCGAACGGGCCCGACTCCACTGGAGTCGGGCCCGTTCTGTTGTGCGTAGGGCTCGCCTCGCCCCCGGCGAGTACGTCGATAGTGCTGTGATGTCGGCTCGTGGCACGACACTATGGACGTACTCGCCGAGGGGGACGCAGACATCGGGATGAAGAACGACGGCTCGAGTTCAGCGGTCGCCGCTACAGATGATCCCTTCGTCGGGATCTGCCGATGGATCGGGCGTCAGGTCTGCACACTTCTGCATCAGGGGAGGGCCCTGATAGTCCGCCAGCTGCGGACACACATGTCGCACAGCCGAGTAGACGACTAATTCGTACTGGGCTTCCTCGTTGCCAGGCCCCGAGGCGGTCGACTGCAGTTGCTCCCACAGTTGCCCGACGCCGGAATCGGAGATCGTGTTGCACGCCGCTCGGCCGAGCTCGGCCACATGTCCTCGCAGAGCGCGGAACTTCACTCCTGAGTACAGCTGTCCGTCGTTGAGGGGAAGTCCGCAGATTGCACGGGAGAAGGCTGCGTCGGCACCGCTCGGAACCTCGTCGTTCGGTCCTTGCCGCCATTCTGCTCGCTTGTCCTCGGCGAGTTGGGCAGGTGACGGAAACGATTGATCCGGATAGGTCGAACGCTGGTCGTCGAACACGGTCTGCCAGTACCCGACGTAGTCCTCTTCGGTGAGGTTCGGCTGTTCCGAGTCCACGCATACCGCCGCGTCGTCGACGGGAGCATCGGTAGGGGCCGTGGCGAAGTACTGCTCGGGTGTCGACAGCACGGGATCAGGCGGGCCGTAGGTGGGCGTACTGCATGCAGTCGCAACAACTGCTGCTGCCGTAACCACAAGAATCGAGTACCTCATGTGGGCGAACCCTAGATTGCCGGAGTCGTTTCGGGAACCCGCTAGCACCGGTTCGGCGCCGTACGCAAAGTGCACCGGCGGCGAGTACGTCCATAACGCTGTGAATCGAGCTGTGTCGACGACACTATGGACGTACTCGCCGAGAGGTGACGGCTACTTCTTCTCTTTGCTCCCCGCGAGCGTGCCGAGGTAGAGCTCGATGACCTTGGGATCGTTCATCAGATTCGTACCCGTGTCGGTGTACGCGTTCTTGCCCTGATCGAGAACGTAACCGCGGTCGCAGATCTGCAGGCATCGACGGGCGTTCTGCTCGACCATGATGATCGAGACACCTGCCGCGTTGATCTTCTTGCAGCGGATGAACACCTCGTCCTGGAACATGGGGGACAGACCCGCCGACGGCTCGTCGAGAAGCAGTACGGACGGTTCCATCATCAGGGCGCGGCCCATGGCCACCATCTGGCGTTCACCGCCGGACAGTGCGCCCGCCTTGATCTTGCGACGCTCGGAGAGCAGCGGGAACAGTTCGCTGACGAAGTCGAACCGCTCCTGGAACTTCTTCGGCCGCAGGTAGATCCCCATCTCGAGGTTCTCCTCGATAGTGAGCGAGGGGAACACGTTCTGCGTCTGCGGAACGTAGCCGACGCCCTTGGTCACCAACACATGCGCTTCGGCGGACGTGATGTTGTCTCCGCGCAGGGTGACCGCGCCGCTGCGGATGGGGATGAGCCCGAACAGCGCTTTGAGCAGTGTCGACTTGCCGGCACCGTTCGGTCCGATGATGCCGACGATCTCGCCGTCGTTCAGGTAGAAGTTGCAGTCCTTCAGGATGTTGACGCCAGGGATGTACCCGGCCACCAGGTCGTCGGCGCGCACGAGCGCGTCGGTGGCCAGGCGGCGGTGTTCGTCCGGTGTCGCCGCGAATTCCGCTGCGGTGAGCCCGGTTTCCCCGGATGTGGTTGCTCCGGATTCGGTCATGTCGTGGTCCTCTTGTCCAGCGCGATCTCGGGCTCGGCCTCGGAGAGGTCGCCGCCCGCTTCCAGGGTCTGCACCTCGGCCTGCTCGAGTGCCTCCGCCAGCTCTGCGGTGGCCCCCACGGGGTTGCCGTCGGCGTCGAACTCGAGGGCCTGGTCGTGGTGGCTTCCGAGGTAGGCGTCGACGACGGCCTCGTTGTCCGCCAGCTGTGCCGGTGCGGACTCCGCGATGACACTGCCCTGAGCCATGACGACGACCCAGTCGCTGATGTCGCGGATGACGTCCATGTCGTGCTCGACGAAGACGACGGTCATGCCGTCGTCGCGCAGCGACTTGATGTGGCCCAGAAGGCTCTGCGTCAGAGCCGGATTCACACCCGCCATGGGCTCGTCGAGCATGACCACCGCCGGATCGGTCATCAGTGCGCGTGCCATCTCGAGCAGCTTGCGCTGACCGCCCGATAGCGACCCCGCGAGGTCGTCGGCCTTGGCGTCGAGCTTGAATCGCGCCAGCAGGTCGTTGGCTCGTTCGGTGACTTCGCGCTCCTGCGCCTTCCACGTCCACGGCATGAGCGTGTTGAAGATCCGCTCACCCTTCTGGCCCGTGGCGCCGAGGCGGACGTTGTCCAGCACAGTCAGTTTCGACAGTGCCTTCGTCAGCTGGAAGGTGCGCACCACTCCGTGGCGTGCCACCTGGTGGGGTGTCATCTTGCCGAGAGACTTGCCGTCCATGGACCAGGTGCCGGTGTCCGGCTGATCGAAGCCGGTGAGCAGGTTGAACAAAGTCGTCTTGCCGGCGCCGTTCGGGCCGATCAGACCGGTGATGCACCCACGCTGGATCTCGAGGTGCGCCACGTCGACAGCCTTGAGGCCGCCGAACGTACGGGACACACCGTCGACGACCATGGTCGGGTCGGGCTTGGCGACGCCGGGTGTGTTGGCGACGTCCGCGAAGAGCGCGGCGCGCACCTCCGCGGAGAGCGGCTTGCGTGCCGCGATGGTGTTACTTGGCATCGAGCTGTACCTCCCGCTTGTTGCCCAGCAGTCCTTGCGGGCGGAAGATCATCAGCACCGCGATGAGGATGCCGAGGAGAACGAATCGTGTTGCGCCGACCTGCTGTTCGGTCATGGGGATGAACGGGTCGGGGCCCGCGGCAGCCTGACGCAGCAGGACGTCGGGGATCGAGAGCAGGAACCAGAACAGCATCGCTCCGACGACCGGTCCGAACACCGTGGCGGCGCCGCCCAGGATCAGTGCTCCGAAAGCGAAGAAGGTCTGCGCGGTCGAGTAGAAGTCGGGGTTGATCGACTTGGTCTGGAGGGCGTTGAACACGCCGCCCATGCCGCCGATGACACCGCCGAGAACCAGCGCCTGCATCTTGTAGACGAAGACGTTCTTGCCGAGCGAGCGCGCAGCATCCTCGTCCTCACGCACGGCCTTGAGCACGCGTCCCCATGGGCTGTGGGTGAGCAGATAGACGAGGCCGCACAGGATGATCACGAGCGACCACCCGACGACCATCGCCCACAGGTCGTCGCCGTAGAACTTCACGCCGGCGAACGAGTACTGCTTGCCCGAGTCGAACGGGCTGAGATTGGTGAACGGATCGGCGAAGCCGAAGAGGCCGTTGGTCGATCCGGTGACACCGTTGGACGCGGTGGATCGGAAGACGAGCCTCAGGATCTCGGACGCCGCGATCGTGACGATGGCCAGATAGTCGGCTCGTAGTCGCAGCGTCGGGATGCCGAGAACCAGAGCCAACAACCCTGCGGCGGCCAGTCCGACGATGATGCCGAGCCACAACGGCTGCTCGTAGGTGATGGTCATGATGCCGACGCCGTACCCACCGAGGAGTGCGAAGCCGATCTGTCCGAAGTTGAGCAGTCCGGCGTAGCCGAAGTGCAGGTTGAGGCCGATGGCGAGAAGTGCGTAGAAGATCGCTGACGGCCCGACGAGCTGGGCGAGCGATACCTGAATTGCTCCGACGATATCCATGGTCAGCCGATCCTTTGCCGCGAGCCCAGGATGCCTTGCGGCCGGACGATGAGGATGACGATCAAGACGAGCAATCCTCCGATGTATTTGAGGTCGGGGTTGATCACGAGGGTCGACCACTGCACCAGCAGTCCGACGATGACACAGCCCAGGAGCGCGCCGTAGGCAGTTCCCAGTCCACCGAGGGTGATACCGGCGAACATGAGCAGGAGGAGCTTGAAGCCCATCTCCCACTGGACGCGACCGCCGAGCTCGGAGAGCCCGAACAGGACGCCGCCCAGGGCTGCGAGTCCGCCGCCCATGCACCAGACGAACGTGACGACACGCTCGACGTTGATGCCCGACGACGCTGCGAGGTCGCGGTTGTCCGCGACGGCACGCATGGCCTTGCCGATGCGGGTCTTCTGCAGCATGAGAGCGACGAGAACGAGCACCACGATGCTGATGACGATGCAGGCGAGGTTGACGTCCGTGATGGCGAACGGCCCCCATTCACGCTGCACCTGCGCCTGGTAGTCCTTGTACGGCTCGGCGCGGTCGGAGAAGAAGATGAGGATCAGGTATCGCAGGGCGATAGCGAGGCCGATCGACACGACGAGCTGGCCGATCAGACCCGTCTTACGTCTGCGCAGTGGTCTCCACAGTCCGGCGTTGTTCGCCCAGCCGACCGCCACACCGACGATCACCGCCAGGATCGTTGCCGGGATCAACTGGATCCCGAGCTTCTGGTTGAAGACCCATGCTGCGACCGCACCGAGCGTGACCAGTTCTCCGTGGGCGAAGTTGGTGAGGCCGGTCGTGCCGAAGATCAGGCTCAGACCGATCGCGGCGAGCGCGATGACCAGTCCGAACCGCAGTCCGTCGATGGTCGTGCGGAGGAACTTCTCGTAGAACGGCACCACGGTCGCGCTGCGCTCTTCACCGAAGCTGAAGATCACGGTGTTGGCGCGGCCCTGGACCACGGTGCGTTCGACGTCGCCTTGGACCGACACGCCGTCGGGCAGGGTTTCGGGGTCGACGCGGAAGGTGTAGTCACCGGGGGAGACGGGGAGCGTCCACCGGCCTCCCTCCGCGGACGTGGTGCGTGCGACTTCGGCGTCGGAGCCGTCGAGTGCGAGAACGTCGACACCGACGAGGCGTTCGCCCGCATTGTTCAGGCTGCCGCTGACGTCGACCGCATCTGCCGGGGGAGTCGAGGAGCTGCTCGCGGGTGGTGAGCTGGAGCTCGGGGTAGGAGCGGGAGTGGGTTCCTGGGCCAGGGCTGTTCCACCGACGGTGGCAGCAGCGATGAGGCCGAGGAGAACGACGACGAGCGCGCGGACGATCGTGGCGGTAGCCACGGATCGCACGGGCCGTCGAGGACTCGAGGGGGGCACGCGGGGTCCTCTCGGACGGTCGAATAACGCCGAGTTGTCTCGGCAGTGCTTGCAATTGTCGGACTCTATCGGGCTGGAGGTATCGAAAACGGCCGCTTCGATTTCTTCGATGTTGCGGTCTTGTTTCGAAGCGGGCGAGCGCCGACGGCGGAGATGTCGGTCGTCGTCCCTAGACTGACGGGGTGAGTCCAGTAACCGAGTCCTCGCCCCTGCTGATGCTGATCGACGGTCACTCGGTTGCGTATCGAGCCTTCTACGCGCTCCCCGCCGAGAACTTCAAGACCACGAGTGGGCAGACCACCAACGCTGTCTACGGATTCACCTCCATGCTGATCAACCTGCTGCGCGACGAGGCGCCCACACACGTGGGCGCTGCCTTCGACGTCTCACGCCAGACCTTCCGGGCGGAGAAGTTTCCCGAGTACAAGGCCAATCGCATCAAGACTCCCGACGAGTTCGCGGGTCAGATCGACATCACCAAGGATGTCCTCGGGGCCCTGGGTATTCCGGTCATGGCGGAGCCCGGCTTCGAGGCCGACGACATCATCGCGACCTTGACGACGCAGGCAGTGGCGGCCGGATATCGCGTCCTCGTGGTCACGGGTGATCGCGATTCGCTGCAGCTGGTCAACGATCAGGTGACCGTGCTGTACCCACGCAAGGGTGTCTCCGACCTGACGCGGTTCACCCCGTCCGAAGTCGAGAGCAAGTACGGGCTCACCCCTGCGCAGTACCCGGATTTCGCTGCGCTGCGCGGGGATCCGAGCGACAACCTGCCGGGTATCCCGGGGGTGGGGGAGAAGACGGCGACGAAGTGGATCAAGGAGTTCGGCAGCCTCGACGAACTGGTCGACAAGGTCGATACCGTGCGCGGCAAGGTGGGGGACGCCCTGCGGGCCAACCTTTCCAGCGTGGTCCTCAACCGCCAGCTCACCGAGATGGTGCGCGATGTCCCGCTGCCGTACACTCCGGATCAGCTGCAACTGGCGCCGTGGGACCGAGATCGGGTCCACGCGCTATTCGACGATCTCGAGTTCCGTGTTCTCCGCGATCGACTGTTCGCGACGTTGTCGTCCACCGAACCCGAAGCGGAAGAGGGCTTCGAGGTCAGCGGTCGCGCGCTCGAGCCGGGCGAGCTGGGCGAGTGGTTGGACACGCACACCAGCGACGGAGTACGGACCGGACTGTCCGTGGTGGGGACTCGCTCACCGTTCGACGGGGACGCCACATCCGTCGCATTCGCCGCCGCCGACGGTGAGGGTGCCTACATCGAGACGATCGGACTCACCGAGGAGGACGAGCAGGCGCTCGCACGGTGGTTCGCGGACGAATCGCGGCCGAAAGCGTTGCACGAGGCCAAATGGGCCCTGCATGCGCTTCGTGGCCGCGGATGGCCGGTCGCCGGGCTCACCAGTGACACTGCCCTGTCCGCGTATCTGGTCCGGCCGGGGCAACGCAGCTTCGCCCTGGACGACCTGTCGCTGCGCTACCTCAAACGCGAACTGCGCGTAGAGGATGCAGGGGATGCGCAGCTGTCGTTGCTCGACAGTGAGGACGAGACGCAGGCTGCCGTGGCGGAGGGTGAGATCCTGCGCGCGCAGGCAGTTCTGGATCTCGCGGACGCCCTCGATCGTGAACTGGCCGAGATCGAGTCGGCGCCGTTGCTCTCGGACATGGAACTTCCGCTCCTGGACGTTCTGGCGACGGTGGAGAACACCGGTATCGCCATCGATCTCGACCATCTCCACGATCTGCAGAGTCAATTCGCCGGCGAGGTCAGCGTTGCCGCCGAGGCCGCGTACGTGGTGATCGGCAAGCAGATCAACCTCGGTTCGCCGAAGCAGTTGCAGGTCGTGCTCTTCGACGAATTGGACATGCCCAAGACCAAGCGCACCAAGACCGGCTACACCACCGATGCCGAAGCGCTGCAGAGCATGTTCGAGAAGACCGAGCATCCGTTCCTGCGTCACCTGCTCGATCACCGCGACGCGACGCGACTCAAGGTCACCGTCGACGGTCTGCTGAAGTCGGTCAGCGACGACGGTCGCATCCACACGACGTTCAATCAGACCATCGCCGCCACCGGCAGGTTGTCCTCGACCGAACCCAATCTGCAGAACATCCCGGTCAAGACGTCCGCGGGTCGACGGATCCGCGAGGGGTTCGTCGTCGGCGAGGGCTACGACACGCTGATGACGGCCGACTACAGCCAGATCGAGATGCGCATCATGGCGCACGTATCCGGTGACGAGGGATTGATCGAAGCGTTCAATACCGGCGAGGACCTGCACAGCTTCGTCGGATCGCGGGCCTTCGGTGTTCCGATCGACGAGGTCACCCCGGAGTTGCGCCGACGCGTGAAGGCGATGTCCTACGGGCTCGCGTACGGCCTCAGCGCTTACGGGCTGTCGCAGCAGCTCAAGATTTCGACGGACGAGGCCAAAGAGCAGATGGAGGCGTACTTCTCCCGGTTCGGTGGAGTCCGCGACTATCTCCACGAAGTGGTCGAGGCTGCGCGCAAGGTGGGGTACACCTCGACCCTCTACGGTCGTCGGCGCTATCTCCCGGATCTCACCAGCGACAACCGTCAGCGTCGTGAAGTGGCCGAGCGCGCCGCACTCAACGCGCCCATCCAGGGGACGGCAGCCGACATCATCAAGGTCGCGATGATCGACGTGCAGCGGGCGTTGGCACAGTCGTCGCTCACGTCTCGGATGCTTCTGCAGGTTCACGACGAACTGGTGCTCGAGGTCGTCGAGTCCGAACGCGTCGAGGTGGAGGCGTTGGTGCGGGACAAGATGGCCCATGCCATCGAGTTGTCCGTGCCTCTCGACGTCTCCGTGGGCACGGGTCGCACCTGGGACGACGCCGCACACTGACGCGACGGCGCAGGACGACGAAAGGCGGGCACCGGGATCATCCGGTGCCCGCCTTTCGTCGGTGTGTGCGCTACTTCGCGTCGGCCGCCTGCTGCTCGGCGATCTGCTTGCGCACGTCGTCCATGTCGAGTCCCTTGATCTGTCCGACCAGGTCTTCGAGGGCAGCCTGGGGCAGTGCGCCGGGCTGGGCGAACACGAGAACGCCCTCACGGAATGCCATCAACGTAGGGATGGACCGGATGTTCGCGGCTGCGGCGAGCCCCTGCTCGGCCTCGGTGTCGACCTTGCCGAAGACCACGTCGGGGTGCTGCTCCGACGACTTCTCGAAGGTCGGGGCGAACTGCTTGCACGGTCCGCACCAGTCGGCCCAGAAGTCGACAAGAACGACATCGTTGCCGGTCACGGTCTCGTCGAAGTTCTGCTGCGTCAGCGTCTGCGTTGCCACAAGGATCCTTTCGTCGCGGGTGCCGATAGCCGGCACGTTCCTTCTGCCCCGCACAACGCACGCACACCGGTCGGCATTCCCCGCGTGTTTGTACGGGCCCGGTCACACAGGGACGGGCGCCGCGCGGAAGGTCCGACGATAAGCCTGTGGCGTCGTGCGCCGAAGCCTCACGAAATGTTGGCGCAGGACAGCGGCCGACCCGAACCCCACCGACTCGGCGACCGCGTCGATGGAGAGATCGGTCGATTCCAGGAGGCGTTGCGCGGCCAGGACCCGCTGGTCGCTGATCCACCGGGCCGGCGTGGTTCCGGTCTCGGCGTGGAAGCGTCGGGCGAACGTACGGGGCGACATCGAGACCTCGGCGGCCAGGACCTCCACGGTGAGGTCGAGCCGGATGTTCTCGGTGATCCAGTCGATGAGCGGCGCCAACGTCTCCGAGTCGCACACCGGGACCGGGACGGCGACGTACTGAGCCTGTCCGCCGTCGCGGTGCGGAGGGACGACCATGCGCCGCGCGATGCCGTTGGCGACGGCGCTGCCCTGCGCCGACCGGACGATGTGCAGGCAGAGATCGATGCCCGCCGCGGTTCCGGCACTGGTCAGCACCCGATCGTCGTCGACGTAGAGGACGTTCGGGTCGACGGCAGCATCCGGATAGCGAGCGGCGAGCGCGTCGGCGTGGCGCCAGTGTGTGGTGCAGCGGCGTCCGTCGAGGAGTCCGGCCTCGCCCAGGACGAATGCTCCGGTACACAAACTGGCGACTCGTGCTCCTCGCGCGACCGCCGCGCGGAGCTTGCCCAGGAGTGGCTCCAGGTCGTACGTGTGCTCGGTGCCGCATGCGAAGGATCCGTCGAACGTGACGGAGGTGCCGCCGGCGGGAACGATGATCAGGTCGGCGTCGTCGAGTCGGTCGAGGTCGTGCGGAACGTCGATGGTGTAGCCGAAGCGCGTCCGTATCGGATCCGGGACCGCCGCCACGAGAGAGAAGTCGTAGACCGGCAGTCCCTCGTCGGACCGGTCGAATCCGAACACCTCGCACGCCACGCCCAGTTCGAACGCCTCCGTCAGAGGGAGGAGGGGAACGACGACCTTCGACAACATGCAGTCAGTATGGCAGAAAATCGATGAAATATGTCATTCCTGCCACTGTTCCCGGAAAGCGCTGCGGCGGACTATTTCTCGCATGACATTCTTCGTTCTTCTCTCGGGGTTCCTGGTGGTTCTGGTGCTGCTGGCATCGCTCGCGACGGCCGGTCGGCTACCGGACACTCACGACGAGGTGACCCAGCACGGCGACTATCGTTTCTGACGTGCTGGGTCTCCAATTCGTCGCTGCTGCACTCGTCTGGGGAGCCAGCTTCCTGTTCATGAAGATCGGGCTCGAGGGCCTGAGCTTCCCCCAGGTGGTTCTCGCGCGACTCGTTCTCGGAGCACTCACGCTCGGACTGTTGTTGCGCGTCATGCACGTTCGGTTGCCGCGCCGCGGTGTCGTGTGGGCGCATTCGTGCTTCCTCGCGGTCTTCCAGTGCATCGTCCCGTGGTTGCTCTTCGCGTGGGCGGAGCAGGACATCGACTCGGCGACGGCGGCGATCTTCAATGCGACGACGCCGCTCATGACCACCGTGCTGGCATTCGTGGTCCTGCCGGCCGAGCGTCCGACGGCGATGCGGTCGGTCGGACTCCTGCTCGGATTCGTCGGCATCCTGACCGTGTTCTCGCCGTGGCAGGACGGGCTCGCGGGCAGCGTCGGCGCGCAGATGGCGTGTCTGGGAGCAACTGCGTCGTACGGCATCGCTCTCGTCTACCTGCGCAAATTCGTCGTCCCGTTGCGGGTACCGGCGTTGGCCGTGGCGACGATGCAGATCGGTATCGCGGCGGTCGCGATGGTGGTGGCGACGCCTGTCGTGGCCCGACAGGCCCTGCACCTCGACGTCCCGGTGGTCGCGTCGATGCTGGCACTGGGTTGCGCCGGGACCGGCCTGGCCTTCCTGTGGATGACCAACGTCGTGACGGGGTGGGGTCCGGCTGCAGCGTCGACGGTGACCTACCTCAGTCCGGTGGTCGGCATCGCCCTCGGTGCCGCCGTGCTGGGCGAGGCGGTGACATGGAACGCGGTGATCGGAACGACGCTGATCATCGTCGGCGTTCTGGTGACGACGCGTCGTCGCACCGCCCCCTCGGCTGTGACCGTCAGCCGATGAGCCAGTCCTCCCGCGCGTCTCCGTCCCAGCGCCGGACAGCAGAGACCTCCGCCTCGATGTCGCGGAGGTCGGTGATCAGATAGGAACTCGCGGAACCGATGTCGTCCGGCCGCATACGCATCGCGAGGGTCACGTGCGGCGTGTAACGGCCCGGTTCGAGATGCGGGGGGATGCCGGGGGAGTCGGCCAGGATCCTGTGGACCCGGGCGTGCAGGTCGAGTAGTTCGGGCGACGGGACGACCGTACGGGCGAGTACCGCGCGTGACCCGCCGAACATCACCAGCCCGCCCAGCCGCACGGCCTCGGGGAATCGCCACGCACCGTTCTCTCGCCCGTCCACGATCAGCGCGGTCAGCCGCCGCTCGGCATCGTCGTCGATACTCGCGGCCACCGCGATCGTGATGTGTGGACGGTTCGACGACCCCGTGTGTCGAGCCTGGCTGGGAAGTCCCAGTTCCGCGAGGTAATTCCATTCACGACGGATCGATTCGTCACTACCGGAGTCCAGGAGGAGCTCCACCGACTGCACCATGATGAGCAATGATGGCGGCCATGACGAACGAACGACGTTCCGGGTCCGTGTCGGGTACCTCGCGCGGTGGCCATCCCATCGGAGTTCTCGACGGAGACGGCATCGGCAAGGAGATCGTTCCCGGTGCCGTCAGGATCGTCGACGCGGCCGTCGAATCGATGTCGGCGCCTCGGATCGACTGGCAGCGACTGCCGTTCGGCCGCGATGCCCTGGACGACTACGGCGATGCCGTGCCCGCGCACACCATGGCGGCGTTGGCCGAACTCGACGCGTGGGTGCTGGGACCGCACGACAGCGCCTCGTACCCGGAGGAGCTGCGAGGCCGACTCACTCCCGGCGGGCGCATCCGGAAGGAGTTCGACCTCTACGCCAACATCCGGCCGGCGAAGGCGTTGCAGGGAGTCAAGGCAGTGTCGCCCACCATGGATCTGGTCGTCGTGCGGGAGAACACCGAAGGCTTCTACGCGGACCGCAACATGTTCGTCGGATCGGGCGAGTTCATGCCGACGCCCGACGTCGCTCTCGCGGTCGGCGTCTTCACGCGCAGGGCATGCGAACGTATCGCCGAGCAGGCCTTCCGGATCGCCGAGAGTCGACGTCGCCACGTGACCGTCGTCCACAAGACCAACGTCCTACGGCTCACCACGGGTCTCTTCAAGGACGTCTGCACCGAGGTCGGTGAACGCCACCCGAGCGTGAGCGTCGCCTACGAACACATCGACGCGGTGACTGCCAAGCTCGTCCGGTCGGGTGAAGACTTCGACGTTCTGGTGGCGGAGAACATGTTCGGCGACATCCTCTCGGACCTCACCGGTGAGCTGTCCGGATCACTGGGTATGGCGCCGTCGATCAATGCGTCCGACTCGAAGGTCATGGCCCAGGCCGCACACGGCGCGGCGCCGGACATCGCCGGACACAACCGTGCGAACCCGACGGCGGTGCTGCTCTCGGTCGCGGCGATGCTCGAGCACCTGGCGGCCGGCGACGGACCGTCCGAGTTCGCGCATGTCGGTGGACGCATCCGCAGCGCCGTCGACACGACGATCGCGTCGGGAGTGGGTACGGCCGACATCGGTGGGCTCGCGTCCACCAGCGAGTTCCTCGAGACGGTGACGGCGCACGTCGTCCGCGGAGCCTGATCTCGCTACTTCACGCAGCAGAAGATCGCGGTGCCGGGGAACAGTTCACCGCGGAGCGGTGACCACTGACCCCACTCACGGTCCAGCCACTCGGGCCAGTCGGGTTCGACGATGTCGACCAGCGTGAGTCCTGCAGCGACGATCTCCCGGACGCGGTCGCCGACGGTGCGGTGATGCTCGACGTAGGTCGCCGTGCCGTCCGGGTCGAACTCGGCGTACGGGGTGCGATCGAAGTACGGGATCGTCGCGGTGAGGCCGACCGGTCCCGGGTCGTCCGGAAAGATCCACCGCATCGGGTGGTTCACCGAGAACACCCACCGTCCGCCGGGCCGCAGTACCCGATGCACCTCTCGCATCACACGTGCGGAGTCGGCGACGAAGGGGACGGCGCCGAAGGCGGAACACGCGATGTCGAACGACGCGTCGGCGAACGGCAGGTTTTCGGCCGAGGCCTGCAGGAGCGCGGGTGCCGGACTGCCCGGCGACACGGCCTCGCGCGCCGCGATCGCCTCGGCTCCGTACGCCAACATTCCCGCGGAGATGTCGAGCGCCGTCGCGCGGGCGCCGTGTCCCGCCAGCCATCGGGCGCAGGGGGCGGATCCGCACCCGATCTCCAGGACGTCGCGGTTCTCGACGTCACCCAGCAGATGGACGTCGCCCTCGTGCAGACCCTCCGGGCACCAGACGAATTCGCCCCCCGCGCTGGCGGTGCCGAGGAACTCCCCGTGGGTACGGTGGTATTCGGCGGAATCATGGTCCCACCAGGAGCGCGACGCGCGCTCCGACGTCACCGAGTCGACTCCTCGACGGCGAGGCGAGGAGGCCGGCGGATCGACGTGGTCACCGGTGTTCGCGGTGGTCTGGTCACCGAGATCGGCGGGGGTTTCTGCGGACACGCGCAACACCGTAACCGGGTTTGCTCGCCGCACACGGCACCGAGTAGTCTTCGATACGCGAATGTCCGCCTTCGCGCGTGCGTACTCACCGGTCCCGCTGTCAGCGATCCGCAGGTGCGTGTCCGGAGGCGTTCGTCGTTGGCTCTCGAACCAGCGCCCAAGATACGGCAGTACGCGTGTCCTGTCCGCGAGAACGTGAGTCTGTCCGACCGAACATCCATCCACCGACCCCAACCCGTCCGGAGCAACTCACCACATGGCCTCATCCACCGTCACCTCGCCGCAGGTAGCCGTCAACGACATCGGCTCCGCCGAGGATTTTCTCGCCGCGATCGACGCAACGATCAAGTACTTCAACGATGGCGACATCGTCGAGGGCACGATCGTCAAGGTCGACCGTGACGAGGTTCTTCTCGACATCGGTTACAAGACCGAGGGCGTCATCCCCTCTCGCGAGCTCTCCATCAAGCACGACGTCGACCCCAACGAGGTCGTCTCCGTGGGAGATGCGGTCGAAGCTCTCGTCCTCACCAAGGAGGACAAAGAGGGTCGTCTGATCCTGTCGAAGAAGCGCGCACAGTACGAACGCGCCTGGGGCACCATCGAGGAGCTCAAGGAGAAGGACGAGGCCGTCAAGGGCACCGTCATCGAGGTCGTCAAGGGTGGTCTCATCCTCGACATCGGCCTCCGCGGCTTCCTTCCCGCCTCGCTCGTCGAGATGCGTCGTGTCCGCGACCTCCAGCCGTACGTCGGCAAGGAGATCGAGGCCAAGATCATCGAGCTCGACAAGAACCGCAACAACGTCGTCCTCTCGCGCCGCGCATGGCTCGAACAGACGCAGTCCGAGGTTCGCAGCGAGTTCCTGCACCAGCTCCAGAAGGGACAGGTCCGCAAGGGCGTCGTCTCCTCCATCGTCAACTTCGGCGCGTTCGTCGATCTCGGCGGCGTCGACGGCCTGGTGCACGTGTCCGAGCTGTCCTGGAAGCACATCGACCACCCGTCCGAGGTCGTCGAGGTCGGTACCGAGGTCACCGTCGAGGTCCTGGACGTCGACCTGGACCGCGAGCGTGTCTCCCTGTCGCTCAAGGCAACGCAGGAAGACCCGTGGCGTCAGTTCGCCCGCACCCACGCGATCGGTCAGATCGTCCCGGGCAAGGTCACCAAGCTGGTTCCCTTCGGAGCATTCGTGCGGGTCGAAGAGGGCATCGAGGGCTTGGTCCACATCTCGGAGCTGGCCGAGCGCCACGTCGAGGTCCCGGACCAGGTCGTCACCGTCGGAGACGACGCGTTGGTCAAGGTCATCGACATCGACCTCGAGCGTCGCCGTATCTCGCTGTCGCTGAAGCAGGCCAACGAGGACTACGCCGCCGAGTTCGATCCGTCCAAGTACGGCATGGCCGACTCGTACGACGACCAGGGCAACTACGTCTTCCCCGAGGGCTTCGATCCCGAGACCAACGAATGGCTCGAGGGCTTCGACAAGCAGCGTGAAGAGTGGGAAGGCCGCTACGCCGAGGCGGAGCGTCGTCACAAGATGCACACCGCTCAGATGGAGAAGACCGCCGCGGACGAGGCGCAGGAAGCTGCCAACGCAGCGGCCGGCTACTCCTCCGAGACCGGTACCCCGTCTGCACAGGGTGCACCGGCTGCAGCAGCTCCCGAGTCCACCGGCGGATCGCTCGCCAGTGACGCTCAGCTCGCCGCACTGCGCGAGAAGCTGTCCGGCGGAGCATGATCCGCTGATCTACCGCTCCACGAGAAGGCCCCGAACCGCATGCGGTTCGGGGCCTTTCCCGTGATGCGAGCATCTCGCTGCGGGGCACTGCACATACCGACGACGAAGGCCCGATCCATGACGGATCGGGCCTTCGGCCGTGTCTGGTACGCCGCGAATCAGCTCGCTACAGCGGTACCCCAACCTGTGCTCATCTGAGCACTGCGCTTACGCATGGAGGCAAAGCTGTGACGTGCCGGGCTGATGAGTGAGGTGAACCAGTTGCGGCGGTGCTCCGCCAACGCGTCGGCGACCTGAGGAATCAGAATGCAGTGCACGCCGTCGGACATTCCCAGGCGGTGCCGCCCGGGCTGCATCCGCCCGACTCCCACTCCCGCAATGGTGTTCATGCCCGTCCTTTACCTGTCGAGTACTTGCTCGGCCGATTCCGGCGAGGGAGTCGGCGAAGAAAGTACGAAAGCCTGTTGTGCGCCTCGAAGATAACCGACGGGTTGGGAAACATGGTGCATTTGAGACTGGTGATTCGCGGCGTGTTCGATGCGGAGGGTCACTGACTCGGTCACACTGTGGGTGTGTTGAGAATCGGATTGACCGGTGGAATGGGTGCGGGCAAGTCGACGGTGTCCCGCACCTTGGCGAGTCTCGGTGCCGTCGTGGTGGATGCGGACAAGATTGCACGGGAGGTCGTCGAGCCCGGAACACCCGGACTCGCAGCGCTCGTCGAGCGTTTCGGCGACGACATCCTCGCCGAGGACGGAACACTCCTTCGGCCCGCGTTGGCCGCCAAGGCATTCGGTGACGAGGAATCACGTCTCGCTCTCAACGGCATCATGCATCCGTTGATCGGTCGGCGGACGACCGAACTCATCGAGAGTGCACCGGACGATTGTGTGCTGGTGCACGATATTCCGTTGCTCGTCGAATCCCGTTCGGCCGCAGCCTTTCACCTCGTCGTGGTCGTGTACCTGGAGGCGGAGGAGCGCGTGCGCCGGCTGGTGGCCTCCCGTGGGCTCGACGAGAAGGACGCCCGCTCGAGGATCGCTGCCCAGGCGACCGACGAGCAGCGCCGGGACGCGGCCGATGTGTGGCTCGACAATTCGGGAACTCAGGAAGCCCTCGAATCCGCGGTACACGAGCTGTGGTCGAACCGGCTCGAACCGTTCGCCCGGAACGTGCGGTCCGCCGCGGTTGCTCGGTCTGCGCCCGCTGTCGTTCTCGCCGATCCGACGTGGCCCGCGCAGGCGCGGCGGGTGGCCGACCGGATCCGTCTGGCGTGCGGTGACAAAGCGCTGCGTGTCGACCACATCGGCTCCACCGCGGTTCCGGACTTCCCGGCGAAGGACGTGCTGGACATTCAGGTCACGGTCGCCGACCTGACCACGGCGGACGCACTTCGCGAATCACTGACCGCTGCCACGTTCCCGCGGATCGAGCACATCGTGACCGACGACCCGATGCCGTCCGCGGTACCCGGTGAAGCCGACCCTGCGCTGTGGGAGAAGCGCTTGCACGGTGCCGCCGACCCCGGACGGCCGGTGAACATCCACGTGCGTGTCGACGGGTGGCCCGGACAGGTGTTCGCGCTCATGTTCCGTGACTGGCTCCGCGCCGACGCGTCGGCACGCGAGGAGTACCTGACGGTGAAGGAGCGCGCGTCGACGCTCGCTGCGCAGCACGACGACTACAGCGCGGCTATCGATGCGTACGTCCGAGCGAAGGCCCCCTACTTCGAGGGTGTGTATCCGACAGTTCTGTCGTGGGCGACACGGACAGGGTGGTCGGCGGACTGACTCCGGTCAGCGCCAGCGGGTCGGCATCCCGAGTGACGCCAGCCACCGGTCCAGGTCGTGCCCGGCGGAGGCGATCCCGTCGATCGCCGCCGTGGCGGTACGAATCGCGGTCTCCACGGTCCCGGCGTCGAGCAGCCCGGTGGTGTGTGCGGCCAGCAGTTCGTCGACGTCCAGCAGTTCCGAATCACGCCCGGTGCGGACGACGATGTCCAGATAATGGTCGACCGACCGCCACGTCTCCGCGTCCCGCGTGAAGTCACCGATGTCCACGTAGTAGTTCTGATCGCGTCGGTGACGCGGTACGTAGTGGAAGACCGATGCGCGGATACCCAGGGACGGGATGATCCACGATTCGAGGTAGTCGAACGACGGGTGGTCGGAGGGCCGCGCCATGTACAGGCCCCAGTCCGTCGCCTCGTAGACGTCGACGGGCCGCACGAAACCCTTCGGATCGGTGTTGGTCCGTCCGAGCGTGTCGAACACCTCGACCTTGGGCGGATGGACGTGGACCGAACCGGCTGAAGCCATGCCGGAGACGCTACCGTCGGCGCTGGTGCCGCGTCGGTCACCGCTCGTCGGAATCGTCCCCCGGGGTGGTCTCGGTGGCGAACATGGACCGCACGGCGTCGAGGGTGTCGGCCTCCGCGGGTGACTTGTCGTCGCGGTACCGCACGACTCTCGCGAAGCGTAGGGCGACGCCGCCCGGGTACCGCGTCGATCGCTGAAGACCGTCGATGGCGATCTCCACCACCTGCTCCGGTCTGACATGCACCACGTGGGCCGTCCGGGAGGTCTCGAGTGCGAGGAAATGCTCGGTCTGCCACGCCAGCATCTCGTCGGTCATGCCCTTGAAGGTCTTGCCGAGCATGACGAAACCGCCCGCCGGATCCACGGCACCGAGGTGGATGTTGGACAGCAGACCGGATCTACGGCCCGATCCCCACTCGACTGCCAGGACGACCAGATCGAGCGTGTGGACGGGTTTGACCTTCACCCACGCCGATCCACGTCGACCCGCGTCGTACGCCGCGGTCAGGTTCTTGACCACGACGCCTTCATGGCCCGCCGCGACGGCCGACCGCGCGAAGTCGTCCGCGGCGCCGGCGTCGTCGGTCACCAGACGCGGCACTCGGTGCGCCGGCGGCACCAGCGCGTCGAGGACGGCGACGCGCTCCTCGAGCGGCCGATCCAGCAGATCGTCGCCGTCCAGATGAAGAATGTCGAAGAAGTACGGCGTGACCACGACTCCGGTGGACTGCGCCGTGCGCGACGCGGTGTCCTGGAAGGCCCGAGGCCGCCCGTTCCCGTCGAGGGCCAAGGCCTCTCCGTCGAGGACGACCGACGACACGGGCAGCGCACGAACAATGTCGACGACCTCGGGCAGCCGAGCCGTGATGTCGTCGAGGCTGCGAGTGGTGATCAGGACCTCGTCCTCCCGGCGGTGGACCTGGATGCGGATTCCGTCGAGCTTGGTGTCCAGAGCGACCGGGCCACCAGCTGCGCCCGCAGCCTTGACCACACCGTCCGCCACCGTGGGTGCACTCGAGGCCAACATGGGCAGCACGGCCCGCCCGACGGTGAGTCCTACCGCGCCGAGGGCCTCCTCCCCGCCGGAGAAGGCCGCAGTGGCCGCGTCGACGGTCGACCCGGACAACATGGCCGCACGACGGACCGCCGGAAGTGGAACACCCGCAGCGGACGCCACGGCCTCCTGGACGAGGGCGTCGAGTGCGCCCTGGCGGACCTCGCCGGTGACCACGCCGCGCAGCCACGTCTGCTCCGTGTCGGTCGCGGCCGCGAACAGTGCGGTGACGGCCGCCGCGCGGGTGGCCTGCGATCCAGGACCGGACATCGACGAGATGGCCTCGAAGGCTGTGTCCACCGCATCCACCGTCAGCGCGGGCACGGTCGACGCGGGCGGGAGCGTGGCGACGCTCCGCCACCCGAGGCCGGTCCGACGCTGGCGCAACGACCCCGATGCATAGCGGGTGACCAGCGGTACCTCGTCGACGTCGCACTCGGACAGCAAGGCCGACAGGGCGAGCACCTTGGCCTTGCGGGAGCGGGTGGCGGAGACGGCGGCCGAGGTGTCGACGACGCGTGCGAGCAGCATGAGGCCATTGTTGCGCTCGGGTCCGACAGCGCAGACGGGGGAGTGACGACGCCCGCAGAGTTTGTCGGTGGTCGGGCCTACTCTGGACACATGGCTTTTGCAGCTGAACAACCCGTCCTCGCGCATTCCGAGTTCCGCCCCGTGGGCGACATCGAGCGCAGTGACCGGCCCTTCGAGGTAGTCAGTGAATACTCGCCGGCCGGAGACCAGCCGACCGCCATCGCAGAGCTCACCAAGCGCGTCAAGGCGGGGGAGAAGGACATCGTCCTTCTCGGCGCGACGGGTACCGGTAAATCGGCCACCACGGCATGGCTGATCGAGCAGGTGCAGCGCCCGACGCTGCTGATGGCCCCCAACAAGACGTTGGCGGCGCAGCTGGCCAACGAGCTGCGGGAAATGTTGCCGAACAACTCCGTCGAGTACTTCGTCTCGTACTACGACTACTACCAACCCGAGGCGTACATCGCCCAGACCGACACGTACATCGAGAAGGACTCGTCGGTCAACGACGACGTCGAGCGGCTCCGGCACTCCGCGACGGCAAATCTGCTCTCACGTCGTGACGTGGTGGTCGTCGCCTCCGTGTCGTGCATCTACGGTCTGGGCACGCCTCAGTCGTACGTGGATCGCTCCGTCCACCTCGAGGTCGGCCAGGAAGTTCCTCGCGACAAGTTCCTCCGGCTGCTGGTCGACGTGCAGTACACCCGCAACGACATGGCGTTCACCCGCGGATCGTTCCGAGTGCGCGGCGACACCGTCGAGATCATTCCGTCCTACGAGGAACTTGCCGTCCGGATCGAATTCTTCGGCGACGAGATCGAGGCGCTGTACTTCCTCCATCCGCTCACCGGTGACGTGGTGCGCCAGGTCGACACCGTGCGCATCTTCCCGGCGACGCACTACGTGGCCGGGCCCGAGCGCATGGAGCGGGCGGTACGCGACATCGAAGCCGAACTCGAGGAGCGTCTCGCCGATCTCGAGGGCAAGGGCAAGCTGCTCGAAGCGCAGCGGCTGCGTATGCGGACCCAGTACGACCTGGAGATGATCAAGCAGGTCGGGTTCTGCTCCGGCATCGAGAACTACTCCCGGCACATCGACGGTCGTCCCGCGGGGACGGCGCCGGCAACGCTGATCGACTATTTCCCGGACGACTTCCTGCTGGTCATCGACGAGTCCCACGTGACGGTGCCGCAGATCGGCGCCATGTACGAGGGCGACATGTCGCGCAAGCGCAACCTCGTCGAGTTCGGATTCCGGCTGCCGTCGGCGACGGACAACCGGCCGCTGACGTGGGAGGAGTTCACGCAGCGCATCGGACAGACCGTGTACCTCTCGGCCACCCCCGGCAAGTACGAGCTGGGGCAGAGCGGCGGCGAGGTGGTCGAGCAGGTCATCCGCCCGACCGGGCTGGTCGATCCGGAGATCGTGGTCAAGCCGACCAAGGGCCAGATCGACGATCTGGTCCACGAGATCAGGCAGCGCACCGAGAAGGACGAGCGCATCCTGGTCACGACGTTGACCAAGAAGATGGCCGAGGACCTGACCGACTACCTCCTCGAGCTCGGCATCCGTGTGCGGTACCTGCACTCGGACATCGACACCCTGCGTCGTGTAGAGCTGCTTCGTCAGCTGCGACTCGGCGAGTACGACGTGTTGATCGGCATCAACCTGCTGCGTGAAGGTCTCGACCTTCCGGAGGTTTCGTTGGTGGCAATCCTCGACGCGGACAAGGAAGGGTTCCTGCGCAGCGGGACCAGCTTGGTGCAGACCATCGGCCGTGCGGCTCGAAACGTGTCCGGCCAGGTGCACATGTACGCGGACAAGATCACCGACTCGATGAAGTACGCGATCGAGGAGACGGATCGGCGCCGTGCGAAGCAGGTGGCCTACAACCTGGAGATGGGGGTCGACCCTCAGCCGCTGCGGAAGAAGATCGCCGACATCCTCGACCAGGTCTACGAGGAGGCCGAGGACACCGAGGCGAATGTCGACATCGGCGGGTCGGGCCGCAATGCCAGCCGTGGACGTCGTGCGCCCGGCGAGGCGGGCCGCACCGGAAGCAGCGGTGTCGTGGAGGGACGCGACGTCTCGACCATGCCCCGCGCCGAGTTGGCGGACCTGGTCAAGCAGCTCACCGACCAGATGATGAACGCGGCGCGCGAACTGCAATTCGAGCTCGCCGGGCGCCTGCGCGACGAGATCCAGGACTTGAAGAAGGAACTTCGCGGAATGGACGCCGCGGGCCTGTCCTGAACCGTCGAAGCCCGGTACCGACACATCGGTACCGGGCTTCGTCGTGTCAGCTCGTGATGTCCTTCGTGGCGAAGCGTCGCCACGCGATGATCCCGAACACCGTCGCGTAGGCCAGGGACGAGAATGCGCCGTCCAGCAAGTCGTTCCACGCCAACGTCGGAGACAGAACCCCCGTCCACGATGTCGAGTAGTGACCGGGCAGGAAGTTGCGCAGCGAACCGAGCGCGGTGATCTGATCGAGGATCTGCGCGAGGATCGACACCATCACCGTGCCACCGACCGCCCCGAGCGGTGCATCCGTCGTGACGGACAGGGCCAACGCCAGCCCGGCCACCCAGCTCAGATTGATGGCGATGAAGACGACGCCGATGGCCAGCCGTCCGATCGACAATCCGAAGGAAAGTGCATCGCCGAACGGCGACACCAGGGACCCCACGCCGTACAGGACACTGCCCAGAATCAGTGAGACCAGGACGAGCGTCATCAAGGCGGCCAGCGACAGGATCGTCGACACGACGGCCTTCTGACGGAGCAGCCGTCCACGCGGCACCGGGACCGCGAGCAGGTACCGCAGACTCGACCACGATGCCTCGCTGGCTATCGAGTCTCCGAAGAACAGCGCGACCACGACGATGAGCAGGAATCCCACCGATACGAACAGCGCGAACACGAGGAAGTTCACACCGCTCTGCGTCCCCAGATCGATCAGACTGCCGCTCGCCGTGGCGGAGTCCGATCCGCCGACGGTGAACGCGATCGCCATGATGACCGGGAGCAGCGCCAGGAACCCGAGCGCCAGTTGCGTCCGGCGGCGAGTGAACTGGCGGGTGATCTCGGTGCGGACCGACAACGTCGACGACGCGTCGTAGCCGACAACACGGCCGTCGAGGTGCGCCGGCGTCACGGCCGACCCGGACGTCGCGAGAGACTCGTCGCGGCTCATACCCCCACCCCTTCGTGTGCAGCGGCGTTCAGCGGATCCGTGTCGTCGTGCACGAGGTCGAGGAACACGTCCTCGAGACGCGTCGATCGGGCCGCGGACGACACACCGATGCCGGCGTCGACGAGGGCCCTGATCACGACTGCGGGATCGAGTGTTCCCAGTTGCGCCTTGACGGTGCCCGCGGGTTCGACCTCGGTGACCTCGCCCATGCCGTCGATGTCTCGCAGCAGGGCCACCGTGTCCGTGACCCGGTCGACGCGGAACTCCACGGGACCGCTGGCGCCGATGAGGTCGTCCACTGTTCCGGAACTGATCACGACTCCCTTGTTCATGACGACGACGTGCGTACACGTCTGCTCGACCTCGGCCAGCAGGTGACTGCTGACCAGAACCGTCCTGCCCGTCTGTGCGTACCGGATCAGGACGTCACGCATGGTGCGGATCTGGGGCGGATCGAGCCCGTTGGTCGGCTCGTCCAGGACCATCAGGTCGGGAAGTCCGAGCATCGCCTGTGCGATGGCGAGGCGTTGCCGCATGCCCTGGCTGTACGACCGGACCTTGCGGTGGATGGCCGAGCCCAGGTCGGCGATCTCGAGCGCTTCCTCGAGATGAGCGTCCTCCGCGGGTCGGCCGGTGGCTCGCCAGTACAGATCGAGGTTCTCCATGCCGGACAGGTGGGGGAGGAACCCCGATCCCTCGACGAACGACCCGAGCCGGGACAGCACCGGTGCACCGGGGGTGACCAGATGGCCGAACACGCGGATCTCGCCGGCAGACGGGGTGATGAGACCCATCAACATGCGCAGTGTGGTCGTCTTACCCGCACCGTTCGGACCGAGAAGACCAAGAACCTGACCCGCGCCGACTCGGAACGACACGTCGTCCACAGCGCGGAACCCGTTGGCGTAGCTCTTGGCCAGATCGGTGATGACCAGCGGAACGTCACGCAGAGATTCGTCCACCTCGGCGACGGTGCGCTTGCGCGCCGTGATCGACGTGGCGGTCACGAGCGCTGCGACGAGCAGTGCGAGTGCGGCGATACCCACGACGGGAACGATCGGGAACGTCGACTCGGTGTTCTCGGCCGGCACCGACGGCAGGGACAGCGTCGCGTCCGCAAGGGTGACCGACACCGCTGCCGGATCGAGCGGAACCGCGTAGGCCTGATCGGTGGTGGAGAACGCCACCTCGACGCGATGGCCCGCCGCTACCTGATATGCCATGCCCGGCAACGTGACTCGTACCGTCGTCGGTGTGTCCGACGGCGGTACCCGGAACGCGGAGACCAGGCCCTCGGGAAGGGTGCGTCGACCGTCGTCGGCCACGTCGTACAACTTGGCGAACAGTACGGTGCCGGACGCAGCTGCGGTCGGACCCACGGTGACGCCGACCGACGATGTACCCGTGATCGTGTACGAGGACGTCAACGGTTCGGTCGCGAACGACGCGGTCTGTCCGGGGATGTCCCCGGTGAGCAGGGCGCTCGCTGCGCCACCCGCCAGGGCGGCCGCCCCGCCCAGTGCGGACGCGGATCCGACACCCGGCAGGGATGTCAACGCCGACGGCGATGCGCCGGGAGGCCGGATGATCGTCTGCGTGTCGGTGCCCGTCGTGGAGGTGAGCGCGAAATCTTCGCGAGTGGTGGGCGACTCGGCGGTGTCGGAGGACAGACCCGGGTAGTCGGTAGCCGTCAGATCGCGGGCGCGATCTCCCTGGTCGGTGGGGTCACCGGCCAAGGCGTAGGTGAACGGAGCCGGTGAGGACGGAGCCTCATCGCGATCACCGGTGAGGTGTTGCATCAGGAAGTCGGCGACTGCACCGTCCGCGACGGCGTCGGTGCCGCCCGCGTCGTGGCCACCGTCGAACCAACGGACCTGTACCGACCCCCCGGCAGCGGCGATCTGACGAGCCGTCGCATCGGCCTGGTCGAGCCCGAACAGCGTGTCGCGCTGGCCCTGGACCAACAGCGTCGGTGCGGTGATCGACGATGCGAACGAGATGGGGGACCGAGCGCGGAGGAGTTCGCTGGTGGCAGCCGACGGTTGGCCGCTCACCGCGGAGTCCGCGTACGCCAGGCATACCTGGAGCGCGAAGCGTCCGCATGCTCCGGCTGGGGACGACGTCGGTTCGGGGGCTCCCTCGGCTGCGGGGGCCGGAGCGGCGCCCGCTCCGAAGAAGATGCCTGCCCATCCCCGCTTCAGGACGCCCGCGTCACTGCCCGCGGAGACAGCGGGAGTCGACCCGTCCACGGCCGTGTCGCCCGGCACGGCGTAGTTCGGGAAGAGACTCTGATTCAGGTCGTTCCACGTGATCGACGCGGCATCGGCGTCGATTCTGGGGTCGGTTCCGGCGGCCATCAAAGCCAGTGCGCCACCGTAGGATCCGCCGGCGACGCCGACTCGGGGATCGCCGGGAGCGTCGAGCTGGACCTCCGGCCGCGTGGCCAGATAGTCGATGAGGCCCCGTGCGTCCGCCACTTCGCGATCGGGGTCGTTCAGTCCGATGGTTCCCGTGCTGGCTCCGAATCCGCGAGCGCTGTACGCGAGTACGACGAGACCACGTGACGCCAGATCGCGAGCCTGGTCGGCGACGGAGTTCTTGTCACCACCGAATCCGTGTGCGAGCAGAACCGCCGGGGCCGGTGCCGACGTCTGGGGAAGGTAGAGCGTGGTGTCGATGTCCACGGTGGCGCTGCTTCCCGGACTTTCGGGCAGGGAACGAACGGACTCCTCGGTCCGCACTGCACTGCGAGCGCTGTCCGTGTCACGGAGGAGAACGAACGAGGCCACCGCGACGACGACGACCAGCAGAACGGCGACAGCGATCACCGCCGGTCGGCCGAGCGTCGAGGCACGTCCGGGCAACCGGATTCGCAGGCGTGGCATTCGTTCAATGTAGGCGAGGGTGACGACACGTGCTTTCGGCCGGAAGCTGCGTCGGTCGGTACCCGCTGCGACTAATGTCTCGAATCGACCCCCGATCACAGTCGGGACATGACTACTGGAGGAATGTATGAGCGCTTACCGCAACGTCGTCGTCGGAACCGATGGATCCGATTCGTCACTGCGGGCCGTCGAGAAAGCAGCAGCGCTGGCGGGGGATTCCGACGCGACGCTCTACATCGCTTGTGCCTACTACCCTGCGGACTCGAAGTCGTCCTCGCAGGATGCGGATGCGTTGAAGGAGGATGCCTACCAGATCACGGGATCCGCTCCGACGCAGGAGATTCTGCGTACCGCGAAGGAACGTGCTGTCGCTGCCGGAGCGTCCTCCATCGAAGAGCGCCCGGTGGTCGGCAATCCTGTCGACTCGCTGCTCGAACTGGTCGGAGAGGTGAAGGCCGACCTGCTCGTGGTGGGCAACCGGGGACTCAATTCGCTGACAGGTCGACTGCTCGGCTCGGTGCCCTCGGACGCCGCGCGTAAGGCGCGCTGCGACGTCCTTATCGTCCACACCACGCACTGATCACGGTCGAAGCCCCTTGGAGCCGTTCACTGTGCGAGTAGGTCGCACAGTGAACGGCTCACTGGTCGAACGGGGTGATGGGCCCGAGCACGGTGGGTAGCGGCGAACTGTGGACGATGTCCAGGCGCTGAGTCGCGCGGGTGAGCGCGACGTACAGGTCGTTGAGTCCGCGAGACGACTCCGAGACGATGCGCGCCGGTTCGACCAGCAGCACCGAGTCGAACTCGAGGCCTTTCGCATCTCGGACCGTCGACACGCGCACCGACTCCGATTCCAGGTGTGAGAGAGACGGCACCAGCTCCGCCGGCGCGAGCACTGCGGACATGCCCGGTCGCGGATGCGCGTCGACCCGTCGTCGCACAGCCGCGGAAACGTCTGCTTGCGGGACGTGATCAGCGCGGGGGATCTCACCGTTGTCGCGTACCGATCTGGGGATGGACGCAGTCGGATCCAGCTCTGCGAGCACACGGTGAGCGATCTCCATGATCGCGGCGGGGGTGCGGTAGTTCACGGTCAGCTCGGAGAGTTTCCATCGCTGCGCGACGTACGGACCCAGGACGTCCTGCCAGGACGACGCTCCCGCGGGATCGCCCGTCTGCGCGACGTCGCCCACCAAGGTCATCCATCGATTGGGTATGCGGCGCATCACCATTCGCCACGCCATCTCGGAGAGCTCCTGCGCCTCGTCGACGATCACGTGTCCGTAGGTCCACGTCCGGTCGCCCGCGGCACGTTCCGCCGCGGTGAGGCGCCGACCGTGACCTTGTCGCTGCGCCAGTCGATCCGCATCGATGAGGTCGTACGCCATCAGGATCTCCGGGTCGAGCTCGTCCTCGAGATCCTGCGGGGCAGAGCCCGTCAAGATGTCCAGTGCGCCCTGCGCATCCTCGATCTGGGCGCGCCACTTCTTCTGCTCCCGTTCACGCTCCGCCGCGTCGTCGATACCGAGCAATTCCGCCAGCTCGTCCAGCAGTGGTGCGTCAGCAGCGCTGAACCGACCGTCGTCCGATCGCTCGAGCGCGGCTCGATCGTCGGGCGAGAGTCGAGGCGCTGCCGTCCTCAATCGTCCGGGTGATGCGAGAAGACCGGCCAGGACGTCCTGGGCGGTCAGCTCCGGCCACAGCCCTCCCACCGCGGCCATCAAATCCGTGTTCTCACGCATCTCGTCACGGATGTCGGCGATGTCGTCGCGGCTGAGCAGATTGGACCCGTCGAGCACGTCGCCGCCGACGATCGCGGCGAACTGGTCGGCCAGCAGGTCGACCATGGTCGAGACGAAGATGGGGCGAGCCAGGTTGTGAGGTCGCCGGGACGACCGTGCGCGACCTCGGGCCCGTGTCGCCATCTTCTTGTCGATGCGCAGCGTGTACGTGTCGAAGTCGACGTGGAGCGGCTCCGCGGGGAGCTCCTGACGATCGCGCACAGCGGCGGTCAGGACATCGACGATCGTCAGCGAGCCCTTGAGCTCGGCTGCACGAGCCGTGTCCTCCCGGCTCGAGTCGATCCCGGGGTACAGATCACCGATGGTGGAGAGCAGGACGCCGGTCTCACCCAGCGAGGGAAGTACCTGCCCGATGTAGTCCAGGAACGTGCTGTTGGGGCCGATGATCAGCACGCCGCTCTTGTCCAGCTGCTGGCGGTACGTGTACAGCAGGTAGGCCGCTCGATGCAGCGCCACCGCGGTCTTCCCCGTACCGGGTCCGCCCTGCACCACCAGCACGCTCCGGTGCGTGGACCGGATGATGTCGTCCTGCTCGCGCTGGATCGTCTCGACGATGTCGTTCATCTGACCGGTCCGGGCAGCGTTCAACGCTGCCAGCAACGCGCTCTCACCGGCGACTCCGTCGGACCCGGTGTCGACGCCGGCCTGCTGCGCGGTGGTGAGGTCGAGGTACTCGTCCGCAACGCCCGTCACGCGGCGGCTCCGAGTCCTGATGTGGCGTCGGCGGACGACCCCCTCGGGAGCGGCGGGTGTCGCGAGATAGAACGGGCGGGCCATCGGCGCACGCCAGTCGTAGAGCAAGGACTCGTAGTCGTTGTCCTCGTCGAGGATGCCGACGCGACCGATGTACCGCGGTGCGTCGTCCTCGACGTCGATACGGCCGAAGCAGAGGCCGTTCTCGGAGGCGTCGTACTTCGCGATGTCGTCGTTGTAGAGGGCGGAGAACGATTCACGTTCGCTGCGGGCCTGCGGTGTCCCACCGGTCTGCAGCAGTACCGCACTCAACCGGTTCTTCGCGTAGTCGCGGAGAGCGTCGAGGCGGTCGTAGAGCAGTGTGACGCGCTGCTGTTCCACGTCGAGGTCGGTGTCCTGCGCGTGTGTCGAGGTGCCCTGATCCGGCACATGTTCTCCTGAGCGAGAGTGGGGCGGGTGAAGCGGACTGTCACGCATCGAGAAGGTGCATCGAAGCGCCAGAAAAGTCTACGGGCATCCGACGACAACGGCCGGTGCACCCGAATCCTCGGGTACACCGGCCGTTGCGCCGAACTGTGGATCAGATGTACTGATGCACCGTGCCCTCGATCTGTGAGCGCGCAGCCTTCGCGCGCTTCTCGGCATCCTTCAGGGACTGCTGCAACTGCTTCTGAGCGTCCTTGCTGGTGGCCTTGTACTGCTTCTTGTAATCCTTACGAGCGGCATCGAACTGCTTCCGCGCGTCCTTGCCCGACTTCTTGGCCTGCTTACGAGCCTTCTTGCCGTACTTGTCGACGAGGTCGCTTCCGTCGCTCTTGGCCTTCTCGGCCAGTTCCGCACCGCGTGCCGCAGCGATCTCGGCATACTTGCTTCCGCGATCCTGGGCGACGTCGGCGAACTCCGACGCGCGTGCGGCCGCCAGATCGGCCCACTTGGAGCTGCGTTCCTTGGCCAGTTCGGCCAGCTTGCCGCCGCGATCCTGCGCGACCTCCGCCAGCTCGGATCCACGCTGCGACGCGATCTCCACGAGGGGCTGTGCCCGCTCGGCGGCAACGCCGGCCAGTTCCTTCGCGCGCTCGCCGGCGTGGGCGAGTGTCTCGGTGCTGTCCGAGGAGGAGACCAGGGGCAGGGCGCCGGCAACGGCGATCTTGGCCTGCTTGGCCGCCTTGCGGCCGCGCCATGCGACGGAGGGCTTGCCCTCGGTGTCGACGGCTGCGATGAGCAGGCCGCCGAGGAGGCTGACGTTCTTGATGAACTGCGTGCGCTGCAGCGCCTTGGCCGCCGGGTCCGTCTCGTTCCAGAACGAGTGGCCCGCGAGGGTCGTGGGAACGAGGCTGCCGGCGAGCACGGTCGACGCGAGGCGCGGTGCGCGACCGGTCGCGAGCAGCAGCCCTCCGCCGATCTGCACCCCGGCGTTGATCTTCACCAGGGTCTCGGGGTCGGTGGGAACGTTCTGCGTCACCTCGTCGGGAAGAGCGTCCTGGCTCTTCTCGATGAGTGGCTTCGCGGCCTGGGCCCTTCCGGCGGGGTTGCGCAGTGCATCCACGCCTCCTGCGATGAATATCGATGCGAGCATCGGTCGGGCGATCCGGCGGACAATCACTGAGCCTCCTGCGTTGCGGCTGTGGTCTGAACAAGTACTCGGGCGCACCGCACCCGAGGTCGAACTGTATCCATACCCCTGCGGCCATGGCTTGAATCCGGTCGACGTGCCGACCGGCATCCGTTGTGACGGGTCACCAGCCGCGCTCTCGCCATTCGTGCAGGTGCGGGCGTTCGACCCCGAGCGTGGTGTCCTTGCCGTGACCGGGATAGACGACCGTGTTGTCGTCGTACCGGCCGAAGATCCGGGACTCGACGTCGTCGAGAAGCGAGGCGAAGTTCGCGTCCCCGTCGGTCTTTCCGACACCGCCCGGGAACAGTGAGTCCCCGGTGAACAGATGGACCCGGCCGTCCGCGGGGTCGGTCAACGCCAGGGCGATGGACCCCGGCGTGTGCCCGCGGAGGTGGATGATGTCGAGTGAGACGTCGCCGACCTCGACGGTGTCGCCGTCCTCGAGCAGGCGGGTGGGCGGAACGGGGAGAGGGTCGGCGTCGAGGGGATGAGCCGCGGACGGCGCGTCCGTAGCCGAGGCGACCTCCGCCAGGGCCTGCCAGTGGTCGAAGTGCTGGTGGGTGGTGACGATCATCGACACGTCGGGAGCGACGGCCGTCACGACCGACCGCAGTGTGCCGGCCTCGTTGGCGGCGTCGATGAGCAACGACTTGCCGGTCGAGGAACAAACGACGAGATAGGCGTTGTTGTCCATCGGGCCCACCGAGGTCTTGACGATGCTCGCGTGTGACAGCGTGCGACGTTGCGACCCCGTTCCGGCGGTCACCTCACCGGTGTAGTCGTCGGAGATGGTCGGTGCGGCAGAGTCCATGAGGTGAGATTACCCACGTCTCACCGGTCGAGCGCGGACGCCGCGACGGTCCGAACCTGTCGGTGGTGCGGCATATGGTCGTGTAGCCCGTCTTGTACGAACTCCGTGTACGCACGCACTGTGTGTGGGCACGAGTTCTCGGCGGCGCCGGAACACGTCCGACAAGAGTGAACAGACGAGTTCACGACCCGATCGGGTCGTGACACCAGGAAAGGACAACCGTGGCGGATCGCCTGGTAGTGCAGGGCGCGCGTGAACACAATCTCAAGGGCGTCGACATCGACCTCCCTCGGGACAGTCTCATCGTGTTCACCGGTCTGTCCGGATCGGGCAAGTCGAGTCTCGCGTTCGACACCATCTTCGCGGAGGGGCAGCGGCGCTACGTCGAGTCGCTGTCGGCGTACGCGCGGCAGTTCCTCGGCCAGATGGACAAGCCGGACGTGGACTTCATCGAGGGTCTGTCCCCGGCGGTGTCCATCGACCAGAAGTCGACCAACCGCAACCCGCGCTCGACCGTGGGAACCATCACCGAGGTGTACGACTATCTGCGACTGTTGTACGCGCGTGCCGGCACCGCCCATTGCCCGCAGTGCGGCGAGCGCATCGCCAAGCAGTCGCCCCAGCAGATCGTCGACCAGGTGCTGGCGATGGAGGAGGGCATCCGCTTCCAGGTCCTCGCGCCCGTCGTGCGTACCCGCAAGGGTGAGTTCGTCGACCTGTTCGAGCAGCTGAACACACAGGGCTACTCGAGGATCCGCGTGGACGGCACGGTCCACCAGCTCACCGATCCGCCCAAGCTCAAGAAGCAGGACAAGCACGACATCGAGGTCGTGGTGGATCGCCTCACGGTCAAGGCGTCGTCCAAGCAGCGCCTCACCGACTCGGTGGAGACGGCTCTACGGCTCGCCGACGGCATCCTGGTCCTGGACTTCGTCGACCGCGAGGAGAACGCGCCCGACCGTGAGCGCCGCTTCTCGGAGCGTCTCGCCTGCCCCAACGGACATCCGCTCTCGGTGGACGAGCTCGAACCCCGTGCGTTCTCGTTCAACTCTCCGTACGGCGCCTGCCCCGAGTGCGTCGGTCTCGGAATCCGCAAGGAAGTCGACCCGGAGCTGGTCGTCCCGGACCCGGATCTGAGCCTCGCCGACGGTGCGATCGCACCGTGGTCGATGGGTCAGACGTCCGAGTACTTCGGCCGGCTGCTGTCCGGGCTCGCCGACGCGATGGGCTTCGACATCGACATGCCGTGGCGCAAGCTGCCCGCCAAGGTCAAGCGAGCTGTCCTCGAAGGCAGTGAGCATCAGGTACACGTCCGCTACAAGAATCGGTACGGCCGCACTCGCTCGTACTACGCCGAGTTCGAGGGCGTGATGCCGTTCCTGCATCGCCGGATGGACCAGACCGAGTCCGAGCAGATGAAGGAACGCTACGACGGGTACATGCGCGAGGTCGACTGCCCGGTCTGCCAGGGTGCTCGCCTCCGTCCGGAGATCCTGTCGGTCACCATCGCCGCCGGGAACTTCGGCGACAAGTCGATCGCCGACGTCTGCGCGCTCTCGATCTCGGAGTGCTCGAACTTCCTCAACACGCTCACGCTCGGTCCGCGTGAGGAGGCCATTGCCGGCCAGGTGCTCAAGGAGATCCAGGCCCGGCTGGGGTTCCTGCTCGACGTCGGACTCGAGTACCTCACGCTGTCGAGAGCCGCAGGAACGCTGTCCGGTGGAGAAGCTCAGCGCATCCGCCTGGCCACGCAGATCGGCAGCGGTCTGGTCGGCGTTCTGTACGTGCTCGACGAGCCGTCCATCGGTCTGCATCAACGCGACAACCGCCGTCTCATCGACACCCTGACCAGGCTTCGCAATCTGGGCAACACGCTCATCGTCGTCGAGCACGACGAGGACACCATCAGGACGTCCGACTGGGTGGTCGACATCGGCCCGCTCGCCGGTGAGCGCGGTGGTCGCGTCGTGCACAGCGGTACGTACGAGGCGCTTCTCACCAACCCGGAGAGCCTCACCGGCGCGTATCTGTCCGGTCGTTCGGCCATCGAGGTCCCGGAGGTCCGTCGTCGGATCGATCCCAAGCGCAAGGTCTCCGTGATCGGTGCCCGCGAGCACAACCTGCAGGACATCGACGTCAGTTTCCCGTTGGGAGTGCTCACCTCGGTGACCGGCGTCTCGGGCTCGGGCAAGTCGACGCTGGTCAACGACATCCTGGCAACCGTCATGGCCAACAAGCTCAACGGTGCCCGTCAGGTCCCCGGCCGTCACACCCGTGTTAACGGGCTGGACCAGCTGGACAAGTTGGTGCGCGTCGATCAGTCGCCCATCGGTCGTACACCGCGATCGAACGCGGCGACGTACACCGGTGTCTTCGACAAGATCCGAACCTTGTTCGCCGCGACGACCGAGGCGAAGATCCGCGGTTACCAGCCAGGACGGTTCTCCTTCAACGTCAAGGGCGGCCGCTGCGAGGCGTGCTCCGGCGACGGCACCCTGAAGATCGAGATGAACTTCCTGCCGGACGTGTACGTGCCGTGCGAGGTCTGCAACGGTGCGCGATACAACCGGGAAACTCTCGAGGTGCACTACAAGGGCAAGACCATCGCCGAGGTTCTCGACATGCCCATCGAGGAAGCCGCCGACTTCTTCGAACCGATCACGTCCATTCACCGCTACCTGAAGACTCTGAACGAGGTGGGGCTGGGGTACGTGCGATTGGGGCAACCGGCGACCACGCTGTCCGGCGGTGAAGCGCAGCGGGTGAAGTTGGCTGCGGAGCTGCAGAAGCGGTCGATGGGCCGGACTGTCTACATCCTCGACGAACCGACCACCGGACTGCACTTCGAGGACATCCGCAAACTGCTGCTGGTGATCAACGGTCTGGTGGACAAGGGCAACACCGTCATCGTCATCGAGCACAACCTCGACGTGATCAAGACGTCGGACTGGGTCATCGACATGGGCCCCGAGGGTGGATCGGGCGGCGGCACGATGGTCGCCGAGGGAACACCGGAACAGATCGCCGCCGTGGCGGAGAGCTACACCGGCAAGTTCCTGCAGGAGTCCTTGCAGGCGGCCACCGCCCCGCCGGTCCCCGCGAAGCGGGCCCGACGGCGCAAGCCGGTGGCGGTGTCCTGACGTTCCGTCAGTAGACGGGCCCGGTGTACTTCTCGCCGGGCCCGGCGCCGGGCGCATCGGGGTGTGCGGACTGCTCGCGGAACGCCTTCTGCAGTGCTTGCAGACCCTCGCGGATCGGTCCCGCGTGCGGGCCCAGGTATTCGACGGATGCCGTCACGAGTCCGGCCAGTGCCGTGATCACGCGGCGCGCTTCGTCGAGGTCGAGGTGGGGGCTGCTGGACGGATCGGCGTCGGACAGGCCCAGCTTCTCGGCCGCCGAGCTCATCAACATCACTGCCGCCCTGCTGATCACCTCCACCGCGGGAACCTCGGCCAATTCTCGAACGTCGGGCTCGCGGCCGGACTCTGCTGCATCGTCGTGCGTGGTCATGTCCGAAACGATGCCACGGCGCTTCGACAGAGATCGACCCGCGTCGCACCGATTCGGTGTGTGGGAGGTCGTGGTGTTATTCTTGTTCCACGACCGCCTTCAGGTGTGTCCATGTGCGTGTGCTCGACAGCGTACGGCGGACACGGTGCCCGGAGGCAGCAAGTGGAGTCCGACTCCCACCGCCACACGGTTCGACGTGTAGCGGTCCGGTCCTTCCCGCCCAGCGCGGGAAGTGGTGTCGCCTCGCCCGACGGCGTGGTGGCCCGCGAATGGCGACATTCGTGCACCGGTCGGTACCGGACCCCGCTGTTCACGACTCGTTCGTGGCGCGGGGTTCTCGTCGTTCGGCGGCTGTGCAGCCGTCCTGCGAACCGGTGCCGAGGGACGTCGGAGATCACAAGCGCCAGCATCGCGTGCGTAGAGGACGGCACGCGGCGCCGGGTCAAGCACCACCATCCGTCACCGCACTACCGAGGAGGCCCCATCAGCACTGAGACCCGCATCAACGATCGCATCCGAGTTCCCGAGGTCCGGCTCGTCGGACCTGGCGGTGAACAGGTTGGCATCGTGCGTGTTGAAGATGCACTCCGCCTGGCTGTCGAAGCCGATCTCGACCTCGTCGAGGTCGCACCCGACGCCCGTCCGCCGGTCTGCAAGATCATGGACTACGGCAAGTTCAAGTACGAAGCTGCCCAGAAGGCTCGTGAGTCGCGCAAGAACCAGACGCTCACGGTCATCAAGGAGCAGAAGCTTCGCCCGAAGATCGACGACCACGACTACGAGACGAAGAAGGGCCACGTCGTCCGCTTCCTCGAGGCCGGGTCGAAGGTCAAGGTCACCATCATGTTCCGTGGCCGCGAGCAGTCGCGTCCCGAACTGGGTTACCGACTGCTGCAGCGTTTGGGTGCGGACGTCGCCGAGCACGGCTTCGTCGAGACCTCCGCCAAGCAGGACGGTCGCAACATGACGATGGTCCTGGCGCCGCACAAGGGTGCCAAGACCAGGGCGAAGGCAGCAGAGGCGTCCAACGCCCCTCGCGCCACCGTGCCGCCGCCGGCCTCCGCGCCGTCGACGGTCGACGCTGCACAAGCTGCCGAGGCAGCACCGCAGGCACCGTCTGCACCAGCCACGCCGGGCGCCTGAGCGTTCCGGTTCCGCAAGCTCCACCGACCGAAGTAACACAGAACTGAGGATTCATGCCCAAGTCGAAGACTCACAGCGGCACCAGCAAGCGTTTCAAGGTGTCCGGTAGCGGAAAGATCCTGCGCCAGAAGGCCGGCCGCCGCCACCTGCTCGAGCACAAGTCCTCACGCGTCACGCGTCGCCTCGACGGTGTCGCCGTCGTGAGCCCCAACGATGTGCCGCGCATCAAGCGACTTCTCGGCATCTGACTTCTTTCCCACCCGGGCTCGGTGAGCCCCAGATCGACAGGATTTACCAGTGGCACGCGTAAAGAGGGCGGTCAACGCCCAGAAGAAGCGCCGTTCGATTCTCGAGGCGTCCAGCGGATATCGCGGACAGCGCTCACGTCTGTACACCAAGGCGAAGGAGCAGCAGCTCCACTCGCTGACCTACGCCTACCGCGACCGTCGTGCGCGCAAGGGTGACTTCCGCAAGCTGTGGATCACGCGTATCAACGCTGCAGCTCGTGCGAACGACATCACGTACAACCGTTTCGTCCAGGGCTTGAAGATCGCCGAGGTCGAGGTGGACCGCAAGATCCTCGCCGAGCTCGCCGTGTCCGATGCTGCTGCGTTCACCGCGCTGGTCGCCATCGCCAAGGCAGCACTGCCCGCCGATGTCAACGCACCGGCCGGAGAAGCAGCCTGATCAGGCACTTCGACGACTCTCCGTCACGACCCGCGGTACCGCTCACCGAGCGGACTCCGCGGGTCGTTTCGGCTGTCAAGCTCCAGCGGGGTGCCGAGCGGAAGAAGACCGGCCTCTTCCTCGCCGAGGGTGAGAACGCCGTGTCCGAGGCCGTCTCCACGGGTGTCGTCCGTGAGCTGTACGCCACCGAGAGGTGGTTCGACGAGCGTCGAGGACTGCTCGAGCAGGCGGCAGCGTCGGGAATCATGCCGCAGCTGATCACCGAACGCGCTGCGAAGTCGCTGTCGGACACGGTGACTCCACCGGGCCTGATCGCCGTGTGCACGTCGATCGTCGTTTCCCTCGAGGAGGCTCTGGCGTCCCGACCGTCGTTGATCACCGTCGCCGTCGACGTCGCCGAACCCGGCAACGCCGGCACCGTGCTCCGTGTCTCGGACGCCGCGGGAGCGGGGGCTGTCGTCTTCGCCGGCGACAGCGTCGATCCGCTGAACGGCAAATGTGTGCGCGCCTCGGCAGGAAGCGTGTTCCATCTCCCCGTCGCGAGGGAGCGGTCAGTGTCGGCAGTTCTGGACGCGGTTCGCGCGACGGGCGCGTCGGTCGTCGCGACGACGGTGGACGGCGAACTGGACCTGGACGATGCGGACGAGGTGCTGGCCGGGCCGACAGCATGGCTCTTCGGCAACGAGGCCCACGGGCTGGACCGCGAGGTGTCCGCTGCCGCGGACCACCGCATCCGGATTCCTATCCACGGCCGAGCGGAGAGCCTGAACCTGGCAACGGCCGCAGCCGTGTGTCTGTACACCAGTGCCCGCGTCCATCGACGGCGTCCGGGCGCGCACGAGGCGTGATGAACCGTCGGGCCGATCACCTAGGATCGGCCCTGTCGAGTCGACCTTGTCGACCGACGCGTCGTCCCCCGGAACGGGACGGGCGACATCGAGACGAAACGGAGTGTGTGGACGTGGAGCGCAACGACGGCGAGTCCGTGACCGGCGGATCAGCGCCGACGGATCAGGCGGCAGCGGATGCGGTCCTGCTGACGGACGACGCTCTGGATTCGGCCGTCGGCCGTGCTCGCACCGCGTTCGACGAGGCGACCGATGTGGACGCTCTGAACGAGGCGAAGATCCACCACATCGGGAACAAGGCGCCCCTGGCCTTGGCGCAGCGCGCCCTGGGATCACTGCCGAAGACCGAGAGGTCGGACGCCGGTAAGCGGGTCAAGACCGCCCGTGACCAGGTCAAGGTTGCGTTCGACGCCCGGCGCGAGATTCTCCTGGCCGAGCGCGACGCGGCGGTCCTGGTGGCGGAGGCGATCGATGTCACCCTGCCGTCCGTCCGGCGGCCGGTGGGCGCGCGTCATCCCATCACCGTGATCGCGGACCAGGTCGCGGACGTGTTCGTCGCCATGGGGTGGGAGGTCGCCGAGGGGCCGGAAGTGGAGACCGAGCACTTCAACTTCGACGCGCTGAACTTCCTCCCCGATCATCCTGCCCGCACCATGCAGGACACGTTCCACGTCGCGCCCGAAGGCTCACGGCAGGTTCTGCGCACCCACACCTCGCCGGTTCAGGTGCGGTCGATGCTCGAACGCGAGCTCCCCATCTACGTGGTGTGCCCCGGCCGCACGTTCCGCACGGACGAACTGGATTCCACGCACACTCCTGTCTTCCACCAGGTCGAGGGACTTGCCGTGGACAAGGGGCTGACGTTGGCCAATCTTCGCGGCACGCTGGATGCCTTCGCGCGCGCACTGTTCGGTCCGGATACGCGTACCCGCATGCGCCCCAACTACTTCCCGTTCACCGAACCGTCCGCGGAGGTCGACGTCTGGTTCCCCCGCAAGAAGGGTGGCGCCGGGTGGGTCGAGTGGGGCGGATGCGGCATGGTCAATCCGAACGTCCTGCGGGCGTGCGGTGTCGACCCCGAGGTGTACAGCGGTTTCGCATTCGGGATGGGTCTCGAACGAACGCTGCAGTTCCGCAACGACATACCGGATATGCGCGACATCGTCGAGGGCGATGTGCGGTTCAGCCTGCCGTTCGGTGTGCAGGGCTGATCCAGCCTTTCCGGTCGGTCACAAGACGTTCTAGCAGCGAAGAAGAGTGGAGAAGTCGTGCGAGTGCCCCAGTCCTGGCTGACCGAGGTCGTGCAGAAGGCAGCGCCCGGGTGGAATGTCACCTCGGAGGAACTCGACGCGGGGTTCGTGTCGGTGGGCTTCGAGATCGAGGACGTCATCCCTCTGCCCCCGATCACGGGCCCTCTCGTCGTCGGTCGTGTGCGTTCCATCGAGGAACTGACCGAGTTCAAGAAGCCGATCCGCTTCTGCCTCGTCGAGGTGGGGGAAGCCGAGCCGCGCGGAATCGTCTGCGGCGCGCGGAACTTCGCGGAGGGTGACCTCATCGTCGCCGCACTTCCCGGCAGTGTTCTGCCGGGCCCGTTCGCCATCGCTGCACGGGAGACCTACGGACGGACGTCCGACGGGATGATCTGCTCGGTCTCCGAGTTGGGCATCGGCTCCGACCACTCCGGCATCCTCGTGCTGCCGGAGGGAACTGCTCGGCCGGGCGACGATGCCCGCACGGTTCTCGGTACCGACGACACCGTGTTCGACGTCAACGTGACACCCGACCGCGGCTACGCGCTGAGTGTGCGCGGACTCGGTCGGGAACTCGCATCCGGTTTCGATCTCGACTTCACCGACCCCGCCGACGCGTCCTGGCCCGTCGTCTCCGCCGATGCGTCCGAGGGTGACGCGTGGAGCGTCGAGGTGAACTCCGACTCGGGCGCGACGCGATTCGCGGCTCGACGCGTCGTCGGCATCGATCCGGCGGCAGTGACGCCGTGGTCCATCCAGAGGCGGCTGCTGCTGTCGGGAGTGCGGCCCATCTCTCCGGCTGTCGACGTGACCAACTACGTGATGCTCGAACTCGGCCAACCGCTGCACGCGTTCGACGCGGCTGCTCTCTCGGGTGGACTGGTCGTTCGCCGCGCCGCGGCGGGGGAGACCCTGCGCACCTTGGACGACGTGGAGCGCACGCTCGATCCCGAGGACGTCGTGATCGCCGACGACTCCGGAGTCGTCTCGCTCGCCGGCGTCATGGGAGGCGCGTCGACCGAGGTCGGTGCCGAGACCACGGACATTCTGCTCGAAGCGGCGATCTGGAGTCCGCTCTCGGTCTTCCGTACTGCCCGTCGCCACAAACTCCCCAGCGAGGCCAGTCGACGATACGAACGCGTCGTCGACTCGGCCCTGCCTGTCCGCGCACTCGACCGCGCGGCGTCGCTGCTGGCGTCGATCGCCGGGGGACGCGTCGAACCGCTCCTCACGGACGTGGGCGGCGCCTCGACGCCGGACCCCGTCCGTATGGAACTGGATCTTCCGGATCGCGTCGCCGGCGTCACGTACGCGAACGGCACGGCAGTTCGTCGCCTGTCCCAGGTGGGCTGTGCCGTGGAGGTCGACGTCTCGGAATCCGGCCGCGGGGTTCTGGTGGTCACGCCGCCGACATGGCGTCCGGATCTGCGCCAACCGGCCGATCTGGTCGAGGAGGTGCTTCGCCTCGAGGGCCTGGAGTCGATCCCGTCCGTTCTCCCGCAGGCGCCCGCAGGCCGCGGACTGACCGCGTCGCAGCGTCGACGTCGCGCCGTGGGCCGAGCACTGGCCTACACGGGACACGTCGAGGTTCTCGCTCCCGTCTTCCTCCCCGCCGGCGTGTTCGACGTGTGGGGACTCGATGCCGACGATCCACGTCGTGTCACCACCCGTGTTCTCAATCCGCTCGAGGCGGATCGCCCCGAACTCGCCACGACACTGCTGCCCGGACTTCTGGAAACGGCGCAACGCAATGTCTCCCGTGGTCAGCGCGATCTCGCACTGTTCGCAGTCGCGCAGGTCGTGCAGCCCGGCGAGGGCACACGGCCCATCGACGCCCTGGCCGTCGACCGGCGACCGACCGACGACGAGATCACCGCGTTGAAACAGTCTCTGCCCGTGCAGCCCCTGCATGTCGCGGTCGTTCTGTCAGGTGCGGTCACTGCACCCGGGCCGTGGGGCGCAGGTCGTCCGGCCGAGGCGGGGGACGCCTTCGCTGCCGCGCGCACCATCGCGGGTGCATCGGGTGTGGAGGTCGAACTCCGTGCGGCACAGCACCTTCCGTGGCACCCGGGTCGGTGCGCCGAGATCGTTCTCGACGACGTCGTCGTGGGGTGGGCCGGTGAACTGCATCCGAGTGTCCTCGAGCGCGCGGGTCTTCCGCCGCGCACCTGCGCGGTCGAGATCGATCTGGATCTGGTCCCCACGATCGAGCCGTTGCCGTCGCCGTCGATCTCGCCGTTCCCCGCTGTCCTGCAGGACGTGGCCGTGGTGGTCGACGCCTCGGTACCGGCCGCCTCGGTGGAGACGGCGTTGATCGCCGGTGCCGGTCCGCTGCTCGAGGACATCCGCATCTTCGACGTGTTCGCGGGTGAGCAGGTCGGTGAGGGCAGGAAGTCGCTCGCGTTCGCTCTGCGTTTCCGGGCGCCCGACCGTACTCTCACGGAGGCCGAAGCGAGTGCTGCGCGCGACGCTGCAGTCGCCGCTGCGACCGACGCGGTGGGAGCTGAACTGCGTCACTGAACCCGCCTGACGAATGAGCTTGCACCGTCGTGCATAATCATCGTATGGATAGTGCATCGACATCGGCAGGCTGGAAGGTCGCCGTCGCAGGCGCCAGTGGGTACGCAGGGGGAGAGATCCTGCGCCTGCTGCTCGCGCATCCGGCTGTCGTCGACGGTCGGATGACCATCGGCGCTCTGACCGCGGGGGGCAATGCCGGGTCGACGCTCGGCCGCCATCATCCGCATCTGGTGCCGTTGGCCGATCGGGTTCTGGTCGACACCACGGGCGAGGAATTGGCCGGCCACGACGTCGTGTTCCTCGGGCTCCCGCACGGTAAGAGCGCGGAGATCGCGGAGCAGCTCCCCGAGTCGACGCTGATCATCGACTGCGGTGCCGACTTCCGCTTGACCGACGCGTCGGCGTGGGACCGCTGGTACGGCGGCGAGTACGCGGGCCACTGGCCGTACGGCATGCCCGAACTCCCCGGCGCGCGGGACGCGCTCATCGGTGCCACGCGTATCGCCGTGCCCGGCTGTTACCCCACCGCAGCCTCGCTCGCGATGGCTCCCGCGGTCGCGGCAGGAATCGTCGAACCGAGGGTCACCGTCGTCGCGGTCAGTGGTACGTCCGGTGCGGGAAAGGCCCCGAAGCCCGACCTGCTGGGTTCCGAGGTCATGGGGTCGGTGCGGGCCTACGGGATAGCCGGCGCACATCGGCACACGCCGGAGATCCGCCAGAACCTGTCGGCGATCGCCGGAACGGACGTCGTCGTCTCCTTCACCCCGGTGCTGGCTCCGATGCCGCGGGGAATCCTGGCGACGTGCACGGCGCCCACGACGGTCACGGCCGGCGACGCGCGCGCTGTCTACGAGAAGTTCTGCGCGGACGAGCCGTTCCTCCATCTCCTGCCGGAAGGCCTTCTGCCGCAGACCGGTTCGGTGGTGGGGTCCAACGCCGTCCACCTCCAGGTGTCGGTCGACGAGGACGCCGGCGTGCTGGTGGTGCTCGCCGCGATCGACAACCTGACCAAGGGCACCGCCGGTGCCGCTGTGCAATCGATGAACCTGGCCCTCGGTCTCGCCGAGACCGACGGCCTCTCGACCGTAGGGACAGCGCCATGACGCAGGAAGAACCCACCCGGAGTCACGGCGTCCTCGTCCGGACGCAGGGTGTCACCTCGGCTGCCGGGTTCCGGGCTGCAGGTGTTCCGGCGGGACTCAAGGCCAAGGGCGGGCCGGATGTCGCACTGGTGTTCAACGAGGGGCCCGACCTCGCAGCGGCCGGAGTCTTCACTACCAACAAGGTGAAAGCCGCCCCCGTGCTGTGGTCCCAGCGGGTCCTGACGTCCGGCGCCCTGCGCGCGGTCGTCCTGAATTCCGGCGGAGCCAACGCCTGTACCGGCGCTCCGGGCTTCCAGGACACCCACCGGACCGCGGAGCACCTCGCCGCCACACTCAGCGACTGGGGAACCGAGACCGGGGCCGGCGAGATCGCCGTGTGCTCCACCGGACTGATCGGTGACCGGCTCCCGATGGACAAATTGCTGCTCGGCGTGACGTCCGTCGTGCACGAGCTGGCGGGCGGGATCTCGGGCGGTACCGACGCGGCGTACGCGATCATGACGACCGACACCAAGCCCAAACAAGCCGCGATCCATCACGAGAACGGCTGGAACGTCGGCGGAATGGCCAAGGGCGCAGGCATGTTGGCGCCCTCGCTGGCGACGATGCTCTGCGTCGTCACCACCGACGCCGTCGCCACATCGGACCGACTGGATCGTGCACTTCGCGCGGCCACGGCGATGTCCTTCGACCGGCTGGACGTGGACGGTGCGACGTCGACGAACGACACGGTGCTGTTGCTGGCGTCCGGTGCCAGCGGTGTCGAGGCGACGCAGGAGGAGTTGGACGCTGCCGTACTGGCCGTGTGCGACGACCTGGCCGACCAGTTGATGGCCGATGCCGAGGGCGTCACCAAACGTATCCGCATCACGGTGGGGGGAGCGGAGTCCGAGCACGACGCTCTGGTCGCTGCCCGGACCATCGCGCGAGATTCTCTGGTCAAGACGGCTCTCTTCGGCTCCGACCCCAACTGGGGACGCGTACTCGCCGCGGTGGGTATCGCACCGGTCGCTCTCGACCCGGACCGGATCGTTGTCTCGTTCAACGGCAGTCCCGTGTGCGTCGACGGTATGGGCGCGCCAGGTGCTCGCGACGTCGATCTGTCGGCCGTCGACATCACGGTCGACGTCGATCTCGGTGTGGGGTCCGCATCCGCATCCATTCGGACGACCGATCTCTCGCACGCCTACGTCGAAGAGAACTCGGCGTACTCGTCATGACACGCTCCGACGACACGGTCGGCGACCCGCACGAGACCGCCCGCATTCTCGCGGGTGCCTTGCCCTGGTTGCAGCAGTGGACCGGCAAGGTGGTCGTGGTCAAGTACGGCGGCAACGCGATGGTCGACGACCGGCTCAAGGCCGCGTTCGCCGCCGACATGGCGTTTCTGCGCACAGTAGGCATCCACCCCGTCGTCGTACACGGAGGCGGGCCGCAGATCACTGCCATGCTGTCCCGGCTGGGACTCGTGGGGGAGTTCCGCGGCGGCTTCCGTGTGACGACACCCGAGGTCATGGACATCGTCCGCATGGTGCTGTTCGGGCAGGTGGGCCGCGAGCTCGTCGGGTTGATCAACGCGCACGGCCCGTTGGCGGTCGGTATCTCGGGCGAGGACGCGCACCTGTTCACCGCCACCCGGCGCTCGGTGATGGTCGACGGTGTCGCCACCGACATCGGACTGGTGGGTGACGTGACCAGTGTGAACCCCGGTGCGGTGCTCGACCTGATCGCCGCCGGACGCATTCCGGTGGTCTCGACCATCGCGCCCGACGCCGACGGTGTCGTGCACAACATCAATGCCGACACCGCGGCCGCGGCGTTGGCCGAGGCACTCGGCGCGCAGAAGTTGGTCATGCTCACCGATGTCGAAGGCCTGTACACGAATTGGCCGGACCGCGGCTCCCTCGTGTCGGAGATCGAAGCCGACCTGCTCGACGAGTTGCTGCCCTCGCTCGACGCCGGAATGGTGCCGAAGATGGAAGCGTGCCTGCGCGCCGTACGTGGTGGCGTTCCGAGCGCTCACGTGATCGACGGCCGACTCGAACATTCCGTGCTCCTCGAACTCTTCACCGGCGAGGGCATCGGAACCATGGTCCACGAGGGCGAACACGAACTGGCGACGAGAGGACGAGCATGACGAGCACGGAGATGCTGCAGCAACGCTTCTCGAATGCGTTGATGAACAACTACGGCGTGCCCCGTGTCGCCCTTGTCGGCGGCGCGGGCGCGGTGGTGACCGACGCGGACGGCAAGGAGTACATCGACTTCCTGGCCGGTATCGCCGTCAACATCCTGGGTCACGCGCATCCGGCGATCATCGACGCGGTGAGCGCCCAGTTGTCGACCCTGGGGCACACGTCGAATCTGTACGCGGCTCCGCCGTCGATCGAACTGGCCGAGCACCTGCTCGAGCACCTCGGTCATGCGGCCGGTGGTGACGCGCGAGTGTTCTTGTGCAACTCCGGAACCGAGGCCAACGAGGCTGCGTTCAAGATCGCGAGGCTCACCGGACGCCCGAACATCATCGCCGCGGAGAACGCGTTCCACGGTAGGACGATGGGCGCCCTGGCGCTGACGGGTCAACCCGACAAGCGTGCACCGTTCGAACCGATGCCCGGCGGCGTGTCCCATGTCCCCTATGGCGATGTCGCTGCGCTGGAGGCTGCCGTCGACGAGAACACCGCCGCGGTGTTCCTCGAGCCGATCATGGGCGAGGGCGGTGTCGTCGTTCCTCCGGAGGGATATCTGACGGCGGCGCGGGAGATCACGGCGCGACACGGCGCCTTGCTGATCCTGGACGAGGTCCAGACCGGCATCGGTCGCACCGGATGGTTCTACGCCCATCAGCGTTTCGGCATCGTGCCCGACGTGATCACGTTGGCGAAGGGTCTCGGTGGTGGCCTGCCGATCGGTGCCTGCATCGGAATCGGCCGCGCCGCAAGCATGCTGACCCCCGGCAAGCACGGCACCACGTTCGGCGGCAATCCGGTCTGCTCCGCCGCGGCGTTGGCCGTGCTGCGCACCATCGCCTCGGACGATCTGCTCAGTCGCGCCGACCGACTGGGCAAGAACCTGCGCAACGACATCGAGGCCCTCGGGCATCCCCTCGTCGACCATGTCCGGGGAGCCGGACTGTTGCTCGGCATCGTGCTGACCGAACCGGTGGCGGCGGACGTGGAGACCGAGGCCCGGTACGCGGGCTTTCTGGTCAATGCCGCGCAAGCGAACGTCATCCGGTTGGCCCCGCCCCTGATCATCACCGACGAGCAGGCATCGGCCCTCGTCCAGGCACTACCTGCCGTCCTCGACCGCGTATCGCGCGCCGCCGCGGAACAGGCCACCAGCACGGAGGCAACGTCATGACACTGCGCCACTTCCTGCGAGACGACGATCTGACACCGGACGAGCAGTCGGAGATCCTCGCTCTCGCAGCAGAACTCAAGAAAGCCCCGTTCTCGATGCGACCACTCGAAGGTCCCCGAGGCGTCGGAGTCATCTTCGAGAAGAACTCGACGCGAACGCGTTTCTCGTTCGAGATGGGTATCGCCCAGCTCGGTGGACACGCCGTCGTCGTCGACGGCCGCAGTACACAACTCGGCCGTGAGGAGACTCTGCAGGACACCGGCCGGGTGCTCTCGCGGTACGTCGACGCCGTCGTGTGGCGCACGTTCGGACAGAAGCGGCTCGAGCAGATGGCGTCCGGTGCCAGTGTGCCGATCGTCAATGCGCTCTCGGACGACTTCCATCCGTGTCAGATCCTCGCGGATCTGCAGACGCTCGCCGAGCGGAAGGGGTCGCTGAAGGGTCTTCGCCTGTCCTACTTCGGCGACGGCGCCAACAACATGGCGCATTCGTTGATGCTCGGCGGCGTGACGGCCGGCATCGACGTCACGATCGCGGCGCCGGAAGGGTTCGTTCCCGATGCCGCGGTTCTCGCGGCGACCCGCGCTCGCGGTGAACAGACCGGTGCGAACGTCACCGTCACCACCGATCCCGTCGCCGCCGCAACCGGAGCCGACGTTCTGGTGACCGACACCTGGACGTCGATGGGCCAGGAGAACGACGGCCTCGATCGCGTCGGCCCGCTACGGCCGTTCCAGGTGAACGAGGCGCTGGTGGACCACGCCGACTCGGAGGCGCTGGTGTTGCACTGCCTTCCCGCGCACCGCGGCGAGGAGATCAGCGACACGGTCATCGACGGACCACGCAGTGTCGTCTGGGACGAAGCCGAGAACCGACTCCATGCCCAGAAAGCGGTCCTGGTCTGGCTTCTCGAGCGTGCGGGTCGTCGGACGCCGTGATCGTCGACGACGCCGGATCGGTGCGATCCGAGCCTGCGGGCCCGGTGACCTCCTCCACACGCGCGGGGCGTCAGGCCCGCATCGTCGTGCTGTTGTCGACGCACCAGGTCCGGTCCCAGCCCGAGTTGCAGACCCTGCTCGCAGCGGAGGGCATCGACGCCACCCAGGCGACGCTGTCCCGCGACCTCGACGAGCTCGGAGCCGTGAAGCTCCGTGCCGCGGACGGGGGAGCGGGGGTCTACGTGGTCCCCGAGGACGGGAGCCCGGTCCGAGGCGTGTCGGGGGGCACCGACCGACTGTCCCGACTTCTCGGGGAGTTGCTCGTCTCCACGGATGCGAGCACCAACATGGCCGTTCTCCGCACGCCGCCCGGCGCGGCGCACTATCTGGCGAGCGCACTCGACCGTGCGTCCCTGCCCGAGATTGTGGGAACGGTCGCGGGAGATGACACCATCTTCGTGATCGCACGCGAACCGATGTCGGGACGCGATATCGCGGACCGCATCGAACACCTTGCACGCTGACCACATCCAGCACGCTCATATATCGAACACAACGAAGGAGCACATACCTCATGGCCGAACGCGTCATCCTCGCCTACTCCGGTGGTCTCGACACCTCTGTCGCCATCAGCTGGATCGGCCGCGAGACCGGCAAGGAGGTTGTCGCCGTCGCGATCGATCTCGGTCAGGGTGGTGAGGACATGGAGGTCATCCGTCAGCGCGCCCTCGACTGCGGCGCCGTCGAGGCCGTCGTCGTCGACGCGCGCGACGAGTTCGCCGACGAGTACTGCCTCCCGACCATCCAGTCCAACGCGCTCTACATGGACCGTTACCCGCTGGTCTCCGCGATCTCCCGTCCGTTGATCGTCAAGCACCTGGTCGAGAACGCACGCTCGCACGGCGGCACGGTCGTCGCTCACGGCTGCACCGGCAAGGGCAACGACCAGGTCCGGTTCGAGGTCGGCTTCAACACCCTCGCGCCCGAGCTCGAGGTGCTGGCGCCCGTGCGCGACTACGCCTGGACGCGCGAGAAGGCCATTGCCTTCGCCGAGGAGAACGCGATCCCGATCAACGTCACCAAGAAGTCGCCGTTCTCCATCGACCAGAATGTGTGGGGACGCGCCGTCGAGACCGGCTTCCTCGAGGACCTGTGGAACGCGCCGACCAAGGACGTCTACGACTACACCGAGGACCCCACGGCCAACTTCAACGCACCCGACGAACTGGTGCTCACCTTCGACAAGGGACGTCCCGTCGCGATCGACGGACGTCCGGTGTCGGTGCTCGAGGCCATCCAGGAGCTGAACACGCGCGCCGGCAAGCAGGGCGTCGGACGACTCGACGTGGTCGAGGACCGCCTGGTGGGAATCAAGAGCCGTGAGGTGTACGAAGCTCCGGGCGCCATGGTCCTCATCCGTGCGCACGAGGAACTCGAGCACGTCACCATCGAGCGTGAGCTGGGTAGGTACAAGCGCCACACCGACCAGAAGTGGGCCGAGCAGGTGTACGACGGCCTGTGGTTCTCACCGCTGAAGGGTGCGCTCGACACGTTCGTCCAGCACACGCAGGAGCACGTCACCGGTGAGATCCGCTTGGTGCTGCACGCAGGAACGATCGTCGTCAACGGTCGCCGCAGTGGCGAGTCGCTGTACGACTTCAACCTGGCCACCTACGACGCCGGTGACACGTTCGACCAGTCGTCGGCGAAGGGCTTCGTGCAGCTGCACGGTCTGTCCGCGAAGATCGCAGCGAGTCGTGATCGCGGGGCCGTCGCTGCGCAGGGTCAGTCGGACCTGTGACCTCACCCGCTCACGGCACCAATTCCGGCGCTCTCTGGGGTGGCCGTTTCGCGTCGGGTCCGGCCGAGGCGATGGCGGCACTGAGCAAGTCGACACACTTCGACTGGGTACTGGCGCCGTACGACATCAGGGCGTCGAAAGCTCATGCTCGCGTGCTGAACTCGGCCGGACTGCTCACTGCCCCGGATCTCGAGGCCATGCTCGCCGGACTCGATCGGCTCGCCGCCGACACCGAGTCCGGCGCGTTCGGGCCGGCCGAGTCCGACGAGGACGTGCACGGTGCCCTCGAGCGTGGACTGATCGAGCAGGTGGGACCCGAGCTGGGTGGCCGGTTGCGTGCGGGGCGATCCCGCAACGACCAGGTGGCGACCCTCTTCCGCATGTGGCTCCGCGATGCCGTCCGTCGTGTGTCGGCCGGTGTTCTCGATGTCGTGGGCGCACTCACCGAGCAGGCCGTCGCACATCCGGATGCTGCGATGCCGGGGAAGACCCACTCCCAGGCGGCGCAGCCGGTCCTGCTCGCGCATCACCTGCTGGCACACACCCACCCGCTGCTGCGCGACGTCGAGCGGTTCCGCGACTTCGACGGTCGTGCGGCCGTGTCGCCGTACGGGTCCGGCGCTCTGGCCGGGTCGTCTCTGGGCCTGGATCCGGAGAAGATCGCGGCCGAGCTCGGCTTCAGCGGGTCGGCGGAGAACTCGATCGATGCGACCAGTTCCCGCGACTTCGCCGCCGAAGCCGCGTTCGTCCTGGCGATGACGGCGGTCGATCTCTCCCGACTGGCGGAAGAGATCGTGTCGTGGAGTACGCCCGAATACGCTTACGTGACGCTTGCCGACGCGTGGTCGACCGGCAGTTCGATCATGCCGCAGAAGAAGAACCCGGACGTCGCCGAACTCACGCGCGGCAAGACGGGTCGTCTGATCGGCAATCTCACCGGGTTGTTGGCGACGCTGAAGGCGCAGCCGCTGGCGTACAACCGGGATCTGCAGGAGGACAAGGAGCCGGTGTTCGACTCGGTCCTCCAGCTCGAGATGCTTCTTCCGGCCCTCACCGGCCTGGTCTCGACACTGACGTTCGATACCGTTCGGCTCCGTCAGCTCGCCCCGGCCGGTTTCACGTTGGCCACGGACATCGCGGAGTGGCTGGTGCGCCAGGGGGTTCCGTTCCGCCACGCGCACGAGGTTGCGGGGGACTGCGTTCGCCGCGCCGAGGCTCGCGGCGTCGGACTCGACGAGCTGACGGACGACGAGTTCGCGGAGATCGATTCCGCGCTGACCCCGGATGTGCGCGCCGTCCTGACCGTCGACGGATCCATCGGATCTCGCGACAGCCGTGGCGGCACCGCACCGGTTCGAGTGGCCGAACAGATCTCGGTCGTCGTCGGGCTTACGGCGGATCTGAGGACCTGGACATCCGCCTGACGCGCGGTACCCGGACGAGCCGTTCTCGGCGTCGGACGGGTATGAGACGCTAAGCCCGTATCGACCTAGTTCGTCGGGGGACACGAGGGTCGAGCAGGAACGCGTCGAGGAGTTCAGTTGCTGGGTATCGATACCGGGTCGGTCGCGACATCGTTGCGACGTGTCGTCGCGACGGCGCAGAACGGTCTCGAGGTCATCCGACTCGGGGGGCTCGAGACCGACGCCGTGCCGTCGGAATTCACCGTGGTGGCGCGGGACCGCATGTACCGGCTGCGGCGCTACTTCCCGGAGTCGGACCAGACGGGACCACCCGTCGTTCTGGTACCGCCGATGATGATGTCCGCCGACGTGTACGACGTGACCCGCGATCAGGGCGGCGTCGGCATCATGCACGAGGCCGGCCTCGATCCGTGGGTCGTCGACTTCGGTTCTCCGGCCACCGAAGAGGGTGGGTGGAACCGCACGCTCGCGGACCACATCGTCGCCATCAGCGAGATCATCGACATCGTCGCCGACCGCACGGGGCGCGACGTGCACCTCGGTGGCTACTCGCAGGGCGGGATGTTCTGCTACCAGGCGGCTGCCTACCGATCGAGCCGCAACATCGCCAGCATCATCACGTTCGGAAGTCCCGTCGACACACTGGCGGCTCTGCCACTCGGCATCCCGGCCAACGTCGCGACGAAGGGAGCGGAGTTCCTGGCGGAGCACGTCTTCACCCGTCTGGACGTGACGGACTGGATGGCGCGCACGGGCTTCCAACTCCTGGACCCGGCGAAGACGGTCAAGTCGCGTATCGACTTCCTTCTGCAACTGCACGACCGGGATGCGCTGCTGCCGCGTGAATCCCAGCGTCGGTTCCTGGCGATGGACGGCTGGGTGGCGTGGTCGGGACCCGCGGTCGCCGAGCTTCTGACCCAGTTCGTCGTGCACAACCGCATGATGACCGGTGGATTCTCCATCCGCGGCAAGGTCGTGTCCCTGGCCGAGCTGACGATGCCGATTCTCGCCTTCGTGGGCGAGGTCGACGACATCGGTCAGCCGCTCGCCGTCCGCGGTATCCGCAAGGCCGCACCGCGTGCAGAGGTGTACGAGGCCGGTCTTCGTGCGGGCCACTTCGGTCTGGTGGTCGGAAGCACTGCGGCAACGCAGACGTGGCCGACGACATCGGCCTGGATCCGCTGGCGCGAGGGACTGGGGCCGCGTCCGATCGAAGCGCAGGAGATGGCGTACGACGAGCATCCGGCGTCGGAAAGCGGTGTGTCGGTGGCCAACCGACTGGTCCACACGGCCGCCACCATCGCGGAGGTCGGTCTGGGGCTCGGACGAGGGTTCGCCTCGGCGGCCGCCGGTGCTGTCCGTGGATCTCGGGAGATCTCGTCCGAGGCGGCGCGCACGTTGCCGCGACTCGCGAGACTCGGTCAGCTGCAACCACATTCACAGGTGTCGCTCGGTCGTCTGCTCGCTGAACAAGCACGTCGGGCGAGTCAGGGCGAATGCTTCGTCTTCGACGATCGCGTGTACTCCTACTCCGCCGTGGACCAGCGCATCGACAATGTCGTCCGCGGCCTGATCATCAACGGGGTGCGCCCCGCGATGCACGTCGGTGTGTTGATGGAGACCCGCCCCAGCGCTCTCGCGGCGGTGGCGGCGTTGTCACGCATCGGCGCGGTCGCCGTCATGTTGCAACCCTCCGGGGATCTGTCCGCGGCGATCAAGCTGGGCCGCGTCAGCCTGCTGATCGTCGATCCGGACAACCTGGCCGGCTCGGCTGCCTACGGACTCGATGTCCTCGTGCTCGGCGGCGGGGAATCCCGTTCTCTCGACATCGACGACGAGGACGCTGTGGTCGACCTCGAGCAGATCGACCCGTCGACCGTGGAACTGCCAGGGTGGTACGTACCCAACCCCGGTCGCGCACGTGAGCTGGCGTTCGTCCTGTTCAGCGGCACCGAGGATGCACTCGACGCCAAGTTCATCACCAACTACCGATGGGCATTGTCGGCTTTCGGAACCGCGGGTTCCGCGGGTCTGTCGCGTAGCGACACCGTGTACTGCCTCGCGCCTCTGCACCATTCGGCCGGGCTCCTGGTCGCCGTCGGTGGTGCGCTGGTGGGAGGCTCGCGCATCGCGTTGTCCCGCGGACTCGAACCCGAGCGGTTCGCCGACGAGATCCAGCGCTACGGCGTCACCGTCGTCTCCTACACCTGGACGATGATGCGAGAACTGCTCGACTATCCGGGATTGCCCCACCGGGGACAGCACGCGATCCGCCTGCTGATCGGTTCGGGCATGCCCACCAACCTGTGGCGACGGAGCCTGGAGCGGCTCGCGCCCGCCCGCGTGCTCGAGTTCTATGCCTCGACCGAGGGTGACGTCGTGCTGGCGAACGTCGCGGGGACCAAGATCGGCGCCAAGGGTCGACCCCTTCCGGGAAGTGCTCGCGTCGCGCTCGCTGCCTACGACCCGGTCTCCGGCCGGTACCTGGTGGACGATCGTGGCTTCGTGCGACAGAGCGAACCAGGGGAGCCGGGGCTTCTTCTCGGGCGCCCCGGCCTGGACGACGCCAGTGGCGCATTCATGCGAGGTGTCTTCAGCGCCGGCGACGTGTGGACCCCTACCGACCTGCTGTTCCGACGCGACGAGGGCGGCGACTACTGGCTGCTGGGACACAAGCGGTCCATCGTCGCGACCGCGCGCGGTCCGATCTACCCGCAACCGATCGTCGACGCCATGGGTGAGGCGTCCGCGGTCGATCTCGCTGTCGCCTACGGAATCGGCGACCACGGGTCGCAGTGGTCGATCTGTGCTGTGACCGTGCGCTCCGGCGAGAACCTCACGGCGGCAACCGTTTCGGAGGCGCTGTTGGCCCTCGATCCGGCAGAACGGCCCGACCTGGTGCACGTGGTCAAGGACATCGCGCTCAGTCGGGCGTTCCGTCCTCTCGACGTTGCGCTGCGCAGTGCAGGTCTTCCGGCGCCGGGTGTGAAGACGTGGTATCTCGCGTCGTCGTCGGGGGAGTACAAGCGGCTCACCAAGGCAGTGGCGGCGGAGCGGTTCTCGGTTCCGCAGTAAGGTCGCAGGCATCCGTCAGGTCGATTCGACCGACCCCGATTCGAGGAGTCCCGTTGAGCGTCGATGCTCGCCTTCACAGCATCCTTGCCTGCCCGCAGGACAAGGGCCCGCTGTTGCTCATCCAGGACGAACTGCTCTACAACCCGCGTCTGCGGCGCGTCTACCCGATCGAGAACGGAATTCCCGTGTTGCTGATCGACGACGCGCGGGACGCCGACGAGGCAGAACACGCCGATATCGTCGCCAGGGCCGTCGAACCGGCAGCCGTCGCCGACTGACCGTCGGTCGGAGACGGGCGATGGAGAGCTCACTCGAGAGTGCACTCGCATCGGCCGACCCGGTGTCGGCTGCGCGTCTGCTTCTGGGTGGGGTGATGACGTCACGCGGCGTCATGATCCGAGTCGTCGAGGTCGAGGCGTACGGCGGTGACCCCGACGGCCCCTGGCCGGACCCGGCCGCACACTCTTTCCGCGGGCCGACGCCCCGGAACGCTGTGATGTTCGGGCCGGCCGGGCGGTTGTACGTCTATCTCAGCTACGGCATGCATCTCTGCGCCAACATCGTCTGCGGGCCCGAGGGAACAGCAGGAGCTGTCCTCATCCGTGCAGGTGAGGTCATCGCCGGTCTCCCTGTTGCGCGTGGTCGGCGTCCCGCTGCGCCGATCCCCGGTATGGCTCGCGGTCCCGGCAACGTCGGCAGTACTCTCGCGCTCTCCCTCGGTGACAATGCGTGCCGTGTCGCCCGTGCAGGGTCCGACGTCACCTTCACCGCACCCGACGTCGTGACGACCGACGTCCGGTCCGGCCCACGAGTCGGGGTGTCGACAGCGGCCGACAGACCGTGGCGCTTCTGGCTCCCGGATTCGCCCTCCGTGTCGGCGTATCGGCGGAGTCCACGCGCACAGTCTCCGGGGGCCGAGACACCGAGGCCGCCGTCCACCTGACAGCGCGGATACGGGAAGATCGTCCGGTGAGCATCATCGAGGACCTGACCTGGCGTGGGCTGATCGCCCAGTCGACCGACATCGACGCGTTGTCGACCGCGACGACCGATGACGGCCCGATCACGCTGTACGCGGGATTCGATCCGACCGGCCCGAGTCTGCATGCAGGCCACCTGGTGCCGTTGCTGGTCTTGTCCCGCTTCCAACGTGCAGGCCACCGACCCGTCGTTCTCGCAGGTGGAGCGACCGGATTGATCGGTGATCCTCGGGATGTAGGGGAACGTGTCATGAACTCGACCGACACGGTCGCCGAGTGGGCTGACCGCATCAAGGGTCAGTTGTCCCGGTTCGTCGACTTCGAAGGGCCTGCGGGCGCCGTCATCGTCAACAACCTGGACTGGACGGCTCCGCTGTCGGCCATCGACTTCCTTCGCGACATCGGGAAGCACTTCTCGGTCAACGTGATGCTGGCGCGGGACACCGTGAAGAAGCGACTCGAGTCGGACGGCATGTCCTACACGGAGTTCAGCTACATGCTGCTCCAGGCGCAGGACTACCTGCATCTGCACCGGGAGCACGGATGCTCACTGCAGGTGGGTGGGTCGGACCAGTGGGGAAACATCGTCGCCGGCATCGATCTGACCCGTCGGATGGACGGTGATGCGGTGCATGGATTGACCGTTCCGCTGGTGACCGCCGCCGACGGGACCAAGTTCGGGAAGTCCACGGGTGGCGGAAGCCTGTGGCTGGATCCGGAGATGACATCGCCGTACGCCTGGTACCAGTACTTCGTGAATACCGCGGACGCCGACGTCGTCAAGTACCTGCGGTGGTTCACGTTCCTCGACCGTGACGAATTCGCCGAACTGGAGACCGCCACTGCCGAGAAGCCGCAGGCACGACTCGCCCAGCGGCGCCTTGCTGCGGAGATGACGACCCTCGTTCACGGCGAGGCCAACACGATCGCGGTCGAGCTCGCCAGTTCCGCGCTGTTCGGCCGAGGCGAGCTTCGTGATCTCGACGCTGCGACTCTCGGTGCCGCGTTGTCGGAGACCGATGTCGCGGAGATCGGCGCGGGGGAGACCCCGACGATTGTCGACCTCCTCGTCGAGACCAAGTTGTGCGACAGCAAGGGGGCTGCGCGACGCGTGGTCAAGGAAGGCGGGGTGTCGGTCAACAACCAGAAGATCGGTGCAGAGGACTGGGTTGCCGGCGCAGACGACTTCCTCCACGGCGAGTGGCTGGTGGTGAGACGCGGCAAGAAGAACATGGCAGGAGTGCGGCGTCTGTCCTGAACGGATGGGTCCCGGTGTTCGGCGTCACATGGCCGATCAGGTTCTGACTGACCGGGCGCCGGCGCCCGTCATGCGTCCGACCTGCTCGTTCGTGACCCCGACGCAAGGATGACCTGCGGATTTGACGCACTGTTATCCGTCGCGTAACTTTCTTCAAGTCAGAGCGACACGGACACCAGCCAGGCCCGCAAGGCCTGAAGTTATGGTAAGCCCGAGGCGCGAATGACTGTCTACTTCGTACTCCGATCGCGGTCCTTGACCGAGGCGATCGGACGCGGTTAGGCTGGAACGGTTGCCCCGGATCCTCCCGCTTGTGTGTGGGTGGTGGTGGTGTGTGCGTGTTCTTTGAGAACTCAACAGTGTGTCGATGAATGTCAGTGCC